>JAAZAD010000113.1 GCA_012514505.1 Rhodococcus sp. (in: high G+C Gram-positive bacteria) | reverse complement strand
GTGGGAGCGTGGCTACCTCGGCCAGCCGCACCTGGTCGCCGAACGCGTTGTCGATCAGCATCCCGTCGCGCACGCCGAGCTCATTCGGGCCCGGCTCCCCGAGCCGGAAACCGGTGCGCACCGACGCCGCGGCCGTCTCGAGCAGGCCCGAGGCCACCGGGTCGTCGAGCCCGACCACGGCGACCCGGCCGTCGAGCACGCGGGCCTTGTCGCGCGCGTAGGCCTGCAGCGACCCGTGCCAGTCCAGGTGGTCTTCGGCGACGTTGAGCACCACCCCGGCGTCCGGTCGCACCGATGGGGCCCAGTGCAGCTGGAAGCTGGACAGCTCGACGGCCAAGATGTCCGACGGTTCGGCGAGCACGTCGAGCACCGGGTTGCCGATGTTGCCGCACAGCACCGCTCGCCGGCCCGCGGCGACCAGCATCGCGTACAGCATCGAGGTGGTGGTGGTCTTGCCGTTGGTGCCGGTCACCACCAGCCAGCGACGCGGCGGCCCGAACCGGCCCGCGCGGTCCAGCCGCCACGCCAGCTCGACGTCGCCCCAGATCGGCACGCCCGCGCGGGCCGCGGCGGCCAGCACCGGGGTGGCCGGGGAGAAGCCCGGGCTGGTGACCACCAGCGCGTAGTCGCCGATGTTGGCCTCGGCCTGCGCGGTCGTCACGACGGCGGCGGGGGTGATCAGCCGCTGCAGCGCCAACGGGTCGTCGTCGCAGATCGTCAACCGCACGCCGGTGGGTTCGAGCACGGCGCTGACCGAGCGCCCGGTGAGGCCGGCGCCGGTCACCAACACCCGGGCGCCGCGCACCAGCGGAGCGAGGTCGGTCACGTCAGGCCCCGACGGTGGTGAGCCATTCGCTGTAGAACAGCGCCACCCCCAGCCCGCAGGCGATCGCCGTCAACAGCCAGAACCGGATGATGACGGTCGTCTCCGCCCAGCCCACCAGCTCGAAGTGGTGGTGGAACGGCACCATGCGGAACACCCGGCGCCCGGTGGTGCGGAACGCCATGACCTGCACGACCACCGATACCACCTCGGCGACGAACAGCGCGCCGAGCACCACCGCGAGCATCTCGGTGCGGCTGGCGACCGAAAGCCCGGCGATGATGCCGCCGAGTGCGAGCGAACCGGTGTCGCCCATGAAGATCTTGGCCGGCGCGGCGTTCCACCACAGGAAGCCGATGCACGCGCCCGCGGTGGCCGCGGCGATGATCGCCAGGTCCAGCGGATCGCGCACGTTGTAGCAGCCGAGCCCGGGGGTGATCGCGCAGGCGTTGCGGAACTGCCAGAACGTGATCAGCACGTAGGCCGCACACACCATGGCCATCGCGCCGGCCGCCAACCCGTCCAGGCCGTCGGTCAGGTTCACCGCGTTCGACCAGGCGCTGACGATCAGGACGCAGAACAGCACGAAGATCGCGGGCGGCAGCGTGACCGTGGCGATCTCGCGGACGTAGGACAGCTCGGCGCTGCCCGGCGTCAGGCCGTCGGCGTTGGGGAACTGCAGCGCCAGCACCCCGAAGATCACCGCGGCGGCCAGGATCCCGACCGATTTGGCGGTCTTGTTCAGGCCGAGGTTGCGTGCCCGCCTGATCTTGATCAGGTCGTCGAGGAAGCCGACCAGGCCGAGCGCGGTGGCCAGGCTGAGCACCAGCAGGCCCGAGGCCGACGGGCCCTTGCCGTCCATGACGATGCCGACCAGGTGGGTGCCCAGGTAGCTGGCCCAGATCCCGGCGACGATCGCCACCCCGCCCATCGACGGGGTGCCCCGCTTCTTGTGGTGGCTCGGCGGCCCGTCCTCGCGGATCTCGTGGCCGAACCCCTGCCGGGTGAACAGCCGGATCAGCACCGGGGTCAGCAGGATCGACACCGTCAGCGCGATGCCGACGGCGATGAGGATCTGCCTCATCCGTCGTCCCCGTCGGTGGACTCGGCGGCCCCAAGATCGAGCAAAGCGTCGGCCAATGAGCCCAGCCCCGCCGCGTTGGACGCCTTGACCAGCACCACGTCGCCGGGCCGCAGTTCGGCCCGCAGCAACGCCAGCGCGGCGTCGGCGTCGGCGACCATGGTGGCCTCAGAGCCCCACGATCCCTCCATCACCGCACCGTGGTGCATGGCGCTCATAGCCCTCCCGGTTCCTACGACGACGAGTCGTGACACATCTAATCGCACGGCAAGCCGACCGATGTCGTCATGCTCGGATATCGCGTCGTCGCCGAGTTCGGCCATCTCGCCGAGCACCGCCCAGCTGCGGCGTCCCCCACCGTCGCGCGCCATCCAGGCCAGCGCCTTCAACCCGGCCCGCATCGAGTCGGGGTTGGCGTTGTAGGCGTCGTTGACGATCGTCACGCCGTCGTCTCGGGTCGCGACCGCCATGCGGTGCTGCGATACCGGGCCCGCCGCGGCCAGCGCACCTGCCACCTGTTCGATGGTGGCGCCGCATTCCAGCGCGACGGCCGCCGCGCACAGCGCGTTGGATACCTGGTGATCGCCGTGCACCGCCAGCGCGACGTCGACCTGACGACCGGCGGCGTGCAGCCGAAAGCGTGGCCGCGCCAACGCATCCAGCGTGACGGCATCGGCCCACACGTCGACGTCCGCCGCGCCCGGCTCCCTGCTGACCCGGACCACCCGGGCGCGGGTCAGCTCGGCCATCGCGGCCACCGTGGCGTCGTCGACGTTGAGGATCACCGCACCACCGGGCGGAACGGCTTGGGGTAGTTCGGCTTTCGTCGCCGCGATGGCCTCCCGTGAGCCGAACTCCCCGAGGTGCGCGGTGCCCACGTTGAGCACGACCGCGATCGACGGGACCGCGATGGCGGCCAGCGCCGCGATGTTGCCCCGGTGTCGCGCCGACATTTCCAGCACCAGGAAGTCGGTGGACTCCGTGGCGCGCAGCACCGTCCAGGGATGGCCGAGTTCGTTGTTGAACGACCCGGGCGGCGCCACCACCGATCCCAGTGGACGTAGGACAGCCGCCATCAAATCCTTCGTCGAGGTCTTCCCTGCGGAACCCGTCACCCCGATCACGGTGAGACCCGATTCGGTCAGCTCGTCGACCACCGCCCGAGCCAACTTCGCCAGTGCAGCAAGGACTGCCGCACCGGACCCGTCCTGGTCGTGTTCGAGCGCCATCGCACGACTGGCGGTCTCCGGTGGAATCGGCGGAACGACGATCGCGGGTACACCGACCTCGCGTGCGGCGAGCACCGCGACAGCGCCCGCTTGGACAGCTGCCGCAGCGTGCTCGTGGCCGTCGACCCGCGCACCCGGCAAGGCGAGGAACAGACCGCCCGAGGTCACCTTCCGCGAATCGAACTCGACACTGCCGGATACGACTCGAGATGGGTCGTCCACATCCGACAACCGGCCGCCGACGATCTCCGCGATACGGGAGAGAGTCATCGGGATCATGCCCCGCCTCCGATCCTTCGGTCGATCGCCTCCGCCAGTACCGCGCGGTCGTCGAACGGGTGCTTCACCCCGTGTACCTCCTGCCCTGTCTCGTGGCCCTTACCTGCCACGAGCACCACATCACCTGTACGTGCCCACTCGACCGCCTCTGCGATCGCGCGCGCTCGATCGGCCACCTCACGAATCTCGCCGCGCTCGGCCTGAGGTACGTCCTCGGCTCCTCCTCGAACGGAGGCCCTGATGACGGACGGGTCTTCGGTGCGCGGGTTGTCGTCGGTAACGATCAGCAGTTCCGCTCCGCGGGCCGTCACCGCGCCCATCAGTTCACGTTTGCCCTTGTCGCGGTCGCCGCCTGCACCGACAACCACCGCCAACCGACCGGAAGACTGGCCACGCAACGTGCCGATCACAGCGCCCAGTGCTGCCGGTTTGTGGGCATAGTCGACAACCGCCATGAAATCCTGTCCGCGATCGACACGCTGGACGCGGCCCGGAACGTCCACCGCCGCCAGGGCGGGTACCGAGTCTTCGATTCGAACTCCCGCCGCCTCCGCGATCGCCACGGCAACCGAGGCGTTCGCGACGTTGTAGTCGCCCGGCAAGCGCAATCGCACCTCGTTCGCGTGGCCCGACGGGTCCACGAGGTGAAATGTCTGAATTCCTTTGGCGTCGAGACCGCCTCGTGTCGCCTGCCAATCCGCCCGTTGTTGCGGCCGCTCCAACGGTTCGGACGGGGTGGTGGCCACTGCGGTGACGGACGCTCCGGCGTCGCGGGCGATGCCGGCCATCCGGCGACCCCACTCGTCGTCGACACACACGACAGCGTGCCTCGCCCGGATCGCAGAACCACCCTCGAACAGACGAGCCTTCGCAGCGAAGTAATCCTCGAAGTCACGATGGAAATCGAGATGATCCTGCGACAAGTTCGTGAAGGCGCCGATCGCGAAACGAACACCGTCCACACGGCCGAGCGCCAACGCGTGACTCGACACCTCCATCACGCACGTATCGATGCCCTGTTCGAGCATCACGGCAAAAAGGGCATGAAGTTGCGGTGCTTCCGGGGTGGTCAGTGCACTCGGCACCCGATTCCCCTTGATGCGGGTCTCGATCGTCCCCACCAGGCCTGGGGTGCGTCCACCTGCAGCGAGGGCCGCCTCGACCAGATACGACGTGGTGGTCTTCCCCGAAGTACCGGTGATCCCGATGACCGTCATCTTCTCGGTCGGATGCCCGTAGATCGTTGCCGACATTGCCCCCAGCAGGGCACGTGGGCTCTCGTGGACGAGGATCGGCACACCCTCGGGCGATCCCGCCGCGTTCATCAGATCGAGGCCTGCCGGATCTGTCAACACGGCGCGAGCACCCCTGTCCACCGCGTCCGAAGCAAACGTTGCGCCGTGCACACGTGCTCCGGGCAGCGCTGCGAACAGGTCGCCGGCGACGATTGCCTGCGCTCTCAAATCGATACCGGTGACCGTCACTGCCGAACCCAGCGCGTCTTCAGAACGTGCTGCGTCGTTCGAACCGACTGCGTCACCGACCCAGTCGATCCGCGCACCGGTGAGCGATACGAGATCTCCCAGGGGTGTGACGACGGGGACCTCGGGCCGGATGTTCGCGGCGGCAGCCGCCGAGGTCGTCGGCGACTGCGAACGGGACGGCTCGGGCACCTGGCTCCTCTCGTACATCCGAACACCTCGGACGTGGTTCATCGGTCGGTCGTCGAACAACTGCACGCCGGACCGTGACTCACGATCCGACGCTACGTCGACGTGTCAGATTACCGCGCTTCTCCCCGAAGCCGGACCCGGCCAAGGTGCGCATGCGCGCCGTACACCCTCAGTCGGCCTGCAACACGAGTTCACGCCCTGGTTCCGGCGACATCGGCACGCTGTCACGTTGCAGCATCCACGAAGCAATGTTGTGGAACAACGGCGCCGCGGAGGCACCACCGGAACCGTCCGCGCTGCGAACAGGTGCATCGAGCATGATTCCGATGACGTACCGAGGATCGTCTGCCGGTGCGATCCCGGCGAAAGTAATCCAGTACTGAGAGTTCGAATAGCAGCCACACGACGGGTCGACCTGCTGCGCCGTTCCGGTCTTTCCAGCGATCTGGTAACCGTCCACGGCAGCCGCCACACCGGTCCCCTGCTGCACACCCATCGGATCGTCCTGCGTAACGGACCGGAACATGTCACGAACGGTGCGCGCCGTTTCCGGGCTCACCACGTCGACCCCTTCAGGGCGCTCCGTTTCGGTGCGGTCTCCGTCCGGTTCGACAATGGCATCGACGATTCGCGGAGGAATTCGGACACCGTCGTTCGCCATCGCCTGGTACATACCGGTCATCTGCAACAGGGTCATCGAGAGCCCCTGCCCGATCGGAAGGTTGGCGAACGTACCGCCGGACCACTGGTCATGTGGTGGAACGTTGCCTGCACTTTCGCCGGGCAAGCCCACCTCCGTGCGTTGGCCGAGCCCGAACTTCTTCAGCATGTCTGCGAATCGGTCTTCGCCGATGCGCTGCGCCAGCATCAGGGTGCCGACGTTCGACGACTTCCCGAATACTCCGGTCGTGGTGTACGGCACCACGCCGTGCTCCCACGCATCCCGCACGCTCACGCCCGCCATCCGAATACTGCCCGGCACCTGTAGCACCTCGTCGGGGGTGGTCAACCCGTACTCGATGGCTGCTGCCGCCGTGATGATCTTGTTCACCGATCCCGGTTCGAACGGCGTGGTCACGGAAAGGTTGCCCATCTCGGCGGAAGGCGGATTGTTACCTACACCGATCGCAGGATTGAACGTGCTGTCGTTCGACATCGCCAGCACCTCGGCCGTCTGCGCATCGAGGACGACGGCCGACGCGTTCTGCGCGCCCGACTTCTCCTTCGCCAGCTGCACCTGTTGCTGGACGTAGTACTGCAGGTCGGAGTCGATGGTGAGCTCGACGCTCGACCCGTCGACTGCAGGCTGCTTGTCTCGCCAACTACCGGGGATGACGGCTCCGTCCGAGCCGCGGTCGTACGTTTCCGAGCCATCCGTTCCGGCCAGTATGGAATCCATGGAATCCTCGAGCCCGAGGAGTCCGTGCCCATCCCATCCGGTGGCACCCACGATGTTCGCCGCAAGTGACCCACCGGGATATTCGCGAATGTCCTGACGTTCGAGACCAACCTCGCTGTATTTCTCGGCGATGTCTGCTGCGATCGTCGGGTCGACGCTGCGGGCCAAGTACACGAACGTCTTGTCGCTCCGAAGCTTGTCGAGTACTTCCTCCTCGGGCGCTGCGTCACCGAGTTGGTCGTGAATCTCGTCTGCAATGGCCGTCAGACGTTCTTCCACTTCAGGGGCGTCGGGGCTTTTCTTCCGTGCTTCTTCGAGTTCCTTCTGCACCCGCGCCGGCTGAAAGGTGAGCGCCTTCGCTTCCATCGTGAATGCGATCGGGTTGCCGTTGCGGTCGGTGATCGCGCCCCTGAGAGCCGGGTCCACCTTCGTGGTGGTCCGTTGACTGGCAGCTTCTGCCGACAGACGTGGCGCTTGCACCCCCTGCACCCACAGCAGCTGCAGCGCGGTCAGACCGAGCGCCGCGAATATGGCGAAACGCCCCACTCGATGGCGGAACGGGAAGTTTCTCGTTCCTCCGGAGTTGGGGCGCCGTGGCCTGCCGCGTGGTGCGCTTCGGCTCACTCGCGACCGCCGTCGGATGAAGCGGTAGAAGGTATCACGGGGACCAATTGTTCACCCTCGGCCTGGATCCTGGTGTCATTGCCGGGAGTCGGCGTGGCGTGCGTTCGGGTCGATTCCGAAGAGGTCCGATCGGTACGAGTGGTCACGCTTGTCCTGGGCTGATCAGACGGCGCCGGCGCGTTCAGCGGCGGAACTGGCGTACCTGTTGCCGGGGCGGGAGTACCGATCACCTCGACCGAACCGTCGGGGTGCACGACCAGTCGCGCGGGATCGATGGCAGGGACCATGCCCAGCTCGGCCGCTTCGGACGCCAGTCTCGGCGCCGAGTTCGCGGTCTCCACGTCACGCTCGAGGGAAGCCTTCTCACGGATGAGACTCTGGTTGTACTCGCGGGCCTCGCTGAGTTCGTAGGAGTCCTCCGCCGACCGCGTCGTGAGCAGAAGAGTCAGCGCGAGACCGAGCGCCAGCATGCCGATGATCGTCGCCACGAACGGAATGCGTGCTGCCATCGTTGCCGCGCCCGCAGCGCTCGCCTTGGCAGAGACACCGGAGTCACTGTGCACGGTCGCACGCTGCGTCCGCCGCTCGTAGGCACGCTGCGCCGCGCCGGATCGGCGACCACCACGACGAGCCGTCCGTGGGGAACTCACCTGAACAGTCATGCCGTCGCCCTCCTGGCAATTCTTTCTGCGGCGCGCAAACGCACCGGAGCTGATCGTGGGTTCTCTTCTATCTCTTGATCCGAGGCACGTTCCGCACCTCGGGTGACAATCCGAAACTCCGGCCCCATCCCAGGGAGTTCGACCGGAAGCCCTTCGGGACTCTTCGACTTGGCGCGCGGGACGATCTCCTGTTTGACCACGCGGTCTTCCAGCGACTGATACGACATGAAGACGACACGCCCACCCACCGTGAGTGAGTCGAGGGCTGCCGGAATGGCGGCACGCAGCGAGTCCAGTTCGCCATTGACCTCCACGCGCAACGCCTGGAAGGTGCGCTTGGCGGGATGGCCACCAGTGCGGCGAGTGGCGGCGGGAATCGTTCGATACAGAAGCTCGACCAGTTCGGCGCTGGTGGCAAACGGTTGCTTCTCACGCTGACGCAGTACCTCGGAGGCGATCTTGCCCGCGAAGCGCTCTTCACCGTACGTACTGAGAATGCGAGCAAGGTCGCCGTGTGAGTAGGTGTTGAGCACTTCCGCGGCGGTGATGCCGACCGTCGGGTCCATACGCATGTCGAGCGGAGCGTCGATCGAATACGCGAAACCGCGATCCGCCTCGTCGAGCTGCATCGACGACACACCCAGGTCGAAGAGGATCCCGTGCACCGATTCGTGCGCCCTGAGCCCTGCCTGTTCGAGAGCCGGGACGATTCCGTCGTACCGGGTGTGAACGAAGGTGACGCGGTCCGCGTAGTCGGACAGCCTGTCCGCGGCAATGCGCAAAGCATTGGGATCACGGTCCAGCGCCACCAGCCGCAGTTGCGGGTACGTGCGAAGGAAGTGTTCGGAGTGGCCACCGAGGCCGAGGGTCGCGTCGATCATGACCGCGTCGGTGCCCTCTGCGTCGACTCCCGTCAGAGCGGGTGAGAGCAGTTCGTCAGCCCTGCGGAGCAGCACGGGAACATGACCGAAGGTACCGGCTGCCGAGGAACCGTTCGCCTCGTCGTTCGCCATCTTCGCCTCCGCCTGCGTCCTCGCTGCTGTCTCTGGTCCTGTGCCGGCACCCCATTCAGGCGCCGGGGCGGCGAATGCTTCGAGGTCCCTGTCCGAAGCGGAACCTGGCGCTGGGGAAGTGCGTCAGGGTCCTGTCGGACAGAGGCCTCGCGGCATTCACCGCAAGGCTGGGTCAGACGATCCCACCGAGGGACACGCCCGTTGCTTGCGAGTAGTTCTCCTCGTTCGCATCCACGTAGGTCTGCCACGCTTGGGCATCCCAGATCTCGAGGAAGTCGACCGAGCCGATGACTACACATTCCTTTGCCAGGCCTGCATATCGTCGGTGATCTGCCGAGAGGGTGATGCGCCCCTGGGCATCTGCGTACTGTTCGTCCGTTCCGGCGGCAAGCCCTCGCACGAATGCCCGAGCCTCGGGATCGTTGCGGGACGCCGCAGCCGCTCGCCGAGCGAGCACCGTGAACTCGTCCCGGGGATACACAGCGAGACTGTGGTCTTGACCCTTGGTGATCATCAAGCCCCCTGCCAGTGCTTCCCGGAATTTCGCGGGCAACGTGAGCCGCCCTTTGTCGTCGAGCTTTGGCGTGTAGGTACCGAGAAACACTCGACACCTCCCACTGCATTCACAGCCGAACGTTCTGTAACGAAGCGAATCGCTCTTGCTCTCCGCTGATCACCACGATACCCCACTTTCCCCCACTCTCAAGGCAATTGATGACCAGTTCTCCAACAATTTGCCAAGTACTTGCTGGTCAACACACACAAAAGAAGGTGGGGGGAATTTTCGATGCGATCGTCATCACCAGGGCTGCGAGTGCGATCCGCACCACCACCGCACCGTCACAATGCGAAAACTCGCAGGTGAAGTTGCCCGGCCACCACCGCGAAGCCTCAGGAGCACACACTGCGAAGGCGAGGGTGGGTGAAAGTGGGGGTCTCCCCATTGGGCGGAATCCGTCGATGACCCAGGGACGCACGACAACGGCGGCGTCACACCCGAAGGTATGACGCCGCCGCCTGAGTTTCGAGGCCGCGACGATGCTCGTCGCCAGTCCTTACTCTTGTTCGAATCTCTTTCGGAAACGATCTTCCATGCGAGCGGAGAACCCGCCCGAACCCTTCTTGGGGCCGCGCTGTCTCGGATGGCCGAGCCCGTGCCCGGCCCCCTTGGCCGCCGGCTGGTCGGATCGTTCGTCGCCGGACTTCTCCGCCTTCTTCGATGCGCCGCCCCACAACATGAGGACACCCGCAGCGAACATGACGATGAAGCCAATGAGACTGATCACCGGGAATCCTCCCGGTTTGATCGGTAATGCGACGCCTGCAACCAGCAGGACGAGCCCCAGGACGAACAACGCTATCGCCTGGAGTCGACGTCGACTCGATGCCGCACGCATGCGGCCGCCTCGCACTGTCGAGGCAAATTTGGGGTCCTCGGCATAGAGAGCGCTCTCGATCTGATCGAGCATGCGCTGCTCGTGCTCGGAGAGTGGCACGGTACCTCCCCCGGCACTGGATGGTGGCAACCTCCACGCGGTGCGAGAAGGTTGGTAGCCGACTTGCCGGCTACTTGTTTCAATAATACGAGTACATCGTGTCACGTACCACCTACTCCGAGAACCTGTTCGATTCAGACGCTTCGGGCAGTCGCGCCAGAACAGCTTCTCACCTCACCGAAGACGCCAGGAAACCTCCACCCACGGACCGGTCAGGACGCCCTGAGGTCGAGGCGTCCGGCTATGCCCAGGTAATCCTCGATCGAATGCAGGAAGTCACCGACATTCGCACGGAAGGCGTTCGCGTCTTCTTCACCGAGAGTCGCCGAGACTCCCGCTTCGATCGCGACTCTGGTCTGCGACCACCCGGCGAAATACTCGGACCACCCTTCGAACTCGGGAGCCGCCCGAGCCATGAGCAGCCAGGCGTTCCGGGATCTACCGGCTTTGACCGCCATTCCGCCCACACCTTCGGCAGCAGCCAGCACCGCCCCTGCACCTCGCAATGCCGCCAGGTAGGCACCGTGAAAGCGGTCGGCCGGGGTTTCTGCGCTCGCCGAATCCGACAACAACACATCACCCCTGTTCAACAACGTCGACGCCCGACGGGAGATCGGATGCCTGTGCGGTAATGCCGTCACTTCGAACACCTCCATCTCGACCCCGGCGCACCTGAGGAAGGGTGTATCGGGACGACTGTTCGGGATCTGGTGAAGCTCGCTTCCCTCGAGCTTCACCAGATCGCCGATATCGAACATTCGTTCGACAGATTCAATGTAACCGGACCCACCGACACATAGCCAAGAGAGGTAAGACTGGTCGATATGAAGCACGCGCGCATGCCTCTTGTCGTGGAGCTCGACGCCGACGACTTTCAGGCACGTATGCACGAAGCACTGTCGATCTACGTCGCCGCCATGGACTATCCGCGTGGCACCGAGTACCACCGGGCGCCCATGTGGACCGAGCACCTGCGGCGACCTGGATGGCACGGCGTGGGCGCGCTGTCCCCCAAGCCGGGCGTCGCACCCGACGAGGCGGCCACCACCGCAACTCTCGTCGCCGTGGCCTACGGATACCGCGGGTCACCCGACCAGTGGTGGTATCAGCAAGTCCGCGTGGGCATGCAACGCGCAGGCTGGGACGTCGCCGCAATCGACGCCACGCTCGGTAGCTACTTCGAACTCACCGAACTGCACGTCGCCCCTTCTGCCCAGGGCAACCGCACCGGCGAGCGTCTGTTGAGACTTCTACTCGAGGGACGACCCGAACGCGCGGTCCTGCTGTCCACTCCCGAGATCGCAGACGAGGACAATCGTGCGTGGCGTCTGTACCGGCGACTCGGGTTTCGAGACGTGCTCCGCAACTACCAATTCACGGGTGATCGCCGCCCGTTCGCGGTGTTGGGCAGGGACCTGCCCGTGCAGCAGGCAGAGACCGCACAGTGAGCGAGATGGTCGACGTCGCCGTCGTGGGTTCGGGCCACAACGCCCTCGTTGCCGCCTGTTACGTGGCGCGCGCAGGTCGCTCGGTGGAAGTGTTCGAGCGCGACACGGTTATCGGTGGGGCGGTATCCACCGTGGAACGCTTTCCCGGGCACCGGGTCGATCGTGGTTCGTCCGCCCACATCATGATCAGGCACACCGGCATCATCGAAGAACTCGAGCTCGCCGACCACGGCCTGCGCTATCTCGATTGCGATCCGTGGGCGTTCGCTCCGGCGCCGCCGAATTCCAACGCGCCGGGGATCGTCTTCCACCGCAGCATCGACGCCACCTGCCGGTCCATCGAAGCCGCGTGCGGCGCTGCTGAAGCAGACGCCTACCGCCGATTCGTCAACGTGTGGGGACCGCGTAGTACCAGGGTGATGCGGGCCTTCTCGAAACCGCCGACCGGGCCTGCCCTCGTTTCTTCCTTCTGGGGCCTTGACGCGGACGGCGGCGGCATCGATCTGTCCCGACAGTTCCTTGCATCGGGCGACGCTCTACTCGACGAGTTCTTCGACGACGAACGTCTCAAAGCGGCCCTCGCCTGGTTCGGGGCTCAGTCCGGTCCGCCGATGTCCGAACCGGGCACCGCGCCCATGGTCGGATTCGCTGCCCTCATGCACACGATCCCTCCGGGTCGTGCGGTCGGTGGCAGCGGAGCATTGACCACAGCGCTCGCCTCGCGCCTCGAATCCGACGGCGGCAGAACGTCACCGGGTGATGCCGTGACCTCGCTCCGTCGCAGTGGCGACCACTGGGTCACCCGGACGGAATCTGGGCGCGAGGTTCGTTCACGTTCCGTCATCGCCGGATGCCACGTTCTGACGACCCTCGACCTCCTCGAACGTGGCGGCTTCGACACCGACGTGCTTGCCCGGTGGCGTCGCCGAATCCGGGTGGGGCCGGGCATCGGAATGGTCGTGAGACTCGCCACCGACGCCCTCCCCCACTATCCCTCGGCCGACACTGTCGACGGCGATGCAGCCGTGACGAACGGTCTGCAGCTCCTGGTGTCGGATCGCAATCACCTCCGACTCGCACACGGGTCGGCGCTGGCAGGCGAACTCCCGCCCCGCCCAGCCGTTCTCGGTATGAGCTTCAGCGGCCTGGACCCCACCATCAGCCCGCCCGGCGAACACCAGGTCACACTCTGGTCGCAGTGGCAGCCGTACCGATTGGCCGGGGACGAGTCCTGGAGCGGGTTGGCGGAGCGGGAAGCGGACCGCATCGTGAACGAAATGGAGGCACTCGCCCCTGGTTTCACCGATTCCGTCCGCGCTAGGCACGTTCAATCGCCCAGGAACCTCGAAGAAGAGATGGGATTGATCGGCGGAAATGTCATGCACGTCGAGATGTCGCTGGATCAGATGATGATGTGGCGGCCGATCCCGGAACTGTCCGGGCATCGGGTGCCCGGCGCAAACGGGCTCTACCTCACCGGAGCGTCGACCCACCCGGGCGGAGGTGTCTCCGGTGCCAGCGGTCGCAGTGCTGCGCGTATCGCATTGGGCGACAACTCTCGCGCTCGCGTGCGAACGATGTTCCACAGACGCCCGAAGACATGAATCGGCCAGGCACCGGCACGCCCGCGGCCGTGGCGCTCGCAGCCGCCGCCATTGCAGCGCAGATCGCCTATCCCCTGACCGACGGCCGAGCCAGAGATCTGGTGACGGTGCTCGTCGTGGTTCTTCTTGCCGCCGCAGCTCTCACGCACGCCGCGTCCACACGCGGACTTCGCTGGGCCGGCTTGCTGTTGCTCGCCACGGCGGGCATCGGACTGGCCTCGGAGATCGTGGGGACCGCCACGGGCATACCGTACGGCTGCTACTCGTACGCTTCCGACAGACTCGGACCGACCATCGCAGGTGTCCCTTTGGTCGTCCCCTTCGCCTGGACCGCCGGCTTCTATCCCGTGTGGTGCGTGGCGAGCCGAATCGCCCGTTCCCGATCGGCAGGCGCGGCACTCACCGTCGTCGGAGTGGTCGGTTGGGATCTGTATCTGGACGCACAGATGGTCGCAGACGGTCAATGGTGGTGGTGTGTCACCGACGCCGGACTGCCCGGAATCGATCACATTCCACTGACCAACTACCTGGGGTGGGTGGTCGTTGCGACAGTGATGGTCCTCGTGATGGAGGCGGTCGACTCGAACGTGGGCCCCCGCACGAGCGCCACCCCTGCGCGCGACACGGTTCCGGTCGTGTTGTTTCTGTGGACATGGCTCGGGTCCGCTCTCGCACATTCGGTGTTTCTCGACCCTCCAGAACTGCTGTATTCCGCGGTCTATGGACTCGCGGTGATGGGAGTCCTGGGCATTCCACTTCTGCGCCAGATCCTCCCCCGACGAACAAACGAACGGTGAGTCGGGCCGCTCGCATACGACGCCGGAACGCAACACACCCCCCGCGCTCCCACTCCGATACTCGTGCCCTGGCACGATAGCCCTGTGCAACTGCCCTCGATCACCGCCACGCCCCGGCGTTCCGGGCGCCGAGCTCTGTCCATCGTCCTCCTCGGACTGTTCCTTCTCCCAGCCCTCACCGCATGTCTGCGCGTGCAGGTGTCAATGGGAGTCTCGGCGAACGACAGGGTCTCCGGGCAAATCGTGGCCGCGACCGTACCGGTCGACGAGGCAGACAAGGGTCCGCAGCTGGTGCCGCCGGACTCGTTGGCCGACAAGATTCGAGTCCAGGAGTACAAGCAGGACGGCTATGTCGGCTCCCAGGTCTTCTTCAGCGATCTGACGTTCGGCGACGTGTCACAACTCGGCGCAATGAGTGAGCAGGCGGCCGGATCTTTCCAGCTCTCGCTGAAGCGCTCGGGCGACTTCGTGACGCTCGACGGCAGGGCCGATCTCGAATCGGTACCGGCCACGGGATCCGACATTCAATTCACCATTGCCTTCCCTGCCCGCATCGCCACGACGAACGGTACCCGCGACGGCGACTCGATCGTGTCGTGGAAACTCCCCGCGGGTGAGAAGAGCACGATTCGCGCAGAAGTGCGGTACGCAGATCCCAACACTCGGTCCTTCGCCGGTTGGGCGGGGATCGTCGGCGGGGTCACGATCGGTGTCGCCGTCATCGTCGCCGCGCTCGCGTGGATGGGACGCAACAAGGAACCGGCAGTCGGTAGCGGACGCCGCAACTCGTCGTCCGGGTCCGACGGGTAGCCTCTTCGGGTCCTGTTCGAGGTCATCGTGTTCGGAACCACTGTGTCGGATGTGACGGTCAAAGCGGCGGCTGCGATTTCGGGCCTCGGGTTCGTTGTCACTGCTGTCAATGCCGCTAGCACCCCTCGCCTGACGCCCGGCGCCACTCCTCGCACCTTCGACGAGCCGGTGACGGTCGTCGTTCCCGCCCGTAATGAGCGCCTGCGGATATCTGCCCTCCTCGAGGACCTGCGCGCGCAGACCGGGGTTGCTCGACTTCGGGTATACGTCTACGACGACAACTCCACGGACGGCACGTCCGACGTCGCAGAACAATCGTGCGCGGGCGACCTCCGATTCGTGGTGGTCCGTGGGAGCACCGAACCACCACCCGGGTGGCTCGGCAAGCCCGCCGCTTGCGTGGCGGCGCTCGGGGCCGAAATGGACATTCCAGAGGCCGGAATGGTCGTCTTCCTCGACGCTGACGTGCGTTTGCATCGGAACGCCCTCGCGGTGGCCTGTCACGACGCACGGCTTCGAGGGGTCGAACTCCTCAGCCCGTGGCCGTACCAGCGCGCGCAGTCGTGGCCGGAACGGATGGTGCAGCCACTTCTTGCATGGTCCTGGGCCTCGACGCTTCCCACCGCATTCGCAAACCGTGACTCCCGAGGATCCACCGTCGTCGCGTGCGGGCAGTTTCTGGTGTTCGACGCGGAGGCGTACCGCGCGGTCGGCGGTCATCGCAGCGTTGCCACCAGCGTCACCGAAGATCTGGACATCGCACGGGTGATGCGCAGATCCGGGTTTCGGACAGCCGTGGTGGCGGCCGGCCGTTACGCCGAGTGCCGAATGTACGACGGCGCGCAGTCGCTGTGGGAAGGCTACGGCCGCTGGCTGTGGACCGCGTTCGGCACACCGACCGGTGCCGTCGCGGCGTCGGCCGCAGCGGTACTCGCCTACGTCGTGCCACCCACCGCGATGATCGCGGGACGCGGACCGATCAGGCGGTGGGCTTTCGCCGCCTACGCCGCAGCGACCGGATCACGACTGCTCGCGCGAAGCCTCGAGAAGGGGGCGCGCCCTCGCGCCACCGATGTGTTCGACGCTGCGGCCCACCCGGTCTCGATTCTGGCGGCCATAAGCCTCACAGCCGCGTCGCACTGCGCCCACCGACGTGGGCGGGCACAGTGGAAGGGTCGCTCTCTCAGCTGACCGAAGCAGACCCGGCGCGGGCCGCGTCGACCGACGACGCGGACGGCTCCGCCGCTCCGGACCCGACTTTGTCACCAAGCCTCTCGAGCACTTCACTGGTGGCACGCGCGTAGTTGAGGGTGATGAAATGCAGCGCAGGCGCGCCTTCGGCGATCAGCCTTTCGCTCATCTCGGTGGCGAGGTCTATCCCGATCTCGCGCACTGCGGCGCGATTCTCCTCCGGACCGTCACCGGCCGCGAGGTCGAACTTCCGCTCGAGGTGTGCGGGCAGTGAAGAACCGGACAGTTCGAGCATGCGGCGCACCGATCGCAGCGAGGTGACCGGCATGATCTCGGGGATGATCGGCTTGCTTCCCTGCTCTGGGTCATACGCGCTGACTCGATCCCGCAAGCGCAGGTAGTCATCGACGTCGAAGAACATCTGGGTGATCGAATACTCGGCGCCGGCACGCAGTTTCGACACCAGGTAGCGAGTGTCGTGGGCAAGATCGGGGGCGCGGTAATGCCCCTCGGGGAACGAGGCGACCCCGACATGGAAGTCACCGAGGTCGCGCACCAACCGGACGAGTTCTTCCGCGTACTCGACACCTTCCGGATGCTTCTGCCACTCCCCGAGTGGGTCACCGGGCGGGTCACCACGCAAGACCAGAATGTTGCTGATACCCCGGTCTGCGTACGCGCCGACCATGGATCGCAATTCGTCGACACTGTGCGACACCGCAGTGAGGTGCGCAACCGGCAGCAATGTCGTTTCCTCGGCGAGCTGACCCGTCACCCGAACCGTGCGGTCCCGGGTGGAGCCGCCCGCTCCATAGGTCATCGATACGAATGCCGGACCGAGCCGTTCGAACACCCGGACGGCACGCCACAACCTCGCCTCGGCCATTTCGTCACGAGGTGGTGAGAACTCGACCGAGAACGGCACCCGGCCATCATTGGATACACCTATCCGGTCGACGATGGACGGAGTGCGAGTCGCCCAACCTTCGCTGGCGCGTCCCCTGACGGAATCGAATGTCACCCGTCCAGCATATGTTCGATCAGGGCCGAACCGGACACTGCGTCCACGTCCACGACCATATCCCCAGCCTGCGGCCGACTTTTGGGTTCACTATGGTGGTTCATGATTCACGTAGACCCCGAGCTTGGAGGCCATTCTGTCCGCTGGACCGCGACCAACCGCACTCGCGGCACGGGTCGAGACTGCCCTTCTCGAGTTCTTCGCCTCGCGAGCAGCCGTCGTCGATGATCTCGGCGGTGACTATCGCGCGGCTGTGAACGCGCTCGAGAGTTTCGTGCTGCGTGGCGGCAAACGGGTGCGCCCTTCGTTCGCCTGGACCGGATGGTTGGGAGCCGGCGGCAACCCTGACGGCGCGGATGCCGAGTCCGTGCTGCGGGCCTGTTCGGCACTCGAGCTCGTACAGGCTTGTGCGTTGGTGCACGACGACATCATCGACGCCTCCACCACCCGGCGCGGGTTCCCCACTATCCACGTGGAGTTCGCCGAATCGCACCGGAACCAGGGCTGGAGCGGCGACGCACATCGCTTCGGCGAGGCCGTGGCGATTCTTCTCGGCGATCTCGCCCTCGCCTGGGCCGACGACATGATCCGAGATTCCGGGATCACCCCTGCCGCCGCCGCACGCGTCTCCCCTGTCTGGTCGGCCATGCGAACCGAGGTGCTCGGCGGCCAGTTCCTCGACATTTCCGGTGAGGCGGGTGGCGACGAGTCGATCGAGGCAGCGTTACGCGTAAATCGGTACAAAACCGCTGCGTATACGATCGAACGGCCACTGCATTTGGGCGCCGAACTCGCCGGCGCCGATCCGGCCCTCGTCCGCGACTACCGCCGGTTCGGGCGCGATATCGGAATTGCTTTCCAACTCCGCGACGACGTTCTCGGTGTGTTCGGTGACCCGGTCGTCACAGGAAAGCCCTCCGGCGACGACCTTCGTGCCGGCAAACGAACCGTCTTGTTCGCCACTGCCCTGCAACGCGCGGACGCGTCGGATCCCACTGCTGCCGGGCTCCTCCGAAACGGAATCGGGAGCGATCTGACCGATTCGGAAGTGGACGTACTTCGACGCGCCATCACAGAACTCGGCGCCGTCGACGACATGGAACAACGCATCACCACCCTGACGGAAGGCGCGATCGCCCAGCTCCATGCGAGTTCCGCCACGCAGGAGGCCAAGGAGATGCTCACGGACATGGCGATCGCCGCCACGAGTCGCGCGTCCTGACGGCCGGCTGGAGTCACAGTGGGATCGAACCGAACGGTCACCGGTAGTACCGATCACATCGTGGTGGTCGGCGCAGGCTTGGCCGGCCTGTCTGCAGCCCTTCACCTTCTCGGTTCCGGCCGACGGGTGACCCTGGTCGAGCGGGACAGCACCCCGGGCGGCCGGGTAGGCACCTACGGGTTCGCGGACTACGACATCGACAACGGTGCCACCGTCCTGACAATGCCCGAACTCGTCGACCAGGCGTTGGCAGCAGTCGGCGCAGACCCCGCCACTACTCGCCCGGTTCTGGTCTCTCACAAGCTCGATCCCGCCTATCACGCACGCTTCGCTGACGGAACCTCACTGGACGTGCATTCCGATCCCCAACGAATGGCAGCCGCCGTAGCGGAACTCTGCGGGCCCGACGAGGCGCGTCGATACCTGCAACTCCGCGGTTGGCTCGGCGATATCTTCGACGCCGAGTTCGACCGATTCATGGACTCCAACTTCGATTCGCCGCTCGATCTCGTGTCGTCCCGCGGTGCGCTGAAGGACCTGGTGCAGTTGGTCCGACTCGGAGGATTCGGCCGTCTGGGTCCGCAGGTCGGCCGACATCTGACCGATGTCCGCTTGCGCCGCATCTTCACCTTCCAGGCGCTCTACGCGGGCGTCGCTCCCGCACGGGCACTCGCCGTTTACGGGGCGATCGCACACATGGACACGTCCCTGGGTGTGTATTTCCCGGAAGGTGGAATGCGCACCATCGGACAGGCAATGGCCGATGCCTTCGTGCGCGCCGGCGGCACACTGCTGTTCGATTCGACCGTGACCGGCCTCGACGCCGGGGACGGCCGTGTTCGTGCCGTGCGGCTGAGCAACGGTGAACGGATCGCCTGCGACACCGTCGTGATGACCCCGGACGTCGCGGTCGTCGACGACCTCCTCCGGCCCACGGTCCGGGCTGTTCCACGCCGCGCACGGATCTCCCCCTCCGCCGTCGTCCTGCACGGCACGATTCCGCGCGCCGTCACGCAACAGTGGCCGCAGCGACACCACACGATCGATTTCGGGCACGCGTGGGAGCGCACCTTCCGGCAAATCACCGCACGAGCAGGTCGCGGGCGCCTGATGTCCGACCCTTCTCTTCTGATCACCCGGCCGGCGGTGACGGATCACACACTTGTGATCGAACGTGGGGGTGTGGAACTCGAACCGCTTTCGGTTCTGGCTCCATGCCCCAACCTCGACAGCGCGCCGTTGCACTGGCCGTCGATCACCGAGCCGTACTCGGCCGAACTTATCGGCTGTCTCGAACGACGCGGATACGTGGGCATCACCGAGCACTTCGAGATCGACCATGCCGACACGCCTGTGACGTGGGCAGAAAAAGGTATGTCCGCGGGAAGTCCGTTCGCTTCTGCACACATTTTCCGGCAAACCGGACCCTTCCGGCGAAGCAACATGGTGAGCGGGCTCGACAACGTCGTCCTCGCTGGATCGAGCACGGTTCCGGGTGTCGGTGTACCCACCGTTCTGATCTCCGGGAAGCTCGCCGCAGAGCGCATAATCGGCCCCCGACGGTGAGCCGCGGTTCGGAACTAGGCCGATCACCCTCTAAACTGGTCCCCCGACCACGCAAATCCGAGCACGCGTCGCGGCGTGCTCCGACCGCAGCCGAATACTCGGGGGAGGAATCTGCGAACATGACGTCCTCTACCCGTGCCGACGTTCGCACAGACGACACGGTCGTCCCGACGCGTGCATCTACACGTCAATGGATGCGCAACACCGGAGACTTCCTTCGTAGCCCACAGGGTGGTGCTGCACTCCTCGGGTTCGTCGGCGCAGTGTTCATCACGTTCGGCGGATTCGGCTCCGGCAGTGTCCGCCGCCACGACCCACTTCTCGAGTCGATGTATTTGTCGTGGCTGCGCTTCGGACACGGCCAGATCTTGTCCACGGTGATCGTCTGGCTCGGTGTGCTCGCGATGATCGTGGCCTGGGTTCGACTCGGTCGCAGCGCACTCGCACACCAGGTAGGCCTGTCACACCTGCGCACGATCGTCGTTCTCTGGACCGCCCCGCTACTGCTCGCAGTCCCGATGTTCAGCCGCGATGCCTATTCCTACCTCGCGCAGGGCGCACTTCTGCGCGACGGCTTCGACCCGTACGCGGTCGGTCCGGTGGTGAACCCCGGAATACTTCTCGACAACGTCAGCAACGTGTGGACAACCACCACAGCCCCGTACGGGCCGATCTTCCTGTTTCTCGGTCAGGTGATCACCACACTGACCGGCGACAACGTGGTGACCGGCACCATGCTCCTGCGCATCACCATGCTTCCGGGTCTCGCCCTGATGGTGTGGGCTGTCCCGCGGCTCGCTCGCCACCTCGGTGGCAACCCCACCATCGCGGTCTGGCTCGCCGTGCTGAATCCGCTCGTCCTGATCCACTTGATCGGCGGAGTCCACAACGAACTCCTGATGGTCGGGCTGATGACAGCGGGAATCGTCCTCGCTCTCGAACGCAAACATCTCGCCGGCATCGCACTCGTGTCGGTTGCCGTCGCCATCAAGGCGACAGCGGGCGCAGCCCTCCCGTTCATGGTCTGGATCTGGATGCTCCACGAGAAGCAGCGCGCAGAAGCCGAAGGCCGCGAACCAGCCAAACCGATCGCATTGTTCGCCAAGACTGCCGGTAGCGGATTCGCTCTCTTCGTGGCCATATTCGCGGGATGCTCCGCCATCGCCGGTGTCGGCCTCGGCTGGATGACTGCGTTGTCCGGGTCGGCGAAGATCATCAACTGGCTGTCGCTGCCCACGATCATGGCGCACCTCGTCACCGTCGGTACATCGTGGTTCACCGACCTTCGTCTCGGTGGTGTCCTCGAGATCACCCGCTTCATCTGCGCCGCCGCGCTCGTCGCGATCGTCCTCGCATTGTGGTGGCGCTTCCGCAAGTCCGAGCGGAGCGCCGTTCTCGGGATCATGATCGTGCTGGTTGCCATCGTCGTCCTGTCCCCAGCCGCGTTGCCGTGGTACTACTCCTGGCCACTTGCTGTGGCCGCCGGTTTCGCGCTGTCGTATCGAACCCTGATGATCCTGGTGGGCCTGTCGACGTGGCTCATGTTGGTGTTCCAACCCGACGGTTCCATCGGCCTCTACACGCTGCCCCACGTCATGTTGGCAACGTTCGCCGCAGTAGTCGCCGCGATGTCGTTGGGCACCGTGGATCCACTACGCCTTCGCACGCCCAAACCGGAGCGCGCCGCGACGCCTGATCGTGCCGCAGGCGATCCGGTGACCGTCACGGAGTGAGGCGCGCGCGTGCGTGACCCGTACACCATCGCCGAGTCGTACCAGCACTGTGCTCGCATCACAGCCAGACACGGCCGCACCTACTTCCTCGCGACCAGACTGCTCCCCAAACCGCGACGTCGCGCCGTGCACGCGTTGTACGCCTTCGCCCGGGTGGTCGACGACCTTGTAGACGAGAACCGAGCTGCAGACGAGAACCGAGCTGCAGACGAGAACCGAGCTGTCGACGAGAACCCTGCAGGCATCATCGACGACGTCGAACGCGTATTGCACGACCGGACAATGCGCACTCCACGCCATCTGCCGGCTCTGAGTGCGATATTGCCCGCATTCCACGACACCGTCGACCGTTTCGACCTTCCGATCGAATACTTTGCTGCCTTTCTCGAATCGATGAGGATGGACGTCCCGGGAACACCCCGATACCGCTCCGAGTACCAGTCGATGGCAGAGCTTCGCGAGTACATGTACGGGTCTGCCGCGGTGATCGGCCTCCAGTTGCTGCCCGTCCTCGGTACCAAGGTGCCGATCGACGAAGCAGCCCCCCACGCGGCAGCGCTGGGTGAAGCATTCCAGCTCACCAACTTTCTGCGCGACGTCGGAGAAGATCTCGAGCGGGGCCGCCTGTACCTGCCACTGGACGAGCTTGCCGTCTTCGGTATCGACAGAACAACGCTCGAACGAGCTCGAAACGGCGCTCCCTCGCCTCGCATCGACCGGGCGCTCGCCCACCTGATAGCGACCACACGGGCCGCCTATCGTGCTGCGGAACCGGGCATCGCAATGCTGGACGATCGCGTCCAGCCCGGGATAAGAACCGCCTTCACCCTTTATTCGATGATCCTCGACGAAATCGAACGAAACGGGTTCCGGGTACTGGATCGGCGGGCGACCGTGTCGTCCCACAATCGGTGGGCCGTCGCACTCTCCCAATTGGCGCGACTTGCACCCCAACTCGGCTACCGGAAACCCATCTGATTTCCGACGGCAGCTCGGTTCTAGAAAGCTGCGGCTTGCGCCCGCCGAATGACTTCACGTGCGAGATCACCGCGCATCGCCACGATCGGGGCGCCGGGCAACGAGTCGTCCTCCCTGAACAACCACTCGAGGATCTCCTCGTCGGTGAATCCGCCGTCGTGCAGTACAGACAGCAGCCCGGGAAGTCGCTGCAGAATCTGTCCGTCGTCGTCGAAGAACGCCTCGGGTATCCCCACGACGCCGTCACGGCGGATCGCGATGAGACTGCGATCGCGCAGCATCTGATGAACCTTCGTCACCGCCAGGCCGACGTTCTTCGCCACGTCGGGCAACTGCAGCAGGGAGACGGATCGATCCAGAACATCGGCACAGTATGGGATGGCACTCACGTGCATAACCGTATCGAATCGCATCCCAGCAGGGTTACCTGGCCGTTCCACCCCAGAGCTGCCAGGTCGTTCCACCACAGAGCCCCCAGGTCGTTCCACTCCTCGTCGTCCTGGTCGGTACGGCTGGCTACGATTGAATGGACCGGGATCAGACGACCCGGATGTTGCGAACTGCAGGAGGACACAGCTTGATCGGCGAACTGCTCGAACGGCGCTATCGGGTGGATGCGACGATCGCGCGTGGGGGAATGTCCACCGTGTACCGCGGTCTCGACACACGTCTCGACCGACCGGTCGCCATCAAGGTAATGGACCCGCAGTTCGCCACGGACCCTGCGTTCGTGGCGCGTTTCGAGATGGAAGCGCGATCGGTTGCGCGCCTCAAACACCCGTCCTTGGTCGCCGTATACGACCAAGGACACGACGGGGACCACGCGTTCCTGGTCATGGAGTTGGTAGAGGGTGGAACTCTGCGCGAACTGCTGCGTGAGCGCGGTCCGATGCCGCCGCACGCAGTCGCAGCCGTCGCCGGCCCAGTCCTCGACGCCTTGGCAGTGGCTCACCGCGCGGGTTTGGTACACCGCGACGTCAAACCAGAAAACATTCTCATTTCCGATTCCGGCGAGGTGAAAATCGCCGACTTCGGGCTCGTTCGTGCAGCTGCCGCCGCCAACACCACATCCAACAGCGTCATTCTCGGAACTGCCGCCTACCTGTCACCGGAACAGGTCACCACTGGCATCGCCGACACCCGAAGTGACGTCTATTCCACCGGAATCCTGTTGTTCGAACTCCTGACCGGAAACCCTCCGTTCAGTGGCGATACCTCATTGTCGGTTGCGTACCAACGGATCAACCAAGATGTCCCCCGGCCCAGCTCGTTCATTCCGGGCGTGCCCGCAGAGTTCGACGAACTCGTCGCCGAAGCGACGCACCGCGAACCCGACCACCGATTCACCAACGCAGGTGAGTTGTCGGCAGCCCTGCGGAGGGCTTCCACCGCGCTGGATCTGCCCGAATATCGGGTACCGGCACCCCGTAAGTCGGCCCAGCACGAGAGTGCCGCACGCTTCGCAGCACAGGCAGGAGCCGCTCCTGCACTACCGGTCGTACCCGACCCTGCCCCCACTGCGGTCGTAGCGGCCGCTGCGCTCCCCCCTCGTTCCGGTCAGGACGATCACACCGCACCTGACGGCGTTCAACACACCCGCATGATGACGGGACTCACTCCTCGCAGTGCGGTGCTCGACGCGGGAACCAACGTCGGCCCTGGCGGCAACGCCGACGTCGATGATGCCGCCGACAGGTACGGGGACACCGGGTACGGGGCCGAACGCCGCCGATCACGCCGCACCACGACGGTGTGGCTGTTTGTCGTCGTCGCCATCGCGCTGGCAGTCGCATTCGGTGGGTGGTGGATGGGGTCCGGACGCTATACGGCTGTTCCACCGATCGAGGGACTCGGCCAGAGCGAAGCGACCAGCGCGATCGAGGCTGCAGGACTGTCCGTGGACATTCGAGGCCAGTACTCCGACACAGTCCCCGAGTCCACCGTCCTGGGCACAGACCCGGTCCCGGGTTCGGAAATCGTGCGAGACGGAACAGTCGCCCTTCTGGTGTCGATGGGCCGCCCGGCCGTACCGAGCCTCGTCTCGGGTGGCGATCGTGAACGCGTCGAACAGCTTCTGAGGGATCACACCTTCGTCCCCGTCGACGGTGGTGACGCCTTCAGTACGTCGGTGCCCGAGGGCGGCGTGGCCGCATTGGAACCAGCACCGGGAACCATCCTTCCGGTGGGGTCCAGCGTCTCGGTGATCACCAGTAAAGGCAGCCCACCGGTCACCGTCCCGGACGTGGCCGGCATGAGCGAAGACGAAGCGAGGGCCGCATTCGACGCTATCGGCATCACGGTTAGTTCGGTGAAGGAAAAGTTCTCCTCAGAGGTCCCGAGCGGGCATGTCATCGACTCCGATCCCCGCATCGGATCGACAGCGCGTGCGGGCGGCAGCGCCACTCTCACCGTGTCGAACGCTGTCGAAGTTCCATTCCTGCTCGGCAGGTCGGTCGATTCGGCTCGCGAGGAGTTGGACCGCCTCGGCCTCGACATCAAGGTCACTCAGGTCGCCGACACCGACGCATCGCTCGTCATCACACAGTCACCGAACAGCGGCAATCTGGTGAAGCCGGGGAGCAAGATCAGAATCGTGTCGTTTCCCTGACACGTCCACGCTCTGCCGATCGTCTCCCCGGCCTATGGGGCCGGACTAGCCCCGCAGCATCTCCGCGACCAGGAAGGCCAGTTCGAGCGACTGCTGCGTGTTGAGGCGCGGATCGCAGGCGGTCTCGTAACGTCCCGAAAGGTCGAGATCGGAAATGTCCTGCGCGCCGCCCAGGCACTCGGTGACGTCTTCACCCGTGAGCTCGACGTGGATGCCGCCCGGATGGGTGCCCAGACCATTGTGGACCTCGAAGAATCCCTGCACCTCGTCGACGATCCGATCGAAGTGCCGGGTCTTGTAGCCGGTGGATGCCTCGTGCGTGTTGCCGTGCATCGGGTCGCACTGCCAGATCACCTGATGCCCGGTTGCCTGCACCTTTTCGATGATCGGAGGCAGCAGGTCGCGCACCTTGCCGTTACCCATGCGAGAGATCAGTGTGAGCCGTCCCGGCTTGTTGGTGGGATCCAGTCGCTCGACGTACTCGACAGCCATCTCCGGGGTGGTACTCGGTCCGATCTTCAAGCCGATCGGGTTCGCCAAGAGCTCGGCGAGTGCAATGTGCGCGCCGTCGAGCTGGCGGGTACGGTCGCCGATCCACAGGAAGTGCGCGGACAGGTCGTACAGCTTCGGGTGGTCGCCCTGGTCGTCGAGGCGCAGCATCGCCCGCTCGTAATCGAGAACGAGTGCCTCATGGCTGGCGAAGATCTGGGCCTGGTGCAGGCTCGGGTCCGTGACGCCGCATGCGTTCATGAACTGGAGGCCGCGGTCGATCTCTTCCGCAAGCGCCTCGTAACGGGCCCCTGCCGGCGAGGACGTGACGAACTCGCGGTTCCAGTCGTGAACCTTGTGGAGGTCGGCCATGCCTGCCCCGGTCAGCGCACGAACGAGGTTCATCGCGGCACTTGCGTTGGCGTAGGCGCGCACCAGTCGAGACGGATCGTGAGCGCGGACGGCTTCGTCCGCGACGATCGAGTTGACCATGTCGCCACGGTAGGACGGCAGGCCGAGGGCATCGACGTTGGACGAACGCGGTTTGGCGTACTGGCCCGCGATACGTGCAACCTTCACCACCGGCATGCTCGCGCCGTAGGTGAGCACCACCGCCATTTGAAGGAGCGTGCGGATGTTGCCCTTGATATGGGGTTCCGTGTTGTCTGCGAACGTCTCGGCACAGTCGCCGCCCTGCAGCAGGAATGCCTCGCCACGTGCGACCTGTGCGAGCTTCTCCTGGAGAGCCTCGACCTCACTGGCCACCGTGATCGGCGGAACACTCTCGAGCACCGTGCGCATGCCGGCAGCCTGCTCCTGTGGCCACTGCGGCTGCTGGGCAGCCGGCTTGGCGAGCGCTGCATCGAGCTGGTTACGAAGCTCGGCCGGCAGCGGCGGGAGTTCGGGCAGTCGGTCGATGGGCACGTCCACAGTCCAGTTCACCCCTACAGGATATTCGTTCGGATTCCGGCGGGCGACTCAGGTCACCTGAGAGAACGCGCAGCGAGCACTGTCTCGAACTTGACCAGGTTGTGCCTCGCGTCTGCCAGCGCGTCGTGAGCGTCGTCCGGAGCCGCAGGTAGCGCCGGACTCCCGTTCTCCTCCCAGAACTGCTTCAGCTCCCGTGTGAACCGCGGGAGCGACTGCGGCAAGGCGGTCATGGGGCCCCAAAGCTGACATAGCGCCACATGGTCGTATGCAGCCACCCACGCCCACAGTTCGGGAACGACGCTCGGCCGGGGAATCAGGAAAGCGAGGAGATCTTCGCGAATGCGCGCCCGGGTCTTCCACAGCGGCGAGGACGGCTGCGGCAATTTCGGAAGGACGTTCTTGCGCACCCACTTGCCTGCTCGCTCCGGGTCGAACTCCGTTGACACGGCATAGAACTCACGCCCGTCCTCGGCAACCACTCCGATCGAGACAAGGTCGATGGTGTGACCGTCCTCGATGAATTCACAGTCGTAGAAGTAGCGCACGTCAGCAAACTATGCCCCACCCGTGGGTGGAACGTGCCGTCGACCCGTCAGCCGGCGCGGGTGTCCGGAATTCGCGTGACGTCGGCGGCGAGCTCACCTGGACCTGCCGTGGCTGCCTTCGGCTCGTTCTTGAGGCTGGCCGCGTAGATGTCGACGTACTCCTGACCGGAGAGCTTCATCAGCTTGTACATCACCTCGTCGGTGA
Source organism: Rhodococcus sp. (in: high G+C Gram-positive bacteria) (assembly GCA_012514505.1). GTDB lineage: Bacteria > Actinomycetota > Actinomycetes > Mycobacteriales > Mycobacteriaceae > Rhodococcus_F. The sequence goes on along the minus strand of JAAZAD010000113.1, from coordinate 18,269 downwards.
CCGCACGCTCGACGAATCGGTTTCCGCCCATACCCTCGAAACGCGTGAAGTCGATGGGTTCGCCGATCTTGATCGTGACCTTTGCGGGCCGCCAGATTCGCGACCCGATCGGGTTGACCTTTTCGGTCCCGATCATCGCGACGGGAATGACCGGGATTCCCGATTCCAGCGCCAACCGAGCCATTCCGGTCTTGCCCTTGTACAGGCGACTGTCCGGCGAGCGAGTGCCCTCCGGGTAAATCCCCAACAGCTTGCCCTGGTCGAGAACGCGCAGGCCTGCGTTGAGTGCGTCCTGCGCCGCATCGGCACCCGTTCGGTCGATCGGAACCTGTCCTACGACAGTGAAGAACCACCGCTGAAAGGCGCCCTTCAGCCCGGTTCCGGTGAAGTACTCACTCTTGGCGAGAAAGGTAATGCGACGATTGACGACCAGTGGGAGGTAGAACGAATCGAGAACTGCCTGGTGGTTGCTCGCAAGAATCGCACCGCCCTCGGCCGGAATGTTCTCGAGACCCTTCACGGAGGGACGACCGAGCAACCCCAGCAGTGGGCCCACAAACACATACTTGACGAGCCAATACCACATGGTGCCCCTCCCGACGACGTGCGAAAATTTGTTCTGTCTGACTCTACTTCGGCCGCGTGAGGGTTGCTACACAGGAGAAAGAACGGGAGCAGAATCACAGTCCGCAACCGTCAGAGGGCAACCGCTGCGCGCGCCAGTTCGGCCGCACCGATCAGTCCGGCGGACTCACCCAACTGGGTACCGCGAATCCGCGCCAGCGGGCGATGACCGGCTCCGGTGGCGAGCGTACTGTAGTGCTCGCGCGCGTCGTCGAGGTACAAGGCTGCCGACCCCGCGACTCCACCGGCGATCACCACGAGATCCGGGTCGTACACGTCACCGACGAGCGCCAATCCCACGCCGAGCCACTGTGCGAACTCTTCCATTGTGTGCAGTGCGAGCGGATCACCGTCCTGTGCAGCCGCGGCGATTTTACGCCCGGTCAACGAGCCGGGGTCCGCCGTCACCTCGCGGGCGAGCACGGTGGAATGCGACGGGTCCGCGGCAAGCAGTTCGATCGCGGTATCCACGAGAGCCGTTCCGCTGCAGTACCGTTCCCAGCACCCGCGTTTACCGCACGCACAGTGTCGACCGTCCTGCACAACTTGTATGTGCCCCAATTCGGGGGCGACGCCGTGGCTCCCCCGGTACAGAACGCCGTCGTGCAAGAGTGCGGCGCCGATTCCCGTACCGATCGCCAACATCACGACGTTCTGTCCTCCCGCGGCCGCACCGAAACGATGTTCGGCGAGCGCAGCCGCATTGGCATCGTGTTCGAGAACCACCGGCAAGCCGAGGCGATCGCTGAGGTCACGGCCCACCGGCGTCTCGACCCACGGCAGGTGCGGTGCAAAACGCACCGTCGTCCGGTCCGGGGTGATGAATCCGGCAACCGCCAATCCGACACCGGCGACCTCGTGCCGGTCGGCAAGTTCGCGGACGGTGCGGTCGAGCGCGTCCTCGAGCGCCGACGCCGACTGCGGAGTCGGCGACCTGACCGAGTCGAGAACCTCGCCACCCGAGTCGACTACGGACGCGCGGATGCTCGTCCCTCCGACGTCGATCCCCACTGTCAGAGCTTGGGTGGCGGTCCTGTTCTTCATGATGTCGATTGTCACCGCCCCCGAGCCTCGATGTGGCCAGGACGGGCGATCAGGACTTGATCGTCACCGTGATCGGGACGTATCCCGCCGGAGATTCGTGTGTTCCCGCAGGAGGCGCACCGGGACCCTCCGGGTCCGATTCGGTCTGCCTGCTCGGCCAGTATTCGTCGAGGAGTTCCCGCAACAGCGCGATCAGCGCAGACAGTTGACCGGCCACCAGGGTGACGAGGTCGTGCTGCTCACCCCGCACGAGGGCTACGACTGCGCACACCGGGCACCATGAGCAACCCGGCGATGCCTCCCGGGAGTCCTCTTCCGTAGTGGATTCGTCGGCCTCGTGCGGATGGGCAGCACTACGCAACACCGGCTCGATCCGGTCGAACACGGAGTCGACGAGCACTCGCAGTTCGGATACCAACTGAGCATGGTTATCGTTCATGTCGGCCACACCTGGCGATCTGGGACGAATCGAATCACGAGATCGTCACCGTCGAGTTCGGCACCCGACACAGTGCACCGCCGAAGCACCGATACGAGGCGTACTCGACGCCGCACCCCATCGGCTCCCACCACCACGTCATCCTCCACTCGCCCCAATGTCAACGTCGACGGGTCCACCACGGGAAGGTACATCCGCATGGCGTACACCGAATCGAGTCCGCGCCCCGACTCGAGAGCCACCCGAATCGGCGGAATACTCGAATCGAGTACTGCCGCCGCATCTTCGTCTCCGGCGTACATCTGCCCTGCGATCTCGCCGAGGTCGGCCAAGCCTACCGGCTCACTCGCGGCACTCGTGATCGTGCGCGGCCGAAGGTGGCCGACCGCGTGACTCAACCCCGCGATCGCGTCGTTTTGCGCCGCCTGGAGCGTTGTCATCCATTCGTTCACCGCGTCCGATCCAGACCCTGAATCACACTGTGGGAAAACATTGTTCACGAAAAGTGCGTCGACATTGAGCTGCGTCAGCGCAAGCGCGGCCAGCGTCCGCCTTGTTTCGAGAACGGCCACCTTGCTGGGGATTGTCACCAGCCGAACCGACGTTCGCTCGCGGTCACACAACACTTCGCGAATCTCGTGCAGTCCTGCGACCACTCGCTCGACCATCGAGACGAGAACGAGCAGCTTCGGGTCGGTACCCGTGACCGCGACCATCCGTTCGTGCCGCGGCCACAGCCGCTCGATGTAGTCCGACACCATGGCCGGCGAACCGAGCAGCCGAAGCGCCTCGGCCGAGGAGGGGCAGTCGACGACGATCACGTCGTAATCGCCACTCGCTGCGTGTCGTGCGATCTCGTGCAAACCCAGCAAACCCTCTACACCGGGCACTCCCAGCAGTTCCTCGGGCGCCAGAGAGTGCAGCCGATCACCGTGTTCGTGGTTGCCACCCAAAGCCAGAAGGGACCCCAGGTCTCCGAACCGCTTCTCTGCCAGTGACAGCGTATCGAGTTCGAGGACGTCGAGACGATCAGTCGGCGACTGGTCGCGCGTGCCCAGCACATCGGCGACAGAATGAGCCTGATCGAGTGAAATCAGTTTCACTCGTCGGCCCCCCGCCGCGGCCACAGCGGTGGCAGCGGCAAGCGTGGTCTTACCCGTACCACCCTTGCCCACGAAGAACTGAAGCCGCGCGTGCGCGGCAGGGTGGTCGCTACTCAGCCTTCGACCTGCTTCTTGAGTTCCTTCAATGCGGTGTCCGTGATCGCCTTCTCCGCCTTACGCTTGAACAATCCGATCACTGGAATATTCAGGTCGACGGTGAGCTCGTACGTCACTGTCGTCGTTCCGTCGGACTCCTCCGCCAGCGTGTAGGAACCATGCTGCGCCTTCTGAATCTCACCGGACACGAGCTCCCACGAAACAGAATTGCCATCCGCCGCCCAGTCGTACTGAAGCTCGAACGTGTCCTTGACCATCCCCGCATCGAGAACGAACCTCACCTTGTCGGCACGGCCGTTGGCGCCCTGTTCGAGCACCTCCACGGACTTCGTGGCGGCGACCCAGTCGGGGTATGCGTCGAAATCGGCGATCACGTTCATCACATCCGCCGCAGGAGCATTGATGCTGATCGACCTCTTGGTCTTCTCGGGCATGTGACGAACGCTTCCTTTCCTCATGACACTGGTGAGTTGTGCGTGACTATCACACACGATCGGGACCTCTGATACAACAAGACCCCTCAGTGGGGTGGTTCACCGGGTGCACGACCGGTTTCGAGTTCCTTCTTCACCTCGAAAGACATGGCCTTACCCTGCACCCGCCGGGTGCGGTTCTGCGAAGCCAGGTCGCGCATCTGCGCGGGGTCCGTCGGCTCGGCATGCAGGAAGTAGTGAACGATCACGCCGTCGAGTACGGCTTCCAACCACACTTCCATCGTTCCGACGACCGGTCCGCTCACCGTCCATCGAATGCCCTTCTCGCCACGGTCCTCGCCGACCGTAAGACGCAGGTCCGGCCACCACATGCGCCAACGAGACGTCGAACCGATGGCTGCCGCGACCCGCTCGGGTGCTGCGGCGACGAAGGTTTGGTCTGCGACCTGAATGCTGCTCACTCGGATAGCTTCACACATCGGCGTGCGGTCGGTTCGAACGGCGCCACTGACGTGTCGAAACAGAAGGTCTAGAGTGTTGCGAAGCAAATGGCTACTCGCCAGTATTACCAGCCTCGGAGGTCCTTCGTGCAAGAGTTCGGTGCACCGCAGTCGTTCACAATCGAGGAGAACGAGTCTGCGGTGGACTCTGTGTTCTCCCACGCGGCGTCGAAGCCGAGTCTCGTGGTCTACAAGCGCAAGATCGACGATACGTGGACCGACGTCACAGCGGCGGAGTTCGCCGCCCAGGTCACCGCCGTAGCCAAGGGTTTCATCGCCCTGGGAGTGCAGCAGGGTGACCGGGTCGCACTCATGTCCGCCACCCGCTACGAGTGGACGCTCATCGACTTCGCCATCTGGGCGTCCGGTGGCGTGACGGTTCCGATCTACGAAACGTCCTCCGCAGAACAGGTCCGGTGGATACTCGAGGATTCCGCTGCCAGCGAACTCGTCGTGGAGAACACCAAGCACGGTGCGCTCGTCGCCGAGGTCGCGGACGCCGCGTCCGCGCTGCGGAAAGTGCACCAGATCGAGGGCTCCGAGACTGCCAGCGGCGTCGTCGAAGAACTCACCACCCTCGGCGCGGACATCTCGGACGACGAGGTGACCTCGCGAGTGAACGCTCTGAAGGCTGCGGATCCCGCCACACTCATCTATACCTCCGGCACCACGGGCCGGCCCAAGGGTTGCAAGCTCACGCACTCCAATCTGATCGGCGAGGCACGCGGAATCGTCGCGTCCGCCTACGGTCCGCTGATGAGCAAGCCCGGCGCCAGCACCCTCATGTTCTTGCCGTTGGCGCACGTCTTCGCACGCGCACTCACCCTCGCCTCGTTCGAGGCCGGAGCCGCACTGGGGCACAACAGCGACATTCCGAACCTGGTACCGACGTTCGGCGAGTTCAAGCCGACGTACATCCTGTCGGTTCCCCGCGTGTTCGAGAAGGTGTACAACACTGCACGCGCGAAGGCTCATGCAGAAGGCAAGGGCAAGATCTTCGATGCGGCAGCCGACACGGCAGTGGCCTGGAGTGAAGCGCAGGACCACGGTGGGCCCGGCCTTCTACTGAAGGCGAAGCACGCCGTGTTCGACAAGCTGGTCTACTCGAAGTTGCGCAATGCCCTCGGTGGCCGCTGCGAGGTGGCGATCTCGGGCGGCGCACCTCTCGGCGCTCGCCTCGGACACTTCTTCCGCGGCGTCGGCGCGACCATCTACGAGGGTTACGGACTCACCGAGACCACAGCGGCGTTCTCCGTCAACATGATCGGTGACCAGAAGATCGGAACCGTCGGAACACCCTTGCCCGGCAACACGGTCCGAATCGCCGACGACGGCGAGATCCTCCTCGCAGGACCGGTCGTCTTCAGCGAGTACTGGGGCAACGAGGAAGCGACCGCGCAAGCACTCGAGGGCGGGTGGTTTCACACCGGCGACCTCGGTTCACTCGACCAAGACGGTTTCCTTTCCATCACCGGCCGCAAGAAGGAAATCATCGTCACCGCCGGCGGCAAGAACGTCTCCCCCGGCCAGCTCGAAGATCATCTCCGAGGCCATGTGCTGATCAGCCAAGCCATCCTCGTGGGCGACCAGCAGCCGTTCATCGGCGCACTGATCACGATCGATGCGGAGGCACTGCCTGCGTGGAACGAGCGGAACGGAAAGCCCGCAGACACCACGGTCGGCGACCTCCTCACCGACGCCGACCTCACGGCGGAGATCGACGAAGCCATCGCCGAGGCGAACAAGCTCGTGTCCCACGCGGAAGCGATCAAGAAGTATCGCGTACTTCCTGTCGACTTCAGCGAGGAGTCGGGTGAGCTGACACCGACCCTGAAGCTCAAGCGCAAGGTCGTACACGAAACCTACGCTGCGGAGATCGACGCTCTCTACGCGAAGTAATTCATACCCACGAGTGTGCCCGGCGATGTCCTGTCGCCGGGCACACTCGTTTCTGCACCCGCGGCCGAGGTTCAGGCGGCCAGCAGTGCGCGCAGTTTTGCCCCCAGCACGTCCCAACGCCAGGCGGACGAGACCCACTCGCGACCCGCGGCACCCATCGCGGCGGCCCGCTCCGGGTCCGACAGCACGGACACGACTGCATCGGCAACCTCCGCCACGGAGGTTCCGTCGACGACCAGACCGGTCTCGTTCTGACGCACCGTTTCCGGAGCGCCACCCGAGAGGCCCGCGATCACAGGGACACCGGTGGACGAGGCTTCGAGGTACACGATGCCCAATCCCTCGACATCCATACCTGCACCACGCGTGCGACACGGCATCGCGAATACATCCGCGATCGTGTGGTGAGCCGCCAGCTCCGCCGATGGCACAGTGCCCGTGAACACGACGTGTGCGTCGACCCCCGTGGCGCGGGCCAACGCACGCAGCCTCCCCTCGTAGGGACCGCCGCCAACGATCACCAGGACGGCACCGTCGATGTGTTCCCGGATACGAGGCAACGCTTCGATGAGCTTGTCCTGTCCCTTCCGTGGCACCAGGCGCGACAAACACAGGATCGTCGGCCGCGCGCCCAGCCCGTATCGGCGACGCAATTCGTCACGAGCACCCGGGTCCGGCTTGAAGACTTCGGTATCGACTCCCGAGGGCAGGTGCTCGAGCGCTGCATCAGGGCCGAACGCCGATGCGAACCGGCTTCGGGTGTACTTGCTGACATAGGTGACCACATCTGTGTTCTCACCGATGTGGCGGAGCGTCGACCGGGCGATCGGCAACATCGACCACCCCACCTCGTGACCATGGGTGCTCGCCACGACCCGCTCGGCACCGGCCCTGCGCAGGGTCGGCGCCATCACTGCCAACGGCGCCGCCGCCCCGAACCAGACGCTGTCACATTCGCGGGCCCGCACCAGATCTGCAGCACGGGACGCCACGGCCGGGGTCGGCAGCATCAACGTCGTCGGATGCCGAACCACTTCGAAAGACTGTCGCGCATCGAACTTCTCGTGCGAATCACCACGCCACCGCGGCGCATAGACAATCAGTTCGTCTGCGGGAAGCTGCCCAGCGAAGCGTTGCAAATACGACTGGATCCCACCCGGACGCGGAGGGAAGTCATTGGTTACCAGCAGAGTTCGGCGCATACGTTCACCGTATGCGCTGACCGTGTGAACGGCCCATTCAGGATCATGTGAACTGCTCGTTCAGCATCATGTGAACTGTTCGTTCAGCATCATGTGAACTGTTCGTTCAGCATCATGTGAACTGTTCGTTCAGCATCATGTGAACTGTTCGTTCAACCACTCCGACCAGCGCTCCACGAACGCATCCTTCTCCAACCCCAACGTTTCGGTCAGACGCTCGTCCACGTCGTCCTCGTGCGAGCTCCCGGTGGCCAACGCCAGATATAACTCGGTGAGCGAGTCTTCACCGAACTCGTCCGCCACGAATGCAGTGATCGACCAGGCCGTCTCGTAAGCAACCGAACCGTCTTCCCCCTGCTGCGCGAAGTCCGAGTTCTCGGGCAACGCATCCGGTTTCCGGCCAGCATCGATCCGTGCGGCCAACGTGGGTGCGATGTCACGGGCAGAGTCCTCGGTCGAGCGATGCGCGCAGTACTCGGCATAACCCTCGAGCAACCACATCGGCGAACCGTCCACCGTTCGTGCACGCGCAGCGACATGCGTGAGTTCGTGCCGGAGAACGGCGCGCCGAGAATCATCGGTGAGTCGCTCCGCGGCAGCAGGGCTGAACACGATCCGCTGACCGCCGACCGCCGAATCGCCGGGAGTCGGCGCGTCGGACACCGAGACAGCAGCGATATGCGCGCCATCGTGGTCGGCCCCGACAAGAGACGTGAACTCCTGCGCCGAGGACGTCACCATCACCAGTGCACTTCGAGACCAATCAGCCCCCCACAACTCGGTCACGTTCGCGACGGCCGGCCCGAGTTCCCGGGCGAGACGGTCGATCATGGACTCGTTTCCCGGATGCCCTATCACCATCGACGTTGCGCCGTCGCCGGTGTCGACGCGCCGGGTCACGACTGGTGCGAAATCCCACGGACCACGCCACGTTGCGAATTCCCCACTCGTCCGATCGTCGAGGAGCGTCCAACTGTCTCCCCGCCGAACGAATGTCGGAGAAATCGTCTTGCGGGTCGATACCTCGTCCACCCCGGCGATCGCGTACCGCAAACGAACCGAGGGAGCCCAGACCTCGTCCACCCCCAACGCGGCGGCCAGGCCGGAATCGACGTCGTGGTCGCCGCCGACAAGCTCGTAACCCCAGTCCGAGAAGTCGATCCGGGAGACGTTGGCGGCACGAGCCGACTCGGACGCAACGAACGAAGGCGCAGCCTCCGAGTCGATCAGATCGGTCAAGGCATCGGCATCATCGGTCCGAACTGCTTCGGCCCACCGGTCGAGCACCCGTTGGACCGCAACCGCGCGCCCCTCCGATATCCCGACATCCTCGTCTCCGTACCTGGACGCAACAGCGGTGAAGGCCAGGACAGATACGACCGCGAGGACAAGCCCTACGAGTGCGGCCTTCTCCCAGGGCCGAGCACGGTGTCGACCTCCGGCACCAGTCGGTGACCTACCTGTTCGCTGCACGACGGAGAGTGTATGAGCACTCTCCTCCGGTACTTCGACCAGTCAGCTTCAGCGCCGCATCCGGGCCGTCCCACTCAGTACCGACGAGCTCCGGCGAACGGCATCGATCCGATCGGTTCCACTTTCACCGGCACACCGAATGTGGAGGCGTGCAGAATGTTTCCGTCACCGGCGTACAGACCGACGTGTGAAGCATCGTCGTAGATGATCACAACATCCCCCGGCTGCATTTGATCGCGTGACACCGGGACACCACCCTGAGCCTGTGCCTGACTCGATCGGGGCAGCGTCTTGCCGATCTGCTTGTACGCCCAGACGACCAGACCCGAGCAGTCGAATGCGTTCGGCCCGTTCCCGCCCCACTCGTATGGGCTACCGACGCGGGTCAACCCCGCCTGCAGAGCGCCGGAGCCCGCGCCCGGTGTCAGGCCGGACAGCAACTCCTGCGGGTCGAAGCCAGGAGGGAACGGCGTACCGACGAGCTGGTCTTTCTCTTCACGCGACAGATCTTCGAACGCGGCGGTGACATCAGCGATCTGAGACTGAAGGGCGCTCTGCTTCTTCTGAAGCTCGTCACTGACGGCCTTCGCCTGATCGGCCGCGATTCGCGCCGCGTCCGCTGATTCCTTCGACGCTGCGGCTGCTGCGGCGGCGGCATCGGTCGCGTCTTTGAACTGCGCCACCTTGTGAGCGATGTCGCCCGAGATGACATCGAGTGCCGACATCTGGTCCAGAAGTTGCTGGGGCGAATCGCTCACCATCAACGCGAACAGTCGGTTCGTGCGAGCACCCCGGTAGTTCGCGATGGCAAGTTGATCGACCGTCGGCCGAAACTGGTCGATCTGTGCATTGGCCGCATCGAGGGCGCGTTGGTCCTCCTCGGCGGCCCGCTCGGCTGCGGCGCGCTCGTCCTGCTTGGCCTCGAGTTCCATCGTTGCGACGTGGAGGGCTTCGGTGGTCTGTTCCGACTCCCGCGACAACTCACTGAGGGTGTTGAGCGCCTCGGTCGGGTTCTCCACCACGGGATCGGCGCCTGCCGGGCCCAGGGGAATAGCAACGAGGACCAAAGTCAGCACGCTGGCGGTCAGCGCAGCACGCAACGACGCTGTACTACGGTTCGTCTTCTCTGCGGCCACGTGACGCGGTTCTCCGATCATCAATCTGCACCCGAACCCTTTGCTGCCGCCATCTTCAGGCGACCAGCCAGGCGCAAGGTCTCGAACAGGTTACGGAACGGCATACGTCTGTGTCTACTCGTGAGTAGGAGACGCAGAAGGTGGGTCCGAATACGTCATTCGGACCCACCCTCGTCGGTGAAACTTTCGCTGGATCAGGAGCGAGAACTCAGTAGCGTCGCGCACCGTCGAACGGCATCGACGAGACGGGGGCCAGTTTCACAGGCTGTCCCGAAGTCGAAGCGTGGATGACATTGCCGCCACCGGCGTAGATGCCCGAGTGCGATCCACCGTAGAAGGAGATGACATCACCGGGGCGCAGGTCCGACTGTGCAACCGGAGTACCGGCCGCGGCCTGAGCGTAGCTGGTGCGGGGCAGTTCGAGCCCGGCCTGCTTGTAGGCCCACTGGATCAGACCGGAGCAGTCGAATGCGTTCGGGCCGGAAGCGCCGTACACGTACGGGGAGCCGAGCTTGGATTCCGCCGCCTGAACTGCGCGGTCTCCGGCGGTCTGAACCGGAGCGGGGGGCGCGATTCCGGGCGCCTGCGGAACCTGAGGAAGCTCAGGAAGGGGCGGGATGACCACACCGGGAATCTCGAAGGTGCCGACACCGGGGATGGTGATCGGGTCGGCCGCCGCGGGGGCAGCAGTTGCGGTGAGTGCACCGACGGCAAGAGCGCTGGCGACGACGGCACGTCGCACATTCCGCTTGGAAACTTGTGACGCCACGAAGGGGGTACTCCAATTCTTCCGTTCGTCCGCCGACCGAGTTAGCTGACGGGTTCGGGCCGGGAAGATCGGCCCTACCCATCGACACACTGCGCGTGTCCCGACGGGATTCACCCCAGAGAACTTGGGTCCCCGGTACGGCCCCTCTCGCGAGAAAGCCGATTAGGCGGTGACTAACGATGCTGATCCTTGGTGGACCGGCAAGACTCCGTTAGGTCTCAGGAAGGTTACGAAATGGAATCGGCCCGTGACAAACAAGACGCGCGGAGTTTGCCCAGTTCGCCCGATTCGGGGCTTTCCGCTCGAAAATCGAACCGATTCGATAACGGTCGAGTAACGGACGGTCTGTTTGTGACCCCCCTTGCAGTCACAGCAGCACCGATTCACTTCCGCTCTGCGCCTACTGTCTCGTACATCGAACCAGCTCCGATGGCATTTCTGAACTGATTCAGTACGCTCGTTCCAGTCACCTGGCCCACCGAAACCGCATCGAAAAGCGCTGCGCCCAGCACTTCACGCCCGAACCAGGGACCGCCCCTCGATCCGCCCCCGATTTCGGGCGATGTGATCCTGCTCTCGAAACGTAAAACACGTCTGTCGGCACCCCCTTCTAGGCTCACGACCCGTGAGCGTTCCCGCTGCCGCAGAGCAACTGAGTTTCGACGAACTGGAAACCCCCTTGCGCGAGACCACGTTCGTCGTCGTGGACCTCGAAACCACGGGCGGCAGACCTGGCCAGGACGCCATCACGGAGATCGGTGCCGTCAAGATTCGGGGCGGAGAGATCCTCGGTGAACTCGCGACTCTCGTGGACCCGGGCAGATCCATCCCGCCTCACATCGTCGAGATCACAGGAATCACCACGGCGATGGTGATCGACGCTCCTCCGATCGAGCGTGTGCTTCCCAGCTTTCTCGAGTTCGCAGAAGGCGCCGTTCTCGTTGCTCACAACGCCCCGTTCGACACCGGCTTCCTCAAGGCGGCCGCCGCTGCCACCGGCACACCCTGGCCGCCATTCCGGGTGCTGTGCACGGTCAAACTCGCCCGTCGGGTACTCAGTCGCGACGAGGCACCGTCGGTGAAGCTGTCCAACCTCGCGCGCCTCTTCGACGTGGGTACCACTCCCACTCACCGCGCACTCGACGATGCGCGGGCGACGGTGGACGTGCTGCACGCACTGATCGAACGGGTCGGCAACCTCGGCGTTCACAGCCTCACGGAGCTCACCGACTACCTGCCGAACGTCACTGCACACCAACGTGCCAAACGCACTCTCGCAGCGAACCTCCCACGAAGTCCCGGTGTCTATCTCTTCCGTGGGCCGTCCGACGAGGTGCTGTACGTGGGCACGGCCACCGATCTGCGCCGACGGGTGCGCACCTACTTCACCGGCTCGGAGACCCGTGGTCGCATGAAAGAGATGGTGGCGTTGGCCACCCGAGTCGACCATGTCGAATGCGCGCACACCCTCGAGGCCGGCGTTCGCGAGCTGACGCTGATCGCCGCCCACACGCCGCCGTACAACCGCCGCTCGAAGTACCCGAAGCGGGCGTGGTGGATCACGTTGACGTCGGAGGCGTTTCCTCGTCTGTCTGTGGTCCGCAACGCCACCGCACACTGCCTCGGGCCATTTCGCACCCGCGCAGCAGCAGCAGAGGTCGCAGATTCCGTTGCCGAGTACAGCCACCTCCGGACGTGTACCACTCGGCTACGCGCCGACGAACTGCACGGACCACGGTGTCCGCCGCGAGAGCTCGCCTCCTGCCCGGCATCGATGGATGGACCTTGTTCTGCGGACGAATACGCAGAGGTGGTCGACGCAGTGCGAAATCTGTTCGCAGGCGCAGCGGACGAGGTGCTGCAACTGATGCGCAGGCGGGTAGAGGAACTCGCCGCCGCGGAACTCTTCGAGAACGCAGCCCGTCAGCGAGACCGCACCGTCGCGCTGGCGCTGACGCTCCGGAAGATGCAACGCCTTTCCGCCGTGTGCGCGCTCGACGAACTGGTCCTTGCCCGGCCCTCGTTGTGCGGGGGCTGGGATCTCGCGGTCGTCCGTGCAGGCCGACTCGCATCGGCCGGAACCGCACGCCCGGGAGTCCCTCCGATGCCGGTCGTCCGCGACCTCGTCCAATCCGCCAGCACGGTCTCGCCCGAGCCGAGTCCGCTGCGCGGAGCATCCCCCGAGGAAGTTGCGCTGATCGCACGATGGATCGAGAGCGACGGTGTTCGGATCGTCAGCTCGTCCAGCGGGTACGCCGAACCCGTCCACGGAGCCGGATCGTGGGGTCCCTGGTGCGAGCTTGCCACCGCCGAAACACGGGTCGACACCGCCCGAGCAGAATACGAAGCGTCCACATAAGGTCGGGAGGAATGTCTCGACACTTCTGACACAGAACCCCCGAGAACGAGGACGCCCATGATCAACGCGATTGTTCTGATTCACGCCGAGGCTCAGCGGATCCCGGAGACCGCGCAAGCTGTCGCCGACATCTCGGGTGTGGCCGAGGTGTATTCGTGTGCAGGCGACATCGATCTGATTGCCATCGTCCGCGTTCGCGACCACAGCGAAATCGCCCAGGTCGTGACCGAACGCATCAACAAGGTAGAAGGCGTGGTGCGCACGGCCACGCACATCGCGTTCCAGTCGTACTCGAGCGCCGACGTCGAGGCGGGCTTCTCCCTCGGAGAGTGACGCCTACTGATCGAAAGAATTGGTGAGTGCGGCCCAGGCCTTCAAGACCTCGGCCGCCTTCCCACTGTCGATCGCCTGGGCCGCGGTCTCCACGCCCGCCGCGACGGCGTCTTCCAGACTCTGCTCACCGAGGCTGCCTGCCAGGCTCGGCGCGCCGAGCCCACGAACTGCAGCCAGTGCGCCGGCCGCGTTGAGCAGCACCGCATCACGAACCGGGCCCTTCTCGCCCGCGAATACGCGACGTGCCACCGACGCGTTCAATTCGGCGTCACCGCCCCGCAACTCTTCCAGCGAGACCCGTTCGATTCCGATGTCACGAGGATCGAAGGTTCGCTGCGTCACCTCCCCTGCCGACACGATGCGCACCGTCGAGGTGGTGGAGGTCGTCAGTTCGTCGAGGCCGTCGTCGCCTCGGACCACGAGGGCTGAGCTTCCCCGCCGGGCGAGGACGCCCGCAACTACCGGTCCGAGCTCTTCGAATGCGCAGCCGATGAGCCCGGCACGCGGAGAAGCCGGGTTGGTGAGCGGACCGAGCACGTTGAACACCGTCGGAATTCCGATTTCTTTGCGGGGTGCCGCTGCGAACCTCAGAGCCGGATGGAACACGGGAGCGAAGCAGAATCCGATTCCGACGTCGTTCACGCAGCGCGCCACCTCGTCGGGTCCCAGAGCAATACGAACCCCGAGCGCCTCGAGGACGTCCGCCCCGCCACTCTTGGACGAAGCAGCCCGGTTTCCGTGCTTCACCACACGCGCGCCGGCGGCAGCAACCACCACAGCCGCCATTGTCGAGATGTTCACCGTGTTCGAGCGATCGCCGCCCGTTCCAACGATGTCGACGACGTCACCGGAAACCCGCACCGGGCGGGAGTGAGCCAGCATCGAACCGGCGAGTCCCTCTAGTTCGGTGGGCGTCTCGCCCTTCATCTTCAATGCGACACCGAACGCGGCAATCTGGGCCGGAGTGGCGTTGTCCGCCATGATCTCGTCCATCGCCCAGCGCGCGTCGTCCACCGAAAGGTCCAGTCCCCCGGTCAACGTGCCCAGCACGGAGGGCCACGTCCGAGTCGTCTTCTCGTCGATCGGACTGCTGGTCGGGCTCTGCATGCGTACCGCCCCTCATCTCTGGTGATCTGGGTGTGTGTCGGATCCCGTGATGGAGAGCAGCCTATCCAGCGGTCGACGCGGCGTCGTCACGGACCGGTTGCAACGCGTCCCAACCCGTGACCGTTCCGTCCAGTCGCTGAGCAAGACCGGCCATCCGGGACCGTTCCTGCGAACAATGCAGCGCATCGAGCAATTGCACTCTCTGCAGAGTCAACGGCACCGTGTCCTCGCCGGATGGCTCCTGCTCCCCGGTATCGGGCGCAGCGGCGTAACCGTCCTGGGAGGCGACGGCGACGGCATCGTCGATGCGGTCCCGTGGAAGCAGCAGATGGTGACGCAGAACGGATTCCTCTTCCGGCTGCCACCGGGGCGATTCGGACGCCGCCGTGTCGAGTGCGGACGAGCAAGCCTCGGCGTCGTCGTAGCTCGCCACAACCACGACGAGGTCCGGACGCGTAGGGTCGAGTGCTGACGCCTGGGTGCGGCCGAAAAGTCGACGCAGCCAACCCTTGTGTTCGTCGGTTGATCCCATTGGACAACCTTCTCACGACTCGCGACCTGGCACTTCGGTGACCGAAACCGGCATCCGCGACGTCCCGACGCGCCGATGTCGGACCCGAGTGGGCGCGTGTTACGACAAGGCGTCATACTTCCTTCTGTGACGAGCGCAGTAGGGACTTCAGGATCAGCAATCACCCAACGCGTGCACTCGCTGAACCGACCGAACATGGTCAGCGTTGGCACCATCGTGTGGTTGTCGAGTGAGCTCATGTTCTTCGCCGGGCTCTTCGCCATGTACTTCGTGGCGCGAGCGCAGGCACCGGAAGGCGCATGGCCGCCCGAGCCGACGCATCTGAACCTGTGGTTGGCGGTACCGATCACACTGGTCCTGATCGCGTCGTCGTTCACGTGCCAGCTGGGTGTCTTCGCGGCCGAGCGGGGCGATGTGTTCGGCCTCCGCCGCTGGTACGCGATCACCCTGGCGATGGGCACGTTCTTCGTGCTCGGTCAGGGCTACGAGTACACCCAGCTCGTCGAGCACGGCACCACGATCGCGAGCAGCGTCTACGGCTCCGTCTTCTACATCACCACGGGCTTCCACGGCCTACACGTCATCGGCGGCCTCGTCGCATTCGTATTCCTCATTCTCCGCACCAAGGTCAGCAAGTTCACCCCGGCACAGGCAACGGCAGCGATCGTCGTCTCGTACTACTGGCACTTCGTCGACATCGTGTGGATCGCATTGTTCGCCACCATCTATTTCATCCGTTGATCAGCTGAACGCAGCAGGCAGCCCCTGACGTCCAGTCCGTCCCGACATACCAAAGGGATACAGATGAGTTCATCCCCCCCTCCCACATCCGACACCACGACGTCCGCACGTAAAGCGCGTCGGCAGCGGAAGCTCCGCAGGCGCCTCACCGGCGCCTTGGTCCTGATGATGGGACTGGTCAGCGCCGGTTTCCTCGCGGCGGCGTTCACGCCGGAACCTCAGGTCGCCACGGCGACGCAGGATCAGGCAGCCCTGATCCGTGAGGGCGAGCAGCTGTACGAAACCTCCTGCATCACCTGCCACGGCGCGAACCTTCAGGGCGTCCAGGATCGCGGACCGAGCCTGATCGGCGTCGGCGAGGCAGCCGTGTACTTCCAGGTGTCGTCGGGACGTATGCCGGCGGCGCGTAACGAGGCACAGGCCGAACGCAAGCCCACGAAGTTCACTCCGTCGCAGACCGACGCGATCGGCGCGTACGTTCAAGCCAACGGCGGCGGCCCCACCGTCATCCGTGACGAGAACGGCGAGATCGCACAGTCCTCGCTTCGTGGCGGCGATGTCGGACGAGGCAGCGAGCTGTTCCGCCTCAACTGCGCGTCCTGCCACAACTTCACCGGCCGCGGCGGCGCACTCTCCTCAGGAAAGTTCGCGCCGATCCTCGACCCGGCCAACGAGCAGCAGATTTACACCGCGATGGTCACCGGACCGCAGAACATGCCCAAGTTCTCCGATCGTCAGCTGACCGTCGAGGAAAAGAAAGACATCATCGCCTACATCAAGACCGCCTCGGAAACCAAGCCTGCCGGCGGTTTCGCCCTCGGCGGCTTCGGTCCTGCGTCCGAGGGAATCGTGATGTGGGTCGTCGGAATCACCGCAGTCGTCGGTGCAGCATTGTGGATCGGAGCAAGGTCATGAGCGACGCTGGCCTATCGGGCGGCGCGACGCCTAAGAAGTACACGGACGAAGAGCTTCAACAGCTCAGTCGTGACGAACTGGTCGAGTTGGGTACCAACCTCGACGGTGTGGACGTCGCCTACCGGCGCAATCGCTGGGCCGTGGAAGGCACCAAGGCCGAGAAGCGCGCCGAGCGTGCGGTTGCGTTCTGGTTCGGTCTCGCCGGTGTGTCCGCTGTTGCGTTCATTGCGATCTACCTTTTCTGGCCGTGGGAATACGCCGGTCAGGGTGAGGAAACGTACGGCGCCTACAGCCTGTACACCCCCCTCATCGGCCTGACGCTGGGACTCGCGATCTTGTCCGTCGGTGTCGGCGCCGTGCTCTTCACCAAGAAGTTCATCCCTGAAGAGGTGTCGATCCAGGACCGCCACGACGGCGGCTCCTCCGAGACCGACCGCAAGACGATCGTCGCAGAGCTCGGTGACTCGCTGGACACCTCCACCCTCGGCCGACGCAAGGTCATCAAGCGCAGCCTCATCTTCGGCGGCGGCGCACTCGGTGTGGGTCTGATCATGCCGCTCGGCGGATTGGTCAAGAACCCGTGGGCCAAGGGCGACGACTCGCCGCTGTGGGTGTCCGTCTGGACCCCCCGCTACCCCGGCGAGACGATCTACCTTCGTCGCGACACGGGCCGACCACACGATGTCGTGCTCGTTCGGCCGGAAGACCTCGACGCCGGATCCATGGAAACGGTGTTCCCCTTCCGCGAGGCCGATCGTGGCGACGAGCACGCACTGCTCGAGTCGCTTCGCGGCATTCGCAATGCGACCATGCTCATTCGTCTGCGCACAGAGGACACCGCCAAGGTCGTCAAGCGGAAGGGCCAGGAGAGCTTCAACTACGGCGACTACTTCGCCTTCTCGAAGATCTGCACCCACCTCGGCTGCCCGACGTCCCTGTACGAACAGCAGACCAACCGAATCCTCTGCCCGTGCCACCAGTCGCAGTTCGACGCGCTGACGTACGGCAAGCCGATCTTCGGTCCTGCGGCTCGTGCACTGCCGCAGTTGCCCATTACAGTGAATGAAGAAGGCTTCCTCGTCGCCACCGGCGACTACATCGAAGCCCTCGGCCCGGCATTTTGGGAGCGTCGACCGTGAGCACAGCAACGCAGTCAAAAGCAGCGACCATTGCAGCCGGCCAGGCCGAAGCGATGGACTCGCGCTACCACCTCGCCGCAGGTATGCGCCGTCAGATCAACAAGGTCTTCCCGACGCACTGGTCGTTCCTGCTCGGTGAGATCGCGCTCTACAGCTTTGTCATCCTGCTCATTTCGGGTGTCTACCTGACACTGTTCTTCGACCCGTCGCTCGCGCACGTCGTGTACGACGGTGCGTACGAACCGTTGCGCGGTGTCTCCATGTCGCGTGCATACGAGACGACGTTGAACATCTCGTTCGAGGTTCGTGGCGGCCTGTTCGCGCGTCAGATCCACCACTGGGCAGCCCTGATGTTCGCGGCGTCGATCATCGTGCACCTGCTTCGCATCTTCTTCACCGGCGC
>JAAZAD010000112.1 GCA_012514505.1 Rhodococcus sp. (in: high G+C Gram-positive bacteria) | reverse complement strand
TTCCAGCCACTCGATCACACGAATGCGATCCGCCCCGCGGCACAGCAGCTCGAACCTGCCGTCACCGATTGCGGCGTGCGTGTCGATGTGAGCGATGGTGCCGACGTCGTGCCGCACGTCCCCGCCACCGACTTCACTGCCGCGCGCGATCAGCACCACACCGAACCGCGGTTCCGGTGCGGCCAGGCAATCGTGCACCAGGTCCCGGTAGCGGGGTTCGAACACATGAAGGGGAAGTTTGTCGCCCGGCAGAACTGCCGATCCGAGCGGGAACATGGGGAGCTCGAACGGTTCGGTATCGCCCATCAGGGAATCCGTAGGCGGGGCACAGGAACGGTGGGAATCTCGAGTCCCCGTTCGATTTCGGCGATCAGATGCTCTGCCCACATCATCAGGCCCGAGATGTCGAGCAAATGCGGTGCTTCCTCTTCGTAGTGCCGAATGCGGTCATGCCCGCGCTGCAACAAGGTGACCGCGCCGCTCTTGTTCCCACGCATCAAGTGCGTCAGGCCCACTGCGAGTTGAGCGAGTCCTTGCCACAGCTCACGTTCGTCCTCGGACGCGATCTTCCACGTGCCCTCGAGCACCTCGTGGGCATGGAACGGCATGTTGTGATCGAGGAGGCGCTGAGCTTCGGCGATCGATTCGTTAGGGGGAAGCTGAAGATCGTCAGGGATCCGGGGAACACCTTCGGCGCCGCGGGGGAGTGGTCTCCCGAGTTCGTCGCGCGGGCGTGCGTTGAGCGGCTTGCCCGCGCTGTCCCTCTCCCGTTCGGTCATGTATTCACACTAGCGGCGACACACGCTCCGTTGAAGGACCCGTTGCGAGCTTCTCGAACCGCAGCTCGAATTCGTCTCGAAGGTCGTTCAGGGATACGGCCCGAAGGCGGACCTGATGGTCGACGAAGTGCAGGTAACGGCCGTCGTCGGCGATGTCGAACCAGGCCATCTCGTCGACCAGAGGTTCGTCGAGTCCGTGGCGCGGGCCGAGCAGGCACACGTACCCGTTGGATGTGTGCGGACGGGTGAGCAGCCGGCGCATGCGGTCGCCGTCCGGCACGGCACTGTTGTGAAGCACCATCGTCGACCCCGCTTGGCGTCGTTCGAGGCCCTCCGGCGTGCTGGACAGGGAGCGAATGTTGCCGGGCGGAACGTCGGGCAGTCCGGCGGTGAGCTGGGTTGCCAACCACCGACGGTTCTCGGCGTCGGTGCCGTGGCTGACCTGAAGGACGATGGTGCCGTGGCCGACCGGGCCGGGCAGCTGTTCTGCCATCACCGCGATCCGGCCGCGGACACAACCGCGCCGACGAACCGCTGCCGTCTCCTCGAGTGCACTGCCTTCTGCGTGATCGTCGGCCTCGTCGGGAACGAACACCGTCACCGAATAGTCCGGGTGGCGAAGCGCCTGTATGCAGGCCATGAGCTTGGGGTCGTCCAGGGACGCATGCCAGGCTCGGAGCTGGCGTTCGACCATCGCACGCGCGTCCATCGTCGTGGCGCTGGAGCGGTGCCTGAGCGGATAAGGCATCCGGTCGAGATCGGTTGCCTCCCAGAGGATCATGAACTGATCGGAGCGCAGCTCCCAGGTCATGCGCCGATCACCGGAGGTGACACCCGATCGATGGGGCCGATGAGTTCATTGCCGTTGTCGACCGTGACCAGGTAGCTGGGCGTCTCATGTTCTTTGTCGTCGTCGCCACCGGCCGCGCCGCGGGGTGCGGACATCATCGGCCCACCCATGCCCATGCCCGGACGTGCGAGGCTCGTTTGGGAGGCTGCCGCGGCTCCAGCGCCGACGGCTGCACCCGCACCGGCTCCAACGCCTGCACCGAGCGCGGCCGCTCCCGGCGGTACTCCCGGGACCATGCCGACTGCGCCCGACTGGGCGCCTTCCGCGTTGTGGTCACGGCTCCCCGAGCCCGAACCGCCCGAGCCTGCGCCCACGCCGCCGCGTAGGTAAGCGCTTCCTCCGACGCTCTGCCCCGTGGTGCCACCGATTCCGGTGCTTCCGCCGGTGACCCCACCACGTGCGGTGTCGGCGTCGACCTGGCCGGTGGTGCCGATCGCGTTGGGATTCATGGTTGCTGCCGCGCTGGTGCTCGCAGGACCGTCCGCGGATGCCGGTCCGCCGGGCTGGCCTGAAGGCGCCTGCTCGGCTGCGGCGTCCGTGGTGGCAGGGCCTTGTGGGCCGGGTTGACCGCTGGGAGCGCCCTCGACCAGCCCGGGGTTGGTGACTGGACCGCCCGTGTATGCCGGACCGCCGAAAATCAGTCCTCGCACGCCATCCGTTGGTCCGCCGGCACCCTGTACGAATTTGGGTTCCGGAAGAACGGGAACGCCGGTGCCGGCGTTGGTGTAGCTGGGGGTGTAGATCGACTCGAGGGCCGCGACGGCTTCGAGACGCTCCATCTCTGCCTGGACCTCGGCCGCGTAGCGTGCCGTGGAGCCGGGTGAGGCTGCCGCTACCGCTATCGCTACATCGAGTTCCGGTTTGTACGGAACTTTGAGGCGAACGAGACTGGCTGTGCTGGATACGAATGCGAGGCGCGTGCCCACGTCTGTGATTCCGGTACTCAGTTCCTCGAGGTCACCGGACATCGAGGTGACGGCGGCGGTTGCGGCGGTTGCGGCCGCTCCGGTCCACTGCGCGTCGATCCGACTGAGGATCGTCTGAAGTTCGTCATCGAGCCCCATGTCGGCGATCGTCTTGCATGCTGCGGCAAGTGCATCGACGTTATCCGGCTTCATGCTGGCGACCTGGATGGCCAACGCGTTGTACGAGGGCCAGCTGGCGAAGTTCTCCGGTTGCGTGATGTACGACGTCTCGACGACATCGTTGCCGCTGATGGATTCTTGAACGGCCGCGAGGCCTTCTTCGTACAGCTCGGTAGGCGTCGGCAGGTCGACGTTCATGAGCGCGGCGATGGGATTCATTGCTGCCAACTCCGAGGGGAACGCCGTGGGAGTTCCGCCGGCACTCGAAGTGGCCGTCGGATCGAGCACACCGAAGGGAAGCGAGGTCGCCGATGTCGACTCCGTGGTCGGATTCAGTACACCGAATGGCAGCGGCGACAATTGTGGATCATTCGATCCTTGCGGTGGAGTCGGTCCCATTGCTATTTCCCCCTCTGAACTGCGAATGAAGCGTTATCTGTATTGATTTTCCTGCGCACCGCGCTCATCCGTCCGCGAGCAGCGGTTCGATCAGGCGCGCAGTGTCTTCGAGCCCGGCGCACCATTCTTCCCGCGGAGCCGGTCCGATGTAATCGTGATGGAGGCCACGAAGAACGATGAGAACTCCGTAGTCGGTTTCCAGCGAGATCGCGCAGGAGTCACGCTCGGCCGGATCCAATTCGAGGAGAGCAGGCCGACCATTGATTTCCATGGGTTCCGCGAACGCCTCGGTCTTCTTCTTCTCCTCCGCGAAGGTGATGTTGCCCGAAAGAAGGCTCAGTCCGTATTGCCGGACCGGCGTTTCGAAATCGCACCCTAGGAACGTGTACCCGGACATTGGGTACTCGGAAGTCTCCCTGGATGCGGGGTCGTAGCCAGCTCGTGAAATCACGTCGTCGGGTACATCTCGGCACGGATCGAATGCGACTACCTTGCGTCCCAAATCGCGCGTGGACTGGGCGGCCTGAGTTGTCGCCTCGTCAGCGGGACCGTCGGGCGAACCTGATGTTCCACATCCCGCTAGAACCGCAGCGCACAAGGCCAGTACGCAGGGTGTCCTCGAGCGTCTCACAGTTGTTCCGCCGATCCGATCGCACGGATCGCTCGGTAGACTTCGCTCTCGGTGTCTTCGAATCCCTTGCCGTTCGCCTCGAATGTCGCGCGCAGCAGTTTCACAGCGTCTTGAAACTGGAGAAGTCGATTCCTGACTGAGCCGGGCGAGTTGATCAGTTTGTCTTCGAAGCCACGCTGCAGCTGTTGGGCAGAGTCGAAGCCGCCGAAACCGGAAATCCTGTTGAATTTGGCTGTTTCGTCGATGGCATCATCGAACTTTGCGATGAGGCTGTCGCAGAGCGCCACGCACTCTGCTGCGGTGCCGTCGTCCAAGTACAACGGGTCCGTCATGTGAATCCCCCGGTTCATGCGGTTGGCGCCAGTCGGGCGCGATGTTACCTCCCTTCCCCTGTGCGTGGTTAACGAGTCTCTGGACTCTCGGAGCACTCACAGGCGTGAGCCTTATCGGGCGCCGACCACGCGTGCAGCCAGGTCGGCATACAGGTCACCGACGACCTGCGGGTCGGTGTAATCCCCTGTAGGGAACCAGCGGCACACATCCACGCACAGTGAGGTCAGGGCCAAGGTGACGCCTTCCGCGTCAGGGACGATGAAGTCACCGGTATCGACGCCGGCGTTCACGACGGACCTGACGATGGCCGTTGTTTCCCGTCTCAGCGCAACCACGGTGCGGTAGTGGTCACGCGTGAGCGCCGTGAGTTCGTACTGGATGACCCGCGCCTGCGCGTGATGGGTGGCCTGCCAGCTCGCGAATGTCGAGATCACGGAGCGCAGACGGTCGACGGGGGAGGCGTCCGCCCGGTCGGCGGCGGCGACGGTTTCGTGCGCTACGAGATGTCCCTCGAAGCTGATTGCGAAGAGCAGATCCTCCTTGGATCTGTAGTGCGGATACATCGCGGCTGGACTCATATCGAGGCGGGCGGCGATGTCGCGGGTGGTGGTTCCTCCATAGCCGCCTACGGAGAAGGCGTCGATTGCGGCAGCGCGGATCCGTGCCGCAGCTTTCGACGTGCTGATCATCTGCGCGGGTAACTCGGTCACAGCGCCTCCTCCATCCTCGAATCGACTCTTGACAATATGGACCGTCCACACCAGTATAAGCAAGCGCTTAGAAAATAAGCGGCCGCTTAGAATGAGGAGATCGAGCGACGATGCGACGCACCCTGTACGGCCCCGATCACGAGGCATTCCGCGAGTCGGTCCGTGAGTTCGTGAACCGCAACATCACGCCGGTGGCCGACAAGCTGATCGAGCAGCGGTTCATCGATCGTGAGATCTGGCTCGAGGCCGGCCGTAACGGCTTCCTCGGACTCGAGGTTCCGGAACAGTACGGCGGCAGCGAGGCCGGTGACTACCGCTTCAACGCCATTCTTGCCGAGGAGCTTTCGCGAGCGAGTGCAGCTATCGCGTCGAGTTTCGGCATTCACGCCGACATCGTCGCGCCCTACATGGTCCAGCTCACCACCGAGGAGCAGAAGGAGCGGTGGCTCCCCAAGTTCTGCACCGGCGAACTACTCACCGGTATCGGCATGACCGAGCCCTCCGGCGGATCCGACCTGGCCTCACTCAAAACGACGGCCGTCCGAGACGGTGACGACTGGATCATCAACGGCTCCAAGACGTTCATCACCAACGGCTACAACGCGGACCTCGTGATCGTCGCCGCCCGCACCAGCCCGGAGAAGAAGGCGAAGGGCATCACCCTGTTCGCTGTCGAGACCGGGATGGATGGGTTCGAACGCGGACGTAAGCTCGACAAAGTCGGTCAGCACGAATCGGACACGGCGGAACTCTTCTTCAAGGACGTGCGCGTGCCGTCCGCCAATATCATCGGTGAGCTCGACCGC
Organism: Rhodococcus sp. (in: high G+C Gram-positive bacteria); assembly: GCA_012514505.1. Taxonomy (GTDB): domain Bacteria; phylum Actinomycetota; class Actinomycetes; order Mycobacteriales; family Mycobacteriaceae; genus Rhodococcus_F. The sequence goes on along the minus strand of JAAZAD010000112.1, from coordinate 28,111 downwards.
GGTTTCATCCACATGATGGAGATGCTGCCGCAGGAGCGCGTCGGAGCTGCGGTCTCCAACATCGCGCACGTCGCCGCGGTTCTCGACGAAACGGTCCAATATGCCAAGGACCGCAAGGCTTTCGGTCAGCCCATCGGCTCGCTCCAGTGGAACAAGTTCCTGCTCGCGGACCTCGTCACTCGCGTCGAGGTGACGCAGGCTTACGTCGACAACTGCGTCGCCGCCCACGCGGACGGAGAACTGACCGCCATCGACGCGGCCAAGGCCAAGTGGTGGTCGGCACAGGTGCAGAACGAGGTTCTCGATCACTGCGTGCAACTCCACGGCGGCTACGGATTCATGACCGAATATCGTGCTGCACGTGCTTGGATGGACGCCCGCGTCACGAAGATCTGGGCCGGATCCAACGAGATCATGAAGGAACTCATCGGCCGCGACCTCGGTCTCTGATAGGTAGAAATAGACGTTCACCCACCCGACGACGAGGGAGTTTCGACAGATGTCCGTTCTCGACAAGTTCACGCTGAAGGATCGGGTAGTTGTGGTGACGGGCGCGTCGTCCGGGTTGGGTGTGGCGTTTGCGAAAGCGAGCGCGGAGGCGGGTGCCGACGTGGTGCTGGCTGCCCGTCGCACCGACAAGTTGGAGAACACCGCCGAACTGGTGCGTTTGGCGGGTCGCGAGGCCTTGACCGTGGCCACGGATGTTTCCGAGCCCGAACAGGCGCAGCACATGATCGACGCTGCGATGGAGAAGTTCGGCAAAGTCGATGTGCTGATCAACAATGCCGGCATCGGTACAGCATTCCCCGCGACCAAAGAGACCCCCGAACAGTTTCGGCAGGTGATCGACGTCAACCTGAACGGCTCCTACTGGGCTGCGCAGGCGGCGGGGAAGGTGATGCAACCGGGCAGCGCAATCGTGAACATTTCCAGCGTTCTCGGTCTGACGACGGCGGGACTTCCGCAGGCAGCTTACGCGGCGAGCAAGGCCGGCGTCATCGGCTTGACACGAGACCTCGCTCAGCAATGGGGGATGCGAAAAGGTATCCGTGTCAACGCGATTGCGCCAGGATTCTTTGCCACGGAGATGACCGACCAGTATCACGAGGGCTACCTCGAGAGCATGAAGCCCAGACTGTTGCTAGGTCGGCTCGGCGATCCCGAAGAACTTGCCGCAACGGTGGTGTGGCTCTCGTCGGATGCAGCGGCTTACGTGACCGGTCAGACCATTCCGGTCGACGGCGGAATCACCGTCACCTGATACGAATCAGTGCTCGCCTTGCGGGAGACTTTCGAGGTTTCGCCGCAGGGTGCTTTCGGTGTTCTTGATGGCACTCTCGACGAACGGGCCGACCAGGCGACCGAGAGCCTTCCCAGCGAGACCGCCGGGAAGCTTGTAGGCGAAGTCGACGATCAACTCGGTGTGGTTGTCGTCGACCGAGCGAAAGTGCCAGGTCGACGAGTTCGCGACGCCATCCAGAGAAGCGATGGTGATCACTTCGTTCTCGATCCATTCGGTGACCTCGACCCGGGAACTGACCTTCGTGGGGCCGACATGCATAGTGGCATCGAACGTGGCACCCAGGCCCTGGACGAACTCGCCGGTTGGGGTGAACTCCGAAACGCCGAACATCCAGTCGGGCACGGTTTCGTAATTGTCCAGGTAGGCGAACGCGACGTCGACCGGCACAGATGCAACCGCGGAATGGTGAATTGTGGGCATCGGAAGACTCACCTTCGTATGGGACGTCGTGCTCCGTCGACTGTAGAGGAGTTTTCCTGTGAGCGGCCAACGAGTGTCCGGACTCGTCAACCACGCACAGGCGACGAAGTCGCCTACTCGTCCTCCTGAGACTCTCCGCGTTTACGGAAGAACTTGAACCCTGGTACGCCCTGAATTGCCTGGCGGACGTCCTTGACGACGTCGAGGAGTTCGTGGATCTCGGGTGAGACGGTGTCGAGGGTGGCCAGGATCGGCATGAGTGCCGTCAACCGCGCCGTGAGTTCCGGGAGATGATTGACGAGTCCGATTGCAGCGTGAATCTCTTCCTCGCCCAGGTCGTCGAGGAAGGTCTGGGCCAGTGGTGCGGCGTGGAGGGCCATCGGCTCGTATACGGACAGCAGGTTCTGAGCGCTATCGGACGTCCGACCGGCAGTAGTGACGACAAGCTCTGCGCCGTCGGTCACTGCTTCCGCCCTGGCGACGACGACCGCCGCGCCTTCGGTCACGTCTTCTACGCGGGCCATCAGCAGCTCGACCTGGTCGAGCAGGGCGTTGAGACGCAGCGGGAGGCCGGCGACGAATGCGGTGGTGTCGACCGACCAGCGCGCGATCTCGGCAGCTGTGCGCACGATGTCGCGGGGCGCGATGGGCAGCAGATCCATGCCCACATCATCGCGGACGGCACCTCACATATTTCACGGCCCCGGCGTCTTCTCCGTACACAGCGAGCCCCTCAGGGTGTCGTATCGGAGTGAAAGGATGTTATCCGTGAACGTCGAGTCAGTCACGCACACGCAGGTCGATTCCCCGATCGGACCGTTGACCTTGGTCAACAGGGCTGGGGCCTTGGCGGGGGTCTATATGAGCGAGCACAAACACAGCCCGGATCCGAGCACGTTCGGGCCGAGGGCCGACGACGGGTTCGGCGACGCGGCGCGCCAGCTTGCCGAGTACTTCGACGGCGCGCGCACCGAGTTCACCGTCTCCCTCGACCTCCGCGGTACTCCCTTTCAGCGGCAGGTGTGGGAAGCGTTGAGGACCATCCCGTACGGGCAGACGTGGTCGTACCGCGACCTCGCCGAAGCGCTCGGCCGGCCGAATGCGGTGCGGGCGGTCGCGGCGGCGAACGGAAAGAATCCGATCAGCATCGTCGTGCCGTGCCACCGGGTCGTCGGCAGCGACGGCTCGCTCACCGGCTATGCGGGCGGACTCGGGCGCAAGCGGACGCTTCTCGACCTCGAGAAACGGGCCGCATGATCGTTCGCCTTCCCTACGAGCCGCCCTTAGCGCACCGGCCACTGTGGAACGCGCTGGCCGCGCACGCGGTGAGCGGCCTGGAGAGGCGAGATCCGCATACCGGTAGCCACAGCCGCGTCATCGAGTGCTCGAGTGGGTTGGCACAGGTGACGCTGACGGTCCGTCCGGAGTCGTGCCACGTGGAAGCCGACGTCGAATCGGCGGAAGCCGACGCCGACGAGGTGATCGAAATCGTCCGGTCGTGGCTCGACCTCGATGCGGTACCGACCGTCATCGATTCCGCACTGCGACGTGATCCGGTGCTGGCGCCGCTCGTCGGGAGCCGCCCGGGCATGCGCAGGCTCGGCTCCGTCGACGGTTTCGAGACTGCGGTTCTCACAGTGCTGGGTCAGCAGGTGTCCGTCGCTGCTGCAAGAACTTTCGGATCGCGCTTGGTTTCCGCCTACGGTCGTGATCACGGAAGCTTTCGGTTGTTTCCCACTCCCGAGCGCCTCGCCGCAGAGCCCACCGAGACTCTCCGAGTGAGTGTCGGCCTCACGAGATCTCGTGCTCGCACGGTCACTGCGTTGGCGACCGCCGCATGCGACGGGTTGTCACTGCGCAGCGGCACCGATCCGGCACGGTTTCGGCGGGAGCTGCTCGCGCTACCAGGGATCGGCCCGTGGACGGCCGACTATCTCGCGGTTCGGGTGCTTGGTGATCCGGACGCTTTCACTCCCGGCGACCTGGTGCTCAGACGTGCCCTGGGCGTCGACAGTGGCATCGAAGCTGCTCGCCTCGCCGAGAATTGGCGTCCGTGGCGTGCGTATGCGCTGTTTCATCTGTGGGCCGACGCGGTTTACGGGTAGTTGTTTCGCCCGGCCGGCCGTGCAATGGTGACCGGGGACACATTCGTGAAGCATTTCCGGAAGGTGTGGGAGGGCTCAGATGAAGTTGTTTGCCGGCGCGGTGGGCGCAATGGTTCTTGCGGGATTGACGATCACGCCGGTGGCGACGGCCGAGCCTGTCCGGGAGGCGTGTTCCGCGCCTGCAGTCGGCGAAGACTTTCAGCGGCGTGCGCCCGAGAGCATGGGCGTCGACCCCGCCGCTCTCCACGACGCTCTCGCGTATGCGAGCGCCCGACTTCGCTTCTCGATCCAGGTGGTTCGCGACAACTGCCTGATCGGTGAAGGCCAGTACAACCAATACAGCGTCGACCAGCAGTGGCAATTGTTCAGCGCCACCAAAGGCATCGTGTCACTGGTCGCCGGGGCTGCGTGGGATCAAGGCAAACTCGACCTCGACGCACCGATCGGCACCTATCTACCCGAAGGTATGGGAGACGAAGCGCACCGCGCGATCACAGTCCGGCAACTGCTCACCCAGACTTCGGGACTTCTCGAATCGTTGCCCCTCGAGGCCCTGACGCTCGGCAACGATCCGAGTTTGCCGCGTCAAGCGATGTCACTTCCGATCGTCCGAGAGCCGGGCACCGATTTTCAGTACAGTCAACGCGCGGCCGACCTGGTGGCATACGTGGTGGGGCAGGCCGTCGGGGAGGACATCCAAGCGTTCGCGCAACGGGAACTGTTCGGTCCGATCGGTATTGCGGAAGGTTCGTACAACTGGTCGCGGGATCGTTCGGGGAACACGTATGGATACGCGCATATGTTCATGCAGCCCAAGGACTTCGCGAAGATCGGTGCATTGCTCGCGAGCGCCGGAGTCTGGAACGGGCAGCGTGTTCTGTCCTCCGAGTACATCACGAAGCTCGGAGAATCGTCTCCACAGAACGGCTGCTACAGCCTGCTCCTGTGGACCAACGCGGGGGATACCTGTGTGGGCCCGGCTTTTCCGATCGAGGAGGTGGTAGGGCACCGCATGATCCCCAGTGCGCCCGCTGATCTGTTTGCGCTGAACGGTGCGATGCATCAGAACGTGTTCGTGATGCCGAACCTGGGAATGTCCGTCACCTGGACGGGACTCGAGGCGTCACAATCCACCAGCTCGAATCCCGCGAACTCGGAGCTCTACCACGAGTTCTTCCGCATTCTCATGCGTGGAGTGGACGACGCAAACGTGCCGGACCCCGGACCGTTCATGCCAGGCCCGACGCTGTCCCGCACTCCCGGCGACATGTTCGACCTGCGGGTGCTGGAAAGCGGAATCGCACCGAAGTAGTCTCGCCCGGAATTGGCAGGAGGGCGGCCGATGTGCTGCCCTCTTTGCGCTGTGTGGCAATCACATTTCGGGGAGCAGTATGCACACGAAGCCCAAGATGTCGACTGCGTTGGTAACCTTCACCTCGACCGTTTCGGTAGTTCCATCCAGCGTAAATTTGTACGTTCCGACAGCCTGGGGTACCCACACTTCCGTCAGCACGTCGCCGGCAGCGACGGCTCCGGCCGTGGGGCCGAGGGACGGTTCCGCGACGAAGGCCGGCGGTACAGCTTCGGCATCCCATCTCTCTACCTTGAACGTGGCCTCATCTCCGATAGCGCCTGCTGTCGCCCCCAGCTCGTACGAGCAGGTGGTCCCATGTCCGGCGTCGGTGAGGATCGGGATGGTGAACTGTGCGCTCGGAGTCACTGTGAGTGGTCCCGTTACCACAGCGGATGCGCTGGGCGCGGCGAGAAGCAGTGAAGCCCCGGCCGCCGCAACAGCGACTGCGGCACCCGTTGTTTTGTGTCATTGAATCCTGTTGGTAGTCATGGCGTTTCCTTATGATCGATACACTCTTGCGGTGTTCCTGGGCGGTATGCAGCGGCGTCGATGTCAGACATCGACCATGGTGGGGAAGTCGCCCAACCCCTGGTTGGGACCGGTGCGCGATGTCCGCGGTGTCGAACCCGGAATCAGGTTTGACGACGGTGAGTGTGGAAATGGGATCGCCTGCCTTCTCGTCCGCGAACCTCGGACAAGGCAAGACCTATCAGTGGGCGGGCCGCGACCACGATGTTCAGTACTGCGTCCCCCGTCGGTATCGCGCACAGCGAGGCCGGTCACGCAGTCACGATCGTCGAGATCGCGGGCGGGCCTTCCTCTGGCAGCCACGACGATTCCCTTCTGCTTACACAGCAGATGCGACACAATCAGCGTAAGCGCCTGGTACTCGCAACTGTCAAGTGTTGAAACTTCAGCTATTCGACTTGGCAAGCGCTGACGGCCACCAAATCTTCTTGCCGATGTCATGCGACAAAGCGGGAACGAGAATGCTGCGCACGATCATGGTGTCGAGCAGAACTCCGAACGAGACCGCGAATCCGACTTCAGCCAGGAACACGAGTGGCAGCACGCCGAGAACTGCGAACGTGGCCGCGAGCACGATGCCGGCGGAAGTGATCACTCCACCGGTCACGGCGAGACCACGTAACACACCTTCGCGGGTGCCGTGCTGCTCCGTTTCCTCACGGACACGTGTCATCAGGAAGATGTTGTAGTCGATACCCAGCGCGACCAGGAACACGAAGGCGTACAAGGGGAATGCCGGATCGGCGTTCGCGAATCCGAATACGTGTGTGAAGAAGAGGCCACACACGCCCAGGGTCGCGGCAAACGACAACACGACGGTGCCGATGAGAAGAATCGGAACCAGCAGCGCCCGAAGCAGAACCGCGAGAACGATGAATATCACCACCAACACGATGGGGATGATCAGGTTCCGGTCGTGGACGGATGCCTGTTGCACGTCGAGGGTCGTGGCGGTGGTGCCACCGACCAAGGCGTCGGCGCCGGGAATTGGGTGGACGGCGTCGCGGAGACGTTGCACCGTCTCCAGCGCTGCATCCGAGTCGTATGAATCGGCCAGCACGACGTTCAACATCATGCGCCCGTCGATGGGGGCGACCTGGAAAGCTTGGGGCGCACATCCTGCGCCAGCGGCTGCTGCCACTGCCTCGGGGTTGGTCTTCACTGCTTCCGTGACCTTGGCGGTGTCCACCTGCGGGCACACTGCTCCGGGATCCTGGGACACGCCCTCGAGTCCCTCGACTGCATCGGTCACCGCGGAAACCGAATCGGCATTGGTGATGATCACGGCCGGTGCGCCCGCCCCGGGATCAAATTTCGAGTCGAACAGCTCCTGCCCTGCAACGGCATCGGGGGTGTTGGTGAAGTTCTCGGTCGAGGACAAGCCGTCGGTCTTCAAGCTGCCGATGCCGACGAGGAACAGGACGGCGAGGAGGACCGTAGTGCCGATCCAGAGGGGGCGATCTCTCCGGCCGACCAACGCGGCGATCTTCCCCCACATGCCGTGCGCGGCCATGTCCGCAGCGTGATCGACCTTGGGTTTGCGGGGCCAGAAAACCCATCGACCCGCGACAGCCAGGGCGACCGGGAGGAAGGTCATCATCACGAGGTAGGTGCACGCGATGCCGATGGCCGCCACGGGGCCGAGGCTCTTGTTCGAGTTGAGTTCCGAGAACATCAAGCACAGCAGACCCAGAATCACGGTGACAGCCGACGCGGTGATGGCCGGTGCAGACTCACGCCATGCCTTGATCATGGCGTCGAACCTGCTTCTGTGAAAGTGCAATTCCTCTCGGTAGCGGGCGATCAACAGCAGTGCATAGTCGGTTCCCGCGCCGATCACCAGCACGAACAGAATGCCCTGGCTCTGACCGGTGAGCGTGAGGAGTTCGGCCTTGGCCATCAGGTAGATCACCATCGAGGCGAGACCCAGTGCGAGAAGCGCCGAGAGCAGGGGGAAGAACCACAACACCGGCGAGCGGTAGACCACCAGAAGTATCAGGATGACGACCAGCAGTGCCGCGCTCAGAAGTGTGCCGTCCAGCCCCTCGAAGGCGTCGATGAACGCCACGAGGAGCCCGGCCGGGCCGGCCGGGAGGACTTCCAGTCCCGACACTGCTCCCTTGGCGGCGGCGAGCACGTCCTCTTCCGTGGAGGCGAGGACGTCACCGGCGACGGCCTCACCGTCTGTTTGCGAGACCAGCGGCACATAGATGGATGCGGTGGTTCCGTCGGCCGAGTAGTTGGGGTCGGTCATCGCCTGGGTATCGACCCCGGAAACGCCTGCGATTGCGGTACGTGCCTGCGCTATCGCCGACTTGTCCGGGTCCGTCAGTGGCGTGTCGCTGTGGAACAGGACGAATCCGGGGATGGTTTCGACCTGGATGAACTGTGCGGACTCGTTGGTGACCAGCGTGGATTCGGCAGTGTTCGACAGGTAGGAGGCGTTGTCGTTCTTCTGGACCTCGGCGAGCTTGCTCTGGAACGTGCCACCGAATCCGCCGGCGAAGAAGGCGATGATCGCGACCGCGACGATGGTGAACACGGGCCAGCCTCGACGCACCGGCGCGCCGTTCTCGTGCTTCTCGGATGACGCCACTGTGCTCACGGTTGTTCCTCCGACGCGGTCGCCAGGCCCACCACGGGTCACGGAGGTGGGTTTCCCACGGCATCCAGTACAACACGGTGCACAGGGCGCGACACCCTGATTTCGTCAGGACCGGCGGTCCCGGGAGCACATGTTCACCGATCGTTGACGTATAAATAAGCGCATGTCTCTCAACGCTCCAGGCGAGGCTAACGAGGAGCCGCCCTCGATGGCGGATACCTCGCTGTTGCGTGACCTGCCGACCACCGGCCGCGGCCTGCGGACGAGGTCGGCGCTGGTCTCGGCAGCGCGAACGGTGTTCGAGCGCGACGGGTATCTCGACTCGAGGCTCATCGACATCACCAAGGAAGCGCAGTGCTCCGCGGGTACGTTCTACACCTACTTCGCGGGCAAGGACGAGATCTTTGCGGCGGTTCTCGAGACGGCGCAGGAAGACATGATGCACCCGGGTATGCCGCATGTGGAGGCCGACGACGACCCGATTGCGGTGATCGAGGCGAGCAACCGCGCCTACTTCGCGGCCTACCAGCGCAATGCCAAGCTGATGGGTCTGCTCGAGCAGGTTGCCAACATCGATCCGCAATTTCGACGGCTGCGCCAGAGGCGTGCCGACGCTTTCGTTCGTCGCAATGCGCGCAGCATCGCGACGTTGCAGGACCGGGGACTGGCGGACGCCAAGCTGGATCCCCTCCTCGCGTCACTGGCGCTGTCCGGAATGATCAGCCGCCTGGGCTTCGCCTACTTCGTCACCGAACCGAACGTGGGTGAGGGTGTCCAGCCGGCGTCGTTCGACGACCTCGTTTCCATCGCGACACGGCTGTGGGCGAATGCGCTGCGTCTGCCGATGCATGACTGACAAGGAGTATCCGACGATGTCTTCGACGGAGATCGATTCGACGCGCACCGCCGTGCTGGTGGACTTCGGCGGCGTGCTCACCAGCAGTGTGCACACGGCTTTCGAGGAATTCGGAGCGTCGATCGGTGTGGACCCGCGTCTACCGATTCGGCTCCTGGCGAGCGACGACGTCGCGAAGAAGCTCCTCTCCGATCATGAATCGGGGCGCATCGACGAAGACGAGTTCTCGCACGGTTTTGCCGAAAGGCTCGGCGTCGGTGGAGTGACGGTGGACCCCGGTGGGTTGGTTCAGCGCATGATGGCGGGGCTTACCGCCGATCCGGCGACGCTCGCCGTGATCGAGGATGTGCGTGCAGCGGGTGTTCCGGTTGCGTTGGTATCCAATGCATTCGGACGTGACTGCTACAACGGTTTCGATCTGCAATCGCTTGCCGACGTGGTGGTCATCTCCTCCGAGATAGGGGTGCGTAAGCCGTCCCGGAAGATCTACCAGATCGCCTGCGACCGCCTCGGCGTGCAAACCGAGCAGGCTGTGATGATCGACGACCTTCAGCAGAACCTCGACGGCGCGGCCCGACTCGGCATTGCCGGGGTCCTACACACCGGGGCCGAAGATACCCGCCGTCAACTCGCGGAACGGTTCGGCATCGGGGCGTAGCAGGCCCACTACGGGCAAGATGAGTACCCGTGACTCTGCTCTGGGATCAACACGCGTGTCTGCCGCTACAACCGGACGCCGACGTCGGACCATTGACGCGCTTCAGCCGTTCCGGCGCGACCTTGGTCTCGGTCAATGCCGGCTACTCGCCGCACAGCTTCGCTGATTCGACCCGACTCCTCGAGCACTTCTCGACCAGAATTGCCGAGCATCCCGGTCTTCGCCTCGGATTCTCCGTCGAAGATGTCGAGATCGGTCCCGCAGGAACTATCTCGGTCGCTTTCGATCTCGAAGACTCCGCTCCTCTCGACGGCGACTTGGCCAACCTCCAAACCTTCGCCGACCTCGGTGTACGGACAATGCTGCCGACGTACAACCATGCCAATCCCGCGGGAAGCGGCTGCCTCGACGCCAACGATCACGGCCTCACATCGTGGGGTCGTGCCTTGGTCGCCGAAATGAACGCGGTCGGGATGGTTCCGGACGGGTCGCATTGCAGCCCGCGCACCGGGCTGGACATGTGCGAGGTTTCGACGTTGCCGGTCGTCTACAGCCATTCGTGCATGCGGTCGGTGTGGGATCACCCCAGGAACATCACGGACGACCAAGCGCGAGCGTGCGCTGCCACCGGGGGCGTCGTCGGCATCACCGGGGTGGGAATCTTTCTGGGGCCCAACACTCCCACTCTGGACGCGATGACCCGGCACCTCGAGTACGCCGCCGAACTCGTCGGAATCGACCACGTGGGGATCAGCGCCGATCACTCGTTCGACGCCGACGACTTCCTCAGTGAGATCGCGACCAACCCGCACCTTTTCGACGAGTCGTATACGCGGTGGGGCCCGATCCGGTGGATGCCCCCGGAGACGTTCACCACCCTCGGAGCACACCTGTCGCAGCGCGGATGGTCGGACGACGACGTGGCGGCAGTCCTCGGTGGGAACTTCCTGCGAGTCGCCCGGCAAACCTGGCCGGCGTGACGAGCGTGAACTGCAGATATTGAATCTGACGCCGGATTCAACTATACATACGGTGAGAGCTGGATCACGACCGAAGGGACGTCCGTGAAGGTTGCAGGCAGGGTCGCCGTAGTCACTGGTGGCGGCGGTGGAATCGGCGGTGCGCTCGCACGGCGACTGGCTGACGAAGGCGCGAAGGTCGTGGTGACAGATCTCGACGGTGACGCTGCTCAGGCCGTGGCGTCCGACATCGTTGCCACCCACCCGAAAGCGGCGCTCGGTCTCGGCGGCGATGCTTCCGACACCGAGCACATTCGTGAGGCCCTGGGTGTCGCGGAAGCAGAGTTCGGCCCCGTCGATCTGTACTTCGCCAACGCCGGTATCGGTGGACAACCCGGGCTGGACGCCGACGAGAGCGCATGGGATCAGGCGCTCGACGTGAATCTGCGCGCCCACATCCGGGCCGCGCAGATCCTGGTGCCGCAGTGGGAAGAGCGCGGCGAGGGCTACTTCGTGAGCACCGCCTCCGCTGCCGGCCTGCTCACTCAGATCGGTTCGGCCACCTATTCCACCACCAAACATGCCGCTGTCGGATTCGCGGAGTGGTTGTCCGTCACCTACGGCAACCGCGGCATCAGGGTCAGCTGCCTGTGCCCGATGGGCGTCAACACGAAGCTGCTGTACGAAGGCCGCGATTCCGGTGACCCGCTCGGCGTGGCCGCGACCCGCGCCGTCACCACAGCCGGTGTTGTCCTCGAACCTGCAGAGGTTGCCGAATTGGTCCTGGCGGCAATGGACGCCGAGCAATTCCTCATTCTTCCGCACGTGCAGGTTCTCGAGTTGTACCGCCAGAAGGGTTCGGACTACGACCGGTGGATTCGAGGTATGCGGCGCTATCAGGACGCCCTGATGCAGGAAGCCTGACAGCCGCCACCGTCGTCGCAGCTCATCACACTTTTTGTAACCAACCTCCAGGAGCAATCATGTTCGAGTTCTCGGATCGTGCTCTGCAGTACAAGGCAGACCTTCTCGACTTCATGGACGCACATGTGTATCCGGCGGAACCGGTGTACGACCAGCAGATGCGCGAATCGGGTGACCCCCACTTCCAGCCTCCGATCCTCGAGGAACTGAAAGCCGAGGCGCGAAAGCGTGGGCTGTGGAACCTCTTTCACCCGCACGCGGAGTGGGGTCCTGGACTCAGCAATCTCGACTACGCGCCGCTCGCCGAGATCATGGGGCGAAGCGGCCTCGCCCCGGAGGCATGCAACTGCAACGCCCCCGACACGGGGAACATCGAGGTCCTCACCCTCTTCGGGACCGACGAGCACAAGAAGACGTATCTCGAGCCGCTTCTCGACGGCACGATGGCATCGGCATTCGCCATGACCGAACCTGCGGTGGCCAGCTCGGATGCGACCAACATCGAACTCAGCATGGTGCGTGACGGGGACGAGTACGTCCTCAACGGCCGCAAGTGGTTCGCGTCCAATGCGATGCACAAGAACTGCAAGGTGCTGATCGTCATGGGCAAGACCGATCCTGATGCGGCTGTCCACCGGCAGCAGTCGATGATGGTGGTCCCGATCGACGCACCGGGTGTCACGGTGCTGCGCAACCTGCCGGTGTTCGGGTGCGCAGACCGAGAAGGCCACGCGGAGATCACCTTCGAGAACGTGCGGGTTCCATCCAAGGATGTTCTTGCAGGCGAGGGTGAGGGATTCGCTATCGCCCAGGCACGCCTCGGGCCGGGGCGAATTCACCACTGCATGAGGGCGATCGGAATGGCCGAACGGGCGCTGGAACTGATGTGCCGCCGGGCGTCGTCCCGGGTCACATTCGGTCGGCCGCTCAGCGACCGGAGCAACATTCAGGACTGGATTGCGGAGGCCCGCATCGAGATCGAGATGGTGCGTCTCCTGACGCTGAAGGCCGCGCATCTGATGGATACGGTCGGGAACAAAGAAGCCCGCACCGAGATCGCCGCAATCAAGGTTGCCGCCCCCAACATGGCGCTGAAGATCGTGGACCGCGCCATTCAGGTGCACGGAGCAGGCGGCGTCACCGACGATTTTCCTCTCGCGATGGCCTACGCGCATCTTCGCACCCTCCGACTCGCCGACGGCCCCGACGAGGTGCACAAACGCGCCATCGCCCGGCAGGAACTGCGCAAGTACCGTGACGCGCAATAGTGGAACCGATCGTCGATTCATCTAGGAGGACTTGTGGGCAAGGAACGTAAGACTGCCATCGTGACGGGTTCGGCGCGCGGGATCGGTGCCGCCGTTGCCAAGCGGTTTGCCGACGACGGCTACGCCGTTGCGGTGCTCGACTTGGACGAAGCAGCGTGCGCCGCGACCGTGGAGGCGATCACCTCGGCCGGCGGTCAGGCGATCGCCGTGGGCGCCGACGTCGCGGACGAGGCGTCGGTTGCTGCCGCGGTCGAGCGCGTAGCCACCGAACTGGGGGCACCCACGATCCTCGTCAACAACGCCGGCATCCTGCGCGACAACCTCCTCTTCAAGATGAGCGTCGACGACTGGGATCAGGTCATGGGCGTGCACCTGCGCGGAGCGTTCCTGATGTCCCGCGCGGTGCAGAAGTACATGGTGGAAGCCAAGTTCGGACGCATCGTGAACATGTCCAGCACGTCGGCCCTCGGGAACCGTGGGCAGGTGAACTACTCGGCAGCGAAAGCGGGCATGCAGGGCTTCACCAAGACCCTCGCTTTCGAGCTCGGAAAGTTCGGTGTCACGGCGAACGCGATCGCGCCGGGTTTCATCGAGACCGAGATGACCGCGGCCACCGCGCAACGTGTGGGCGCGGACTTCGAGGAGTTCAAAGCGGCAGCCGCTTCGCAGATTCCGGTGAACCGGGTCGGACAACCCGAGGACATCGCACACACCGCTTCGTTCTTCGCCAGCGAAGGTGCCGGGTTCGTATCCGGCCAGGTCGTGTACGTCGCCGGTGGACCTCAGGACTGACGGACAAGTCACGACTTACGAGAGACTCAGGAGAAATTGTGAAGGCATGGCGCGTCAACGAACTCGGTGAACCCCGCGATGTACTGAAGCTGGAAGAGATCCCCGACCCGACTCCCGGCGCCGGAGAACTCCTGGTGCGAACGCTTGCAACGCCGGCGAACTTCCCGGATGTGTTGTTGTGCAGGGGCGACTACCAGATCAAGCCGCCCCTACCGTTCACGCCCGGCGTCGAGTTGTGCGGCGAAGTGCTGGCCGTCGGCGACGGGGTGAGCCGCTTCGCCGTGGGTGACCGGGTGATCGGAAACCCGAACCTGCCGTTGGGTGGGTTTGCCGAGCAGACGGTGATGGCCGAAGCCAATGTCTTTCCCGCTCCCACCGCATTGGACGATGCCGAGGCGTCGACCTTGAGTATCGGGTATCAGACGAGTTGGTTTGCGCTGCATCGTCGCACCCAACTGAAGCCTGGTGAAACGCTGCTGGTGCACGCGGCTGCGGGAGGTGTCGGTAGTTCGGCCGTGCAACTGGGCAAAGCTGCCGGGGCGACCGTGATCGGAGTGGTCGGCGGACCGGAAAAGGCGGAGTATTGCCGTCGACTCGGCGCGGACCTGGTGATCGACCGTCACAGCGAGGACTTCGTCCCCATCGTGAAGGAGTTCACCGGAGGCCGTGGGGCCGACGTGATCTACGACCCCGTCGGCGGCGACACGTACACCAAGTCCACCAAATGCATTGCATTCGAAGGACGGATTCTGGTGATCGGCTTCGCCGGAGGAACCATCCCCACACCCGGGCTCAATCACGCACTGATCAAGAATTACTCGATCATCGGGCTGCACTGGGGCCTCTACAAGGCGTACAACCAGCAGGCGATATCCGACTGCCACGAGGAACTGACGCGTCTTGCCTACGCCGGTCAGGTGAAGCCGCTGGTCAGTGAGCGACTGGCGTTTTCGGAGGTTGCGGACGGAGTTGGCCGTCTCGGTGACGGATCGACCGTGGGACGCGTAGTTTTTCAGCCCTGAGTAAGAAGAGTGGTAACCGAGCAGTCTCGAAGGAGTAGTCGTGGCAGATTCCAACCCGAACGATGTGGTCTTGCTGGAGCGTCGTGGGAACGTCGCGGTCATCACCCTCAATCGTCCCGAGGCGATGAACGCCGTCAATTCCGAACTTGCCACCGCACTCGGAAGCCGACTGGAGGAGTGCGACAACGATCCGGAGGTGCGCGCCATCGTCCTCACGGGCAACGGACGCGGATTCTGTGCGGGCGCCGACCTGAAGGCCATTGCGTCAGGCCAGGACATCAACCCAGTCGGTCACCCCGAATGGGGATTCGGCGGCATGGTGCGTCATTACGTCGATACGCCGGTGATCGCAGCGGTTAACGGCTTTGCGCTCGGTGGTGGCACCGAACTCGTACTGGCGAGCGATCTCGCTGTTATCGACGAGAACGCGAAATTGGGTCTGCCCGAAGTGAAGCGTGGTCTCTTCGCGGCAGCGGGTGGTGTGATGCGGTTGCCGCGTCAGATTCCGCTGAAGATCGCGCTCGAGGCTGCGTTGACCGGTGAACACATGCCGGCCGAGACCGCGCTCCAGTGGGGTTTGGTCAACCGGATCGCGCCCGCCGGAACCTCCCTGGAGGTGGCGCTGCAGCTGGCCGAGACGATCGCGGCCAATGCTCCGCTGTCGGTGCAGCAGAGCAAACGGGTGATTCACCGGTCGGCCGCATACGGTTCGGAATGGGACGAGCCGATCTGGGAGGAACTCAACAAGTCGGCATTGGGCATCGTGTTCGCCAGCCAGGACGCGATCGAAGGTCCCACCGCATTCGCCGAGAAGAGAGAACCGAAATGGACGGGTCGCTGAGCGATCACTTCGCATCCGCGTAGCAGTCACGCACCACAGTTTCCATGGGGAACCGAACGCGGGTATCGCCGAACAGGAGCGTCGTTGCCAACTCGGCGGCCGCCTTGATGTGGGCGGCCGCCGATTCCGGACTGCGCGTGTGCACCACTACTTCGTCGTGCTGAAAGAAGACGAGTTCGCTCTCCGGTTCCGAGGCGAGGCGCTGGCGTAGATCCGCGAGGAGGCACGCAGCCCACTCGGATGCGGTGGCCTGTACGACGAAGTTACGAGTGAACCGGCCTCTGGCCCGGGCGATCTTGTCATGGTCGGCACCGGCGTCGCCGTTCGACCAGGAATCCGATACCGGCGGGCAGGCGCGGCCGAGCCAGGAGTGGACGACCTCGCCTGTCTCTCCCGCCGTTGCCGCCTGTTCGACGTACTGCACGGCCTGCGGGAATCGCTTGCGCAACAGAGCGAGCAGTGCCCTGGAATCACCGGAGGTGGCCCCGTACAGGACGCCGAGGATCGCCACCTTGGCTTTGGCCCGGTCGCCGCCGAACGCTTCGGCTGCGACCGGCGCATACAGATCGTCGGTTCCTGCCGCCGCGACCATTCTCGGGTCCCCCGACATGGTCGCAAGAATGCGCGGCTCGAGTTGGCCGGCATCGGCAATGACGAACGTATGTCCGGGGTCGGCGACGACGCTCGATCGGAGTGCTTTGGGAATTTGCAGGGCGCCACCGCCGCGACTGGCCCACCGTCCGGACACCACGCCGCCGGGGACGTACACCGGACGAAATCTGTTGCCGTGCACCCAGTCGTCCAGCCACGTCCAACCGTTGGTGCTGTACAGCTTCGACAGGTCCCGGTGCGCCAGCAGCAGCGGCACTGCCGGATGGTCGACGTCGCGGATGACGTGGGCACGGGTGGAGGTCAGCTCGATGCCGTGACGGCGGAAGGCGTCGATGATGTCGGGATGCGATGAGGGGTTGACCGGTCTTCCGAACGCGGCACTGATCTCATCGACGAGTCGTTGAATGCGAACCGGCAGTTCGTATCCAGTGGGACGCGGGCCCAATGACTCCTCGAGGAAATCGAGGTGCGCCTGTGCGGAGAACGGAAGGCCGTCGTGGCTCATCTCGGCGGCTGCCAGCGTGCCTGCGGATTCGGCTGCGACGAGAAGTTCCAACCGTCGGCGTTCACCAGGACCGTTCGCACGGATCCGGCTGGTCTGCTCGGCGAACTCGGTGACGACCTCGACCGGATCCACGGCCGGAGTCGCGTCGAACAGTCCCGGCCGTTCGTCCACGTGATCCGCGAGGGCATCGGTGGGTACCCCGTCGCGCATGTTCAGGATCGCTCCCGTCGATGCCAGGTCGTGGCAGCGGAGCACCCGCACGCCTTGCCGCAACAAGCGTGGATACACGGTGGTGGTCGACGACCAGACCCATCGGGGACGCTCTCCGGATTCCGTGCTGCGGACGGCTTCCGTGAGATCGTGCCAACGGTCGGGCGGCGCGACGGGGGTTCCGTCCTCGTCGAGGCGAATGGTCACGCCTGCAGTGCCCGACGTATCGGACGGCACCACTGCGATTCTCACGCTTTCGCAGGCTCCTCGTCCGTGCCAGGCTCGTCGTCCTTCTCCGAATCCTCGGTATTTCTCCACTGCTCACGTTCGAGGCCGTGGCGATCGTAGATCCAGGTGCTGATTCCACCCAGCAGAAGACCCACCAGCAATCCCAGCACGGTCACCCAAATTGCGTGGAACAGGCCAGCGTCACCATCCGCATTGAAGAAGAGGATGGCCCGAACTCCCAAGTACAGCTGGTGCATCGGAATGAAATCGGCCAGCCAGCCGAAGAAGGGAGGGGTCGCCTCGATCGGGATGGTCCCTCCCGACGATGGCAGACCGAACACGATGAAGACGAGCAAGTTGATCAGAAGGCCGAGGTTGCCGAAAACCGCCATCACCGAAATAGAGGTGACTCCGACCGCGGTGATGCCCAGGACACCGAACAGCCACAAGGCGAGCGGATTGCTCACCGGCATTCCGAGCCAGATTCCTACACCGAGATAGATCCCCGAAACGATGAGCGCCATCAAGAACACGACCAGCCACTTGATCAGGACGGTCTCCAGACGGCTGTAACCTGCGTTCTCGTTGTGGATGAACAGCGGACCGACTTCGGTGGGCGTGAATCCCAGCATCCCGTCTACGAGAATGTTGATGATCGTGGCACCGGTGAATCCCGCAAGAATCAGCAATAGTGCGTAGTAGAAGGCGGAGAGTCCCAATCCGGTGCCTCCGGGCAGCGGATTGTATTGGACCGTATGCACGTCGATCGGGTTCGCGAACAGAATGCTGGTCGCTCCGGACAACTTCAGATCCGGTGCGGTCGCTGCCAGTGTGTCGGTCACCATCTTCGTCAGCTGCTCGCCCACCCGGTCGTTGACCTGATCGAACGCGCGCTCACCCACTTGGTCGACGATGTTTGCCGCGACCGTCCCCGCGCGCGGGTTGGTCGTGACGGTGACCATCGGCTGTTCCACATCACCGGGAACGACGCCGGCCTGTGCCAGAATCATCAGCCGTTTGGTGAAATCACTGGGAATGGTGATTGCGCCGTACAACTCGCCGTCGCTCATCTGCTCCCGCGCTTGGGCGGTGCTGATCTGCCTGATGTCGAAATCGTCCGGATCGAGTCCCTCCACGAGACCGGCGGCCACCTCGTCGCCGAAGTTGCGGTACTCGGGCGGATCCGAATTGGGGAGTGTGTCGCCGACGTCGTTGTTGACCAACGCAATCGGAAAGTGGTTGAGATTCTTGACCGGATCGATCATGCCCCCGATGTAGAGGCCGCCTAGCAGGGTCATGATGAATCCGACCAGGGCGAGCGGCGCAAGCCAAAAAAGAGGGTTGCGCAGGGAATACTTCCGCGGCTTCGTCAAGTCGACCATGCGCGGGCGACCGCCTTTCTGTCTGGGTATCGGCGACAGAAATCAGACTAGGCCTCTTCTCCGCACCGAATGGTCAACCTGGACCGATCGTGGTGACCGTCATGTGTGGCGTCCGTCAACTCGTCCCTGTATCGCGGGCGGCGCCACCTGCGAACGCGGGCAAAAAGGACTCAGGGTTGCCTTACCGCAATGGCGGTGGGTTGGCGCATCGGGACGTGGGGGCGCCGACCCCAACCAGTAGGCTGGGCTCGCATCCGTCTCACCCGCGGAACCCATCGACCAGGAGTGACTCTTGACCGAGCTGTTGTTGGTGTTGTTGATCATCGTCGTCATCGCAGGAATCGTCGTGTTCGCCCTGCGCGGACGATCGACGAAGAAGGAGCGCCCCGGACGCGTCGACCCCCTCGCCGACTACCCGGAGGTGTACGACCCGCACAAGATCGGTGTCGGCGACATCGTCACCTACGCAGGGATCGATCACGTCGTGCGCGGCACCATCGCCCTGGAGGAAGGCGGGAGCGTGTGGCACGAACACCTGCTCGACGGCTCCACCGGCCGCCGCTGGCTGACGGTCGAGGACGACGAGGGCGAGCTGGAGATGACGCTGTGGACGCGGCGTGAGGGCACCGGACTCGAACCCGCTGGTGACGTGATCCTCGACGACAAGGTGCACCGACAGATCGAACGCGGAACCGCGAACTACAAGGCCGAAGGAACAACGGGTACGCCGGCCACCGGAACCGTCGACTACGCGGACTACCAGACAGCCGACAAGACCGGCCTGCTCGCCTTCGAGCGGTGGGCTCGCACCCAGTCGTGGGAGGTATCCACTGGTCGCGCCGTGACTCGCGGTGAGTTGCAGGTGATCCATTCCGGGCCGCCGGAATGAGTCTTCATGTGCTCGACGTCGCACCCCGCGACGTCGAAGCCGATGCGCTCGGCCTCGTGGTGAACGCCGCGGCGCCCCCCGCTCTCGCAGAACTGTGCATCGAGAACGGTTCGGCGGGGGTGCGGCTCGGTGTCCTGGGCGCGTCCCACGTGGTGACCGCGTACGTCGACCGGGACACCCTCACCGAGCAGGTTTCGTGCGATGCGACGAGTATCGGCGGGAAGATCCTTCCTCCACTCGAGCAATCGGGCAATTATCATTTCGAGTCCGAGGTGGTCCGCGTGGACCGCGCGGAGTTCGACAAATCTGCCACCTGGTTGCGCGGGAATGCAGAGGACGATGCAGCCTGGATTTGCGGTCAGTTTCCAGGTGATCGAACGGCGCTGACGGCATTGACTGCGCAGCAGATGGATCCTTCGGGATGGGCCTGGCAGACCTGGCACCTGTACCCGAACAACGAGGGTGGGGAAATTGTGACGACACGAAGCAGGTGGCAGCCGTGAAACGTCGACCCGTGCGAGCCGTAGCGGCCGTCATCATGGCGGCATTCGTTCTGCTTCTCACGTCTGCGTGCGGAAGTCAGGCGCACGACTACATCCGTGACAACTACCAGCACCAGAGCAGCCAGGGCGACACCGACACGTATCACTCGAAGGACCCCGTCGGCACGACTGCTGCCGCCATCGCAGATGCGAAGCGGCCGGACGCGCGGGAGCAGGACGGTGGCAGCGAGTATCTGCGCTACAACGACGACATCGTGATCGTGTCCGCGGCGGCCGGCGGTGGCAGCACCGTCCGAGTCGAAGACATCGACGGCGGTTACCGTGGCGGTGCCTTCATCTTCCTGGGACCCGGATTCAACCCGCACTCGCCAGCCGGAGCAGCAGGTGGCAGCGGCGGATCCGGCTGGGCCAAATGATCAGCGACACCAACTCGAACGGAGCATGACTTGTGAGCATCATCGTTTCGGCTCAAGACACCGAGATCGGCCGGGTCGATCCGGGCCTCCTCCTCATCGGCATGGGCGGAACTCTGGCGTTCTTCGTCGTCGGTGTGGCTGTCCTGGCCATCGGCTTCCTCGTGCTCGACGTCCTCACTCCGGGGAACCTGCGCCATCAGGTGTACGTCGACAAGAATCCGAATGCCGCCATTCTCTTGGGTGCAAACCACCTGGCGCTCGCCGTCATCGTTGTTACCGCGATCCTGACCAGCTCGGACGGCGTTGCTCAGGGATTGGCTGATTCGCTCGTGTACGGGCTGTTCGGTGTGGTCTTGCAGGCGATCGCACTGAGTCTGATGAATGTCCTTCTGCCGGGTCGTCTCACGTCCCTGGTGAACGAGCAAAAGATGTGCGGTGCCGCCTGGGCGGTCGGCGCGAGCCTCTTTGCCATCGGCCTCGTGAACGCGGCAGCACTGTCCTGATCTCTGTATGAATACTGCTGTCGCACCGAGTACTGCCGCGGAACCTTCGTTTTCGGCACGCCCACTGGGCAGCCGAGCCCGCGCGATGTTGCTGGCAGCGGTGGCCGCATGCGCCGCATGCGGTCTGATCTACGAACTCGCGCTGCTCACGCTGTCGGTCAGCCTGACCGGTGGCGGTATCACCCAGACCTCGCTGATCGTGGCGGGCTTCGTTGCCGCGCTCGGCGTGGGTGCGCTGCTGGCGAAGCCACTGGTGTCGTACGCCGCCGTGTCGTTCGTCGTCGTGGAAATTCTCCTCGGGCTGATCGGCGGATTCAGCGCGGTGACGCTGTACGTCTCGTTCACGTTCGTCGGGTCCACCACGGCGATTCTGGTGGCGGCGACGGCGCTGATCGGCATCCTCGTCGGTGCCGAAGTGCCGCTGCTCATGACGTTGTTGCAGTCCGGCCGCACCGACAACGACGCCGAGAACACCGGCAAGGTGCTGGCCAACCTCAACGCCGCCGACTACGCGGGCGCTCTCGTCGGCGGTCTGCTGTGGCCGTTCGTGCTGCTGCCCACGGTGGGCATGATCCGGGGCGCCGCCGTCACGGGCATGATCAACCTGGTCGCGGCGGCCGTCGTCGCTCTCGTGCTGCTCAGGTTTCAGCTGACGTTGCGTGTCCGACTCGTAGCCGTGGTGGCGCTGATGATGGCGGCAGCACTCATCGGGGTGCTATTGGTTCGCGCCTCGGACATCGAGACCACGGCCCGGCAACGCCTGTACTCGGATCCGGTGGTGTCGGCCGAGCGTTCGCAGTACCAGGAGATCGTGGTCACCGAACGCAAGAACGACACCAGGCTCTTCCTCGACGGTGACCTCCAGTTCTCGAGTGTCGACGAGCATCGGTACACCGAGTCTCTGGTCTACCCGGCAGTGTCGAACGATCCCGAACGTGTGCTGATCCTCGGGGGCGGCGACGGGTTGGCGGCCCGCGAGGTGTTGCGTCTGCCCGGCGTCCGCGAAATCGTGCAGGTCGAACTCGATCCCGCTGTGATCGAGTTGGCGAATACACGTCTGCTCGAACTCAACGACGGTGCACTGATGGATCCCCGTGTGAACGTGGTGATCGATGACGCATTCTCGTGGATCCGCGAGCACGAAGGTGGATTCGACTCGGTCATCGTCGACCTTCCGGACCCGGACACCCCGGCACTCGGTCGGCTGTACTCCACGGAGTTCTATGGTGTGGCCGCCTCGATGCTGAATCCTGGCGGGCTGATCGTCATACAGTCCGGCAGCCCTTACTCCACTCCGGATGCATACTGGCGCACGGTCTCGACAGTGGATTCTGTGGACCTCGCGGTGTCGCCGTACCACGTGTACGTGCCGAGTTTCGGTGACTGGGGATTCGTCCTCGGTCAGCAGGGTGACCGGCCTCCGGAGCTGCGTCTGCCGGGGGACGTACCCGAGCTTCGATTCTTGGACGAGCAGACGCTGAACGCCGCCGCACATTTTCCGAAAGACCGTCCGAGACAACACCTCCAGCCGTCGACGCTGGATCAACCGCACATCGTCGGGGATATGCGAAAAGGCTACAAACGCTGATCGGGTTTCGGCTCGGGGCGACTAGACTGGATGAAGGCCCCGGCTGCGTTTCGATCTGGTCAGGAAGGGGACCTCTCACATGACCGCTGTTCCATCACTGTTCTCTGCCTTGTGCGACGACGCATCGATGTCTCCGCCCAAGCGGGCGAAGCTGCCGGATGCGCTTGCCGATCACCTGAACCACAGGGGCGCAGCCTATTCCGGATTGATCGGTCCACTGGTGGTCGAAGGCCCACGCTGGCCCGCGCTCACCCAGGCGGTATCCGAGTTGGCCCCCGGAGACCCGCTGCAGGTCGCGATGACCTTTCCCGGTGGCTGTGCCGAGGCATTTGGGGTGCTCCCCGAGGTGCAGGATGACGATCGAGTGGCGTTGACTGCAGTCGAGTTCGCCGACCCCATGGGGCGGCCCGCACCCGAGTTCTTCGAGGCACTGAGTGCACTGCAAATTCCCCAGGGTGTGGAAATACGTGTGGAAATCCCAAGAGGCGTACATCATCTGGAGTACGTGGCCGGTCTGACCGCATTGGGATACACGGCGAAGTTGCATACCGGCGGGCCGACTGCTCGGTCGTTCCCGGCCGACAAAGACCTCGCAGAATCCATTCTGGCGCTCGTCGCGTCCGGAGTGCGGTTCAAGGCGTCCGGCGGACTGCTGCACGGCGTGCGCAACACGGACCCGAAGACGGATGTCGAACAGCACGGCTTCCTGAATCTTCTCGTCGCCACGCACCGTGCTCTGGAAGGGGCCGTGGCCGCACCGATAGCGGAGGCCCTCGCGACCCGAGACGGGGAGACGCTCGTGTCCGAACTGAACGGATTGACAGCGGCGAAGGCCGCACGCTTACGTGCGACCTTTCGCTCGTTCGACACGTGGAGCGTCGACGAACCACTGGACGACCTGCTGACCCTCGGGCTGATGCCCAGTGCAGTGAAGCCGTCCGCCTGACCAGCAGATCTGAGTCTTTACCAACAGATCAGGGAGTGGCGAAGAACTTCTCCACGGCCGGCTGCGCATCGGGGTTTCCGTGTCCGATACCGACTACTGCGCCGACGCCGGCCCCGATCACAGTGCCGAGTATGCAACCGGCGATGAAGTTCGGGAAGATCGACACACACCCGATGGCCATGCCGACGTTGGATCCGATCATCACACCTTGTATGCCGGAAGTCTGCCAACCCGTGTTGATTTCGTCGGTCATGGTGTCGAACGCATCTTGCTTCGCGTTGTTCGTGGGGAACAGGTTCTGGGCCACCTGACTACTACTGCCATCCGGCAGCGGAGTGAAGAGGGGCACGGTCAGGTCGACGGGCTGCGGGGCAGGGGCGGCGGTTGCCGCACCACTCCCCACCGCCATGGCCACGACGACAAAGAACGACAGCGTCAATGCTTTGATCACCTTCATGGGACTTCCCGCCACGTCGTTGGGAACGGGCACCGTCTCCCACCGGCCCCTTCGAGGCGGCGGCGTAGTTGTCGCCCGCGCTGTGTCCGGTGGCTACCCGTCCGAACGAACGGGTAAACGTTCGCGGTCTGGTTCGACGAAGTCCGCTGGTCTGCAGATCCTGTTGGTGCATGCAGGGTTTCGATTGCGCGGTCAATTTCACG
Organism: Rhodococcus sp. (in: high G+C Gram-positive bacteria); assembly: GCA_012514505.1. Lineage (GTDB taxonomy): Bacteria > Actinomycetota > Actinomycetes > Mycobacteriales > Mycobacteriaceae > Rhodococcus_F. The sequence goes on along the minus strand of JAAZAD010000112.1, from coordinate 4,034 downwards.
GTTCGCATGTGAACACGGGCCGCTAGGAGTAACACTGGAACGTTGGGCTGGATACGTCAGCGGCTTCTGTGGTCGGTGATCGGGGTTCGAGGACCGAACTTGGGTTTCACGGCGCTGCCACTGACGATCAGAAGTCGTACGGCGCGGTAGCGGTGGGGGCGCAAAGGTGCCAAGTACTCCACCATTTCGTCGTCGTCGATGGGATGGCCGAGGAACGTCCACCCGATCATGGCGGCCAGGTGGTAGTCGCCGACGGACAGCGCATCGGCGTCGCCGAGTGCCCGTTGTGCGACCTCGGCGGCCGTCCAGATCCCCACGCCCGGGACGGCGGTGAGCCGACGGATGGCCGCATCCGGTTCCATATCGACAGTTTTCTCGAGCCGATCGGCGAACTGGGCGCACCGGACGATGGTGCGCGCCCGTGCGGGGTCGACCCCGGCCTTGTGGAACTCCCACGACGGAATGGAGCGCCAGACCTCCGCGGGTGGCGGCACGCGCATACCTTCGGGTGCCGGGCCGGGAGCCGGCTCCCCAAACTTCTGCACGAGCCGTCGCCACGATGCGAAAGCGGCGATGCCGTGGACCCGCTGCTCGAGGATTGCCGGCACCAGGGCCTCGAACACATGGTCCGTCCGGCCGATCCGAAGATGCGGAAATCGTCGGTGGGCCTCCACCAGGACGGGGTGGGTCGGCGCGAAACCAGAGGGGTCGTCGTCGACGCCGACGAGCCGTGCCAGTCCCTCGGACCACTCGCGTGCACCGGACCCCCACGCCCGGCCTGTTGCCGTGAACCGGTCGGGTTGCGTGAGCCGATACGTGACCGGGCCGCTCGGCAGGTACGACGTCCGCCACAGCGCGCCGCCCGACGTGCGCCGATGACACGGATCGCCGTTGCCGCGGCGCAGAGGATCGAGCGTCGACTCCACATCCAGTGGACGCGTGGACGTCACCGTCACCTCGACTGACTCGGTCATCGTGACCAGGATATCCGTCAATCCTGACGTGTCCGCACGCCGGAAGTCTGCTGGTCGAGGTTGTCCAGCGCCTCGGACCATCCGTCGTATACGTTGTCGTCGCCAGGATGAGCTTCGATGCCGACGCAGGTGAACGTCATGCGGGTTCCGGCATCGGTCGGCCCGAGGCGGACCGTGACACGCGGTGCTGTATCGACCGGGTCGTCCGGCAATCCCCAGGTGCACACGAGGAGGCGAGGGCGATCCAGTTCGAGGTATTGCCCACCCGTGGGGTACTCCGTTCCGGTTTCGTCATGGACCATCGTGTACGCGTAGCGACCTCCGACCCGCACGTCGGAACTGACGGATTCCCGCGGGGTGTGAACACCGTTCGGGTGCATCCATTGCGCCATCAACTCAGGGTCCGTCCATGCCTCCCAGACGCGATCGGGCACTGCGTCGAGATCGCGAACGATGGTGAATTCCTTGTTCGTCATGGTTGTTCCTCTCGTTGCGCGGCAGACGCCGGATCGGTCTGCCTGAGTAATTTGTCGAGCAGGTCGAAGCGTTCGACCCAAGCGCCGCGGTGTTCGGCGATCCATTCGGCGGCATCGGTCATGCCGTCCGGTCGCAGTGAGCACACCCGCCACTGGGCGTTGACCGTCCGCTCGATGAGGCCTGCCTTCTCGAGCACGCGGAGGTGCTGCGAAACGGCGGGCCCGCTCATGTCGTAGCCTCCGGCCAGTTCGCCGACCGTGATCGCTCCGGGTTCCAGTCGCGCCAGGATGTCGCGTCGCGTCGGATCGGCCAGAGCCGCGAAGATGCGGCTGAGAGGGTCGTCTGGTGTCCGCATGCGTTCCTCACTTTATTAATTAACTGCTTATATAAGAACTAACTTACATACACGGATCGGACCTCGCAAGAGTTCGAATGGAACTCGCCACAGTGCTGCGTCGGTGTGTTGTCTTGTCAGACGAGAGACGTAGGGTGCCAGCATGATCATCGTGAGCACCGACGGATCCTGTCTGCGTAACCCCGGTGGGGCGATCGGCTGGGCGTGGGTCAATCACGAAGGTCCCAGCCGTTCCGGTGGCGAGGCATCGGGCACCAACCAGATCGCGGAGTTGCGGGCGTTGCTCGAGGCTGTGCTCGCGCATCCCGGGTCCGATCCACTGCTGATCGAATCCGATTCGCAGTACGCCATCAAGTGCGCTTCCGAATGGTTGCCCGGGTGGAAGCGCAAGGGCTGGAAGACCGCTGGCGGTGGTGCGGTCAAGAACTTGAACCTGGTGCAGGCGATCGATGGTGCGATCACCGACCGGACGGGGCCGGTCCGGTTCCGTTGGGTGCGAGGTCATGTCGGCAACCACTACAACGAGGTGGCGGATACCTTGGCCGGTGAGGCGGCACGAGCGATCGTGTCTGGTGATCTGCAGCCGGAACCGGTCTCCGACCCCGCCCCGTCTCCGAAGCCCGCGTCGCCAGTTCCGCCAACCACGCGCGATGCGGCGGAATCCGATTCGCTGACCCTGTTCTGATCATGTGCGAAGACGCCTCGAACGGCCGTGATGCTGTGAATACCCCTGGCACTGCGAATGTCGCTGACGACGCACCCGCGGTCCGGCAGTTCTGGCAGGACCTGGGATTGCCGGGAATCATCGACGTACACACCCACTTCATGCCGGGGAACGTCATGAAGAAGGTGTGGGAGTACTTCGATGCGGTCGGCCCGCTCGTCGGCAGGCCGTGGCCGATCACCTACCGGCACGACGAGGACACCCGAGTGCAGCAGTTACGCGACTTCGGGGTCCGCCGATTCACGTCCATGGTGTACCCCCACAAACCGGGTATGGCGGCCTGGTTGGGGCAGTGGTCTGCCGAGTTCGCCGGGCGCACCCCGGAATGCCTGCACACGGGCACGTTCTACCCGGAGGAATCCGCCGCCCAGTACGTCCCCGACGCGATCGAGGCGGGTGTTCGGGTCTTCAAGTCGCATATTCAGGTGGGTGAGTACTCACCCAACGACCCCTTGCTCGATCCGGTGTGGCAGGCGATCGAGGACGCCGGTACTCCGGTCGTCATTCACTGCGGTTCAGGGCCTGCACCGGGCACCTATACCGGTCCTGCTCCTATCGGAGAACTGCTCAGGCGCTTCCCGCGTTTGTGCCTCGTCGTCGCACACATGGGTCTGCCCGAGTACTCGGAGTTCCTCGATCTCGTGGAGAAGTACCCGAACGTTCACCTCGACACGACGATGGCATTCACCGACTTCACCGAGAGAACGGCCCCCTTCCCGCCCGGTGAGCTGCCACGACTCGCGGCGCTCGGAGATCGCATCCTGTTCGGCAGCGACTACCCGAACATCCCGTACACGTACACCAGCGCGCTCGAGAGCATGACCCGGTTCGCACCGGACGACGATTGGTTGCGGGCAGTGTGCCACGACAACGCGGCAGCCCTGTTCGGTATCGAGTAAGCTACCGAATCGCGGGTCAGTGGGCCCCGTCGGTGTCGGGGGTGTCCGCGATACCGAGCATCGCCAGAAACATGCGCGCTTCCTCGACATCATTGGCCTGAGCAGCAACCACTCGTTGTGCCTGGCGGATCTGATCAGCCGCAGGCATCACGTCGTCTTCGTCGTCGACAAGCGATTCGAGATTCTTCTGCGCGTCGGGCATGGTCATTCACTCCCCTGTGACGTCGTGAGCAACGGCTTCGCCCGAATATAGCTACTTCAGGTCCGAACGTGGACAGATTGCACTGCACGATGTGCTGCGTCGAGTGCACTGTTGATGGCGATCTCGCCGCGCATGCCGGGTGCGGCGACCATGTCGCCGGCCAGCCAGACGTCCGAACCGCGCTCCACGGCGGGCCGATCCCGCCACGTCCTACCTGGTAGATCGAGCGCCCCGGTGCGTCCTTGCGCGGTGGCGGTGCGCTGCCACGTGGCGCGCTCCGGCCATCCGGGAAGGACGGCGTCGGCGAACTCGTGCAGGCGCATCCGTGCCTGCGCAGTCGTCTCGTCAGGCCGAACCGGCATGTCCAATTGGTAGAGCTCTTCCCCACGGGGTGCGGTGGACC
>JAAZAD010000111.1 GCA_012514505.1 Rhodococcus sp. (in: high G+C Gram-positive bacteria) | reverse complement strand
TTCACCGGCCTCGACATCTCCGACCCGCAGCAGCTCATGGACCGGGCGATGGAACTCGGTCTGATGCACAACGACGACCCATCACAGGGAATGACGTTCCCGAACCTCGAAACCCTCCTCGAGGACCAGGGTGTCCCGTGCCATCTCGAGAACGGCACCATCGACAGCCTCAAAGAAAAGCTGGACGCCGGATACGGCGTCACCGCCATGGTCGACTCCGGCGAAATCTGGTACCCGGACACCGAAACGGTCGAAGACGACGCCCCCGATCACTTCCTCGTCGTGGCCGGCATCGACGAAGCACGCGGCGTGGTCATTCTCTCCGACCCCGGAAGTGAGACAGGCAACCAGCTCGAAGTGTCCATCGAGCAGTTCGAGAACGCGTGGCAGGACTCCGATTGCCAGATGCTCGTCTCCGACGAGATCGACCCCGACCTGGCCGGCACCGCCCCGGAGCCGGTCGACGAAACCGGTATGGCCTCGGAGTCGAAGCCGCCGTGGGCGATCGCGAACCTGGCATAGCACGTATCGGCTTGTGACCCGCCGCCACAGGACCAGGCGGGGACGCAGCATCAAGAAGGGAAGCACATGAAGTCCAGCAACGTCACACGAGTCGCCGCTGCGGCAGCCGCAGCGGGGCTACTGCTGACAGGTTGCGGCAGCAGCGACGATGAGGCCACAACCGGTGCGGCAGCATCCAGCACGCAGGCGTCCAACCTCGACACCGGCACGTTCCCGACCACGCCGCAACCCGAATTCGGCACCCCGCCGGCTGAGGCTGCAACCCTGGTCGAGGGGCAGCGGATGGGCGAGTTCGTTGTTCTGCCGGAGGAAATCGATCCGATCCTGATCGACGTGACGCGCAACGCAGCCCGCCCACTGAAAGACTTCGAAGCGGCCGGCCTGGGCCCCGAGGCTGTGGCACCGACTCTCGAAGACTCGTTCGTGGCCGGGTTCACAACGTCCGCAGGGTCGGCCAAGGAGAACTACGCCCGCGTACTCGGCACGACGGTTGTTCGCTTCGAGGATGCTGATGCCGCAGATGCCGCACGTGAGACGGTCACCGCGGCGATGCTCGAATTCGATTACCAAGTCGAGTACGAATACGACGTGCCGGTGCCGGTCTTCTTGGATCCGATCGAGGGCCTGCCGAACACGACGGTGATCACGGAAGAATTCCCCCCGTATGGGGACGAAACCGAGAACGGTCTCACGGTTACTGCGATCACCCCACACAACGACTACCTGCTGGTTACCCAGATGGCGGTACCCGCATCGAGCAAGCAGTGGGCGGACCAGTCGATCACGACGTTCGTTGAGCAGCAGGTGCCGTTAATCGACCAGTTCCCTGCCACACCTGTTGAGGAGATCCCTGACACCACCATGGATCAGGACAAGGTTCTGATCTACACCATTCCGAACCAGGACGGGGAATCGTCGGTCACCTTCAGTGACATGGCCGTCTACGGGCCGCGCGGCGCAGGGGCTGTCGACCCGCACTTCCGCCGCACTTACCAGCGGATGGTCGAATCGAATGTGAAGCATGTGGGCATCGGCCGGACGACGGTGTACGAGACCGCATCCGAGGAAGACGCAAAGAACCTCGTGGACGGGCTCGTCGAAGACAACCTCGACGTCGAAGGAACCATCGTCGTGGATCCGCCCGTGGGTCTCGAGGAGGCGCAGTGCGTCGACGTCGCCGAAAATATCGATGGGAAAACCTGCTGGGTCGCCAACGGACGCTTCGTCGGCCAAGCCGCAAGTGACCTCAGCGATACGGACCCCACCGAGGTCAACCAGCTCATCGCAGCCCAGTACCTGATCCTCGACCACGCCAAGTAGACAGGCGACACCCGGTGAGCCGTTCGGAAGTGGGCACACCGGGTCGGGCTTGATGAAAACGAAAAGGAGCAACATGAGAACACCGACCGCAATGCGTGTCGCCGCAGCGGCTGCCGCAGCAGGGCTTCTGCTGACCGGCTGCGGCAGCAACGACGAGCAGGCCACCGGCGGCGATGCCGCGGCCAGCACGCAGGAAAGCAACCTCGACACCGGCACCTTCCCGACCACCCCGCAACCCGAATTCGGCAGTGCCAACCCAGAGAAGGCGGGTTGGATCGAATCGCAACGGATGGCCGAATTCTTGACCATGCCGTTCGAAGTCGATCCGGAACTGGTCAAACCATTTGCAGGTCGGCCCTACGAGGACGCCGATTCCGCCAGTTCGGAAGTTTCCGACGGTGGGGCGGCAGCCATCGAGGACTCGTTCGTCGCTGGATTCAGGGCTGCCGGAGGCTCATACGACGAGACCAATACCCGTGAGCTGACCACCGCCGTCATCCGCCTCAAGGATGCTGCGGCCGTCGAGGCCGCGCTCCCGAAGATCAAGGCAGGCTTGATCGAAGGAACCATCGAACCCGGTGTCGAGGACCCGATCGACATCCTGCCGAACACCACCGTGGTGTCGTCGGTTTACAAGTCGGAGGACAAGCCGGAAGCGTCGGTGACGGTCCAGGGCGTAACCCCGCACAACAACTACCTCCTGTTCGCCTCCGCATGGACAGTCGAATCGGACAAGGCGTGGACCGCGACGGCGATCGCGGAGTTCGTTGAGCAGCAGGTGCCGTTGATCGACAAGTTCCCCGCAACCCCAGCTGAGGAAATCCCTGACATCACTATGGATCAGGACAAGGTTCTGATCTACACCGTCCCGCATGAGGACGGCCCCTTGGATATGCCCGGCGACCAGGCTGTGCTTGGGCCACGCGGGGCGGCGATCACCGCAGCCAACTTCCGCCGCTCGTACCAGCGGTTGCTCGACTCGAACGTCACACACATGGCAATCTCCAACACCACCGTGTACAAGACCGGATCCGAGGAAGACGCCAAGAACCTCATCGACGGCTTCGTCGAAGACAACCTCAAGGTTGAAGGAACTGTGGAAGCAGAACCCCCGGCCGGACTCGAGACTGCACGCTGCATCACACCCCCGGAGTACGTGACGACATGCTGGGTCGCCAACGGCCCCTACGTCGGTGAGGTCAGCATGTCTGTTCCCGAGGACGATCAGAAGCTCGCCGCCCAGTACGTGATCCTCGGCCACGCCAAGTAAATCACCCGTTCGATTCCAGTGTGCCCACCCAGAATCCTAGGTGGGCACACTGCTGTGAGAGGACACAACTCCTGTGAAACCCACCATGATCCGTACGGCCGCGGCTGCGGCCGCTGTAGGGCTACTGCTGTCTGGTTGCGGTAGCAGCGACGAGGCTGAGGCAGCAGCCGACGTTACGACGGCAGCAGCCGCAAAGCTCGACACCGGAGAATTCCCGACCACACCACAACCGGAGTTCGGCAAGGCAACACCGGACACGGCGGTCGGGATCGAATCCCAGCGTATGGCCGAGTTCATCGTCTTCCCATGGGATGTGGATCCGGCTCTGGTCGATCTGTTCCGTTCGTCGCGCCCAATGAAGGGTCCGTCCGACTTGCGCGGCCCGTTCGGAGAAACGGCGGAAGATGCGCTGAAGGACTCGTTCGTGGCCGGGTTCGCGACCGGCGCAGGTACCGGCGAGGAGGATGGGCGGGGGTTGGGTATTCAAGTCGTACGACTCGACGACGCTGCGGCAGCGGATGCTGCCATCCCGGTCATTCACGAAAGTTGGCTCGCCACCGAATACAATCCTGCAACACCGGATTCGGTCGATGCCCTCCCGAACTCGGCCGTTGTCAGCTCCGAGGATGAAGGTGAGGTCAATGTTCGATCGGTAACAGCACACGATGACTACGTGATCTACGTCTGGGCGTCCTCGCCCGACGGGGACAGGCAGTGGGTAGATCAGTCCATATCGAACGCAGTTGAGCAGCAGGAAAAGTTGATCGACCAGTTCCCGGCAACCCCGGTCGAAGAAATCG
>JAAZAD010000110.1 GCA_012514505.1 Rhodococcus sp. (in: high G+C Gram-positive bacteria) | reverse complement strand
TCGACCTCGGTGACACGACCGGCCTCCAGGTCCTCCCACATCGACGATCGGGCGAGCGGATCGATCGCGAGCATCGACGACGCAACGTTGCGGAACACGATGTCCGGCACCGTCAGTAGACGCGGGATCCATGCCGGCGGCAGCGGCGTGAGGCGCGCCGCGATGCGTCCCGCAACCTTCCCTACGGCGAGGGCTTCGCGCTGCGCCGCAGCGAGACAACGACGGTAGGAACGCTGCGACAGTTCGGTCTTCAGGGGCAGACCCGACAGTGCGTTGATCGGGTTGTTCAGATTCAGGAGCAGCTTCGCCCACAGCACCGCGTCCATGTCGGATCTGACGGTCAGCGGTAGTCCGGCCACATCGAAAAGGCTCAGGTAGGGGGCGAGCAGGCCGCTGTCCTCGACCTCGATGCCACCCTCGGATCCCTGGTGGAACCACCCGTTGCCCTGTGCCACGACGTTGAACGGCACCATCCCCGCGAGCACCGGCCGGTCGATCTGCTCCCGCAACACCGACGCATTGGACAGCCCGTTCTGCAGGCCGACCACTACGGCGGCGTCGTTCAGCAGGGGAGCAATCGTTTCGGATACCTCCTCGGTTGCAGACGATTTCACCGTGACCAACACGAGTGTCGCGTCTGCGACGACGTCCGGCTCGGTCCGGTACTCCACTCGGTCGACGTGCATGTCGGCACCGTCGAGATCGGTCAGGCGCAGGCCGTGTTCACGCACCTCGTCGGCGAGCCGCTTCCGCCCCACGAACACGACCTCCGCACCGGCCGCTGCCAACCGTCCCCCGATATAACAGCCGATACTTCCCGCGCCGTACACCACAATGGTGGGCATCTACCGAAACTCCTGTCAGAAAGATGGATTGGGCCGTACGAAACGCTCGTCGAGATCCGCGATCGAACGCGCACCGGTCAGAGCCATCGTGAGATCGAACTCGGCGACCACGTTGCGGATCACCTCCTCGACACCGCGTTGCCCCGCGATCGCAAGCCCGTACATGTAGGGGCGGCCGAGCAGCACCGCGTCGGCACCGAGTGCGAGCGCGACGAATACATCCGCGCCGGTGCGTATTCCACTGTCCAAAAGCAGTGTCGGCTCACGGCCGATCGCCGCCCGGATCTCGAGGAGCGCATCGAGCGACGCGATCGAGCCGTCGATCTGACGTCCGCCGTGGTTCGACACGACGACCGCGTCAACCCCCAGGTCGACGGCCCGGCGCGCATCGTCCGGATGCAGAATCCCCTTGAGCACGATCGGCAGTCTCGTCCGGTCGCGGAGTGTCGCCAGGTGCTCCCAGCTCAGTCCCGGATTCGAGTAGATGTCGAGGAAGGTCTCGGCCGCAGCGCGCGGCACAGGGGAGCGCAGGTTGTCGAGGAACTTGCCCGGATAGTTGCGTGTCATCGATATCAGAGTGCGGATTGCACCGAGCGTGACGTCGGGTCGCTCGGTGACCATGTCCCGGGCCGCGACGATCCGCTGCCGCACGATGTCGCGGAAACACGGATCCGACGTGTACTGCGCGATGCCCTCGCCACGCGCGAACGGCAACGACCCCAGGTTCAGGTCCTGCGGACGCCACCCCAGCATCGTCGTGTCCAATGTGACGACGACCGCCTCGGCGCCGCTCGCCTCGGCCCGATGCAGCAGACTGTCGACGAGTTCTTCGTCGGAACTCCAGTAGAGCTGGAACCAGCGGGACGCGGAACCCATCGCAGCGGCACAGTCCTCCATCGGGTTGCAGCCCTGGTTGGAGAAGATGTACGGCACACCCGTCGCCGCCGCGGCCCGCGCGATCGCCAGATCACTGTCGGGGGCTATCAGCGCACCCGCACCCACCGGAGCCAACAGCAACGGCGACGACAACGATGTGTTCACGACGGTGGTGCTCAGATCTCGTTCGGTGACGCCGTGCGCCATGCGCGGAACGATCGCCCACCTGTCGAACGCGCGACGGTTGTTGACCATCGTGCGGCCCTCACCTGCACCACCCGCGACATACGCCCAGGCGCGCGTCGAGCTGGCGCGCTGCGCCGCGCGCTCGAGATCGCCGAATGCCGTGGGCACCGCAGGCCTACGGCCGAGCGCGCCGTCGCGGTAGACGGTGCCCTGACGGTCACGGCCAGGTCCGGCGGCTGCGGCAGCAGCGGTTTCGGTCACGAGTTCCCCTCTCTCGAGCACGGTGGTGCACCGAATCCTTCCCCACAACGGGGGATCAGGGAACCGGGATCCTCCGAATGTGGTGGCATGCACGTGGGAACGCCGGAGGAATTCTCCTGCTCTGCAACTGATCGTTCCGGACGGCTGCCTCGACCTGGGGGAAGACAACCGCCGTTCAGAGCAATAGCGTTTCGCTCATGAGCAACGATCCGAACACCCTCCGCAGCCGCCACGTCAGTCAGGTCATCGCATGTCCGCCCGCACAGGTATACGAGTTCGCTGCGAATCCCGACAACCTGCCCCGGTGGGCATCGGGCTTGGCGCAGAGTCACGTCGAGCGCGACGGCGACACCCTCGTGGTGGACTCTCCTATGGGTCGTGTCACAGTGCGGTTCACATCGCGCAACGACCTGGGCGTACTCGACCACGACGTCACTTTGCCGTCGGGTACGACGGTGAACAACCCGGTACGGGTACTCGCGCACCCGAACGGCTCCGAGATTCTCTTCACCGTTCGCCAGATCGACCTGTCGGACGAAGAGTTCGACAGGGACACCGCGACGGTCGCAGAGGATCTCGAACGCC
>JAAZAD010000109.1 GCA_012514505.1 Rhodococcus sp. (in: high G+C Gram-positive bacteria) | reverse complement strand
GCTCTGCGGGCCGGCCGGAGCCTGGCCACCGAGCTGACGGGGATCGAACATGTTGGTCATCGGTTCTCCAAAGGATTGTGGGGCGCTGGACTACTGAACCGGTCAGCTACCGGATCCACCGGTCTGGCGCGCGCGGGAGACGACGTGGTCGACGAAGCCGTACTCGAGTGCCTCGGTGGCCGTGAACCAACGGTCGCGGTCCGAATCCTCGGTGATCTGCTCGATGGTCTGGCCGGTGTGCTGGGCGATGAGCTCGGCCATTTCACGCTTGGTGTGCTTGAACTGCTCGGCCATGATCGCGATGTCGCTGGCCGTGCCGCCGATGCCTGCCGACGGCTGGTGCATCATGATCCGCGCGTGCGGCAGTGCGTAGCGCTTGCCCTTCGTACCGGCCGACAGGAGGAACTGCCCCATCGAAGCGGCAAGACCCATACCGAAGGTCGCCACGTCGCACTCGGCGAACTCCATCGTGTCGAAGATCGCCATTCCCGCGCTGACCGAGCCGCCGGGCGAGTTGATGTACAGGGAGATGTCCCGGGTCGGGTCTTCGGCCGACAACAGCAGGATCTGCGCGCACAGCTTGTTCGCGATGTCGTCGTCGACCTGGGTACCGAGGAAGATGATGCGCTCGCGCAGCAGGCGTTCGTAGACCGAGTCGCTGAGGTTCAACCCAGCGGTGGCCGAGGTCATGGCGGGACTCTGCAAAGTCTCCAGGTGATTGGAAGTCACGGTACCTGCCTTCTCGATAAATCGTCGATTGCTGACACTGACACTAACGAAGTGGGGCGGCACCGGAGTCCCGGTGCCGCCCCACTTCGCTCAAAGCGGAAAACTCTTCACAGGCGACAGCGGAAGATTTGCCCCGCCACCTGGCTTTTTACTTGTCTTCACTCTCGGCAGAATCCGTCGCCGTGTCGTCGCCCTCGGCGTCGTTCCCGCCGAACAGCTCCGCGGTGTCGACCTCGGCACCCGTGGTGTCGGTGACCTTGGCCTGCTCCACGACGGTCGCGAGTGCCTTGCCGCGGCGAACATCCGCGAAGACGGCACCGAGCTGACCGGCCTGCTGGATCTGCTGGATGAACTGCTCCGGCGGCATGCCGTAGCGCTGCGCCTGGAACAGGATGCGCTCGGTGAGCTCGTCCTGGCCGACGGTGACGTCTTCGGCGTCGGCGATCGAATCGAGCAACAGCTGGGTCTTCACGGACTTCTCCGCACCCTCCTGCGCGTCCTTGTCGAATTCCTCGCGCGTGGTGCCCTGATCCTCGAGCGCCTTCGCGAAGGCCTCTTCGTCATGGTCGAAACCGTGGATGGCGTCGTGCTGAGCCGCATCCACCTCAGCCTTGACCACAGCGTCGGGCAGCGGAACCTCGACCGTCTCGAGCAGCTGCTCGAGCACCTTGTCGCGGATCTGGCCTGCCTGCTCGACCTTGCGAACGCGACCGACACGCTCACGCAGATCGGCGTTCAGCTCGTCGAGGGTGTCGAACTCGCTCGCCAGCTGGGCGAACTCGTCGTCGGCCTCGGGCAGCTCGCGCTCCTTGACGGTTCCGACCGTCACGGTGACGACCGCTTCCTTGCCTGCGAACTCACCGGCAACGAGGGTGGACGGGAAATCCTTCGACTCGCCGGCCTTCAGGCCGATGACAGCCTCGTCGAGGCCCTCGATGAGCTGTCCCGAACCGACCTCGTGCGACAGGCCGCTGGTCGTCGCCTCGGGAACCGGTTCACCGTCGACAGTGGCGGTCAGGTCGATCGACAGGAAGTCGCCGTCCTGCACAGCTCGCTCGACACCGGTCAGGGTGCCGAAGCGCTGACGCAGCGACAGCAGCTGCTCGTCCACAGCTTCGTCGGTGATCTCGACCGGATCGACCTCGACGGCGAGCGTGGAGTAGTCGGGAAGAGTGATCTCGGGACGCACGTCCACCTCGGCGGCGAACTCGAGCACGTCACCGTCTTCGAGCTTGGTGATCTCGATCTCGGGCTGGCCGATGGCCTTCACCGAGGAGCTCGTCACGGCCTCCGAGTAGCGGCCGGGGAGTGCGTCGTTGACGACCTGCTCGAGCACGGCGCCACGACCGACACGCGCTTCGAGGAGCTTGGCCGGGGCCTTGCCGGGACGGAAGCCGGGGAGACGAATCTGCTGCGCGAGGGCCTTGTAGGCCTTGTCGAAATCAGGCTTGAGCTCCTCGAAGGGCACCTCAACGTTGATACGGACTCGCGTCGGGCTCAGCTGCTCGACGGTGCTCTTCACGAAAATGGCTCCTTCATCTGTTCGTGCACGTTCGATTTCGACAGGTTTGCTGTCTGGTGGATCTGGTCGGGGTGACAGGATTTGAACCTGCGACCCTCCGCTCCCAAAGCGGATGCGCTACCAAGCTGCGCTACACCCCGGTCCGAGCAAGTCCTCGACTACCTCGTGAGGACCCGAGGAACGATCCTACGGCCCCCCGATTATGAAATCCAAAGCGAGGTTGGGTACAGTCTCTCAACGCAAGCAGAGATCGCTGTTCACAGCCATTTCACCTGCACGGGGATGTAGCTCAATGGTAGAGCCTCAGTCTTCCAAACTGATTACGCGGGTTCGATTCCCGTCATCCCCTCCAAAAAAGGAGCGCTCCCGGTCGGGAGCGCTCCTTTTTTTGCGTTCTACGCCGACGTCGGGGATCGGGGCTGTGAGGATGTTCACTCCCCGAAGACTGCTTCCCTGAACCAAAATCATCGAACGAATGTCACACCCGTTCGCCGCCACCGAACCGCTGTGACATTGGTCGACCAGGGCTGGGGACGTAAGTGGCTGCGTCAGCCGCCGATGTTGACGAGGACCGCGTCCGCCATCTTCTGCATGCCGAGCGCGTTGGGATGGACCGGGACCGTATTCAGACCCCAGAGTGCGGGCTCGACCCAGCGGGTGCCCACCGGCTTGCAGGCGTCGTGACCGATGGAGTGCGACATGTCGACGAAGGTGGTTCCGGTCTCGGTGGCGGCACGCTCGATGACGCCGTTGAGGGTGTCTTGAATGTTGTTGATGTAAGCCACGTCGCCCTTGGCGATGGGCATCGTGAGGAAGCAGTTCGAGTTGTCCTCGGGCATGACCTGCGGGTACGCGACGATGGCGACCTCCGCAGACGGCGCCTTGGCGTGAATGTCCTCGAGAACCTTCTTCACCGCGGGGTAGGTCTTGTTGGTGATGTCCTCGGTGAACCGGTCGCCGTAGAAGGTCTTGCACGGGCTGCCCAATCCGAACGTGAACATCCCCGAGCTCATGCAGGCGGCGATCGTCTTGATGAGGGTGCCGTTGTCGTTGCCGCCGATGGTCAATGTGACCAAGTCTGTGTCGCTGGTGACGGCGTCGAGTTGGGGGGCCACACTGGGGTGCTGATTCTCGTAGAAGTGCCGGGTGTCAGCGTTGCCGCAGGTGACGTCGGTGAACGAATCGACGCGAAGGGCATCGGCGACGAGGTTGGGGTAATTGCGGGTGGTCCGTGCGCAAAGCGGGTTGGCCGTGAAGTCAGGAGGCAGGATCCCCGATCCGGCGCTGTAGCTGTCACCGAGCGCGACATAGGAGCCCGTAATCGGATCGGCCTGGGCGGGGACGGCCGTCGCGACAGCGACGGCCATGGTGCATGCAGCAACTGCGGCCGCGGCGAAACGCGAACGGAAGATTCTTACCATACGAGAACTCCTGTGTCGACTGGTTGCAGTTACCAATTCGGTAACGGTTTGGCGAAGAAACTGTGACATGCCACACTCATCTAACGCAATAGTGATGTCCGTCACACCCTTTTCTCCGTAATGTCCGCTTCTGATCGCAAGGCTTCGACCGCCGATATGCGAGACTCTCGCTCTCACAGCTCGATGGGCCTCGTTCACCCACGCCGTGGCCGGCATGTTCGTCGGTACTGTGGAAATTGTCCGATTCACCGTTTCCGCACAGCACGCGTCACGAGGTCCTCATGGAGATTCTTCTCATCGTTCTCGTCCTGGCAGTGGTCGTCTTCCTCGTTGCCAAGACGCAGGGCAGGTCCACCGCGAACCGACTGGACGACGCCAAGGCCGATGCCCGCCAGGCAATCGAACGTCTCGGCGGTCAGGTGTTCAACCTGGTCGGCTCCGACACCGCGTCGAAGCAGGCGCTTGCCGACGCATCCGAGCGGTACACCGCGGCAGGCTCCCAGATCGACCAGGCAGACAGCCCAGCACAAGCCCGTCTCGCCAAGCAGACCGCACTCGAGGGTCTCTACTACATCCGAGCGGCGCGGGTGGCTATGAATATGGACCCCGGCCCCGAAGTGCCGAGCCTGGACGGCCAGAAGGCCGCCGGAACCGTGACGGAAGACCGTGAGGTCGACTTCGAGGGTCGGCGGGTCGCCGCATCACCCACCCCCTCGAACCGCACACCCAACTACTACCCCGGCGGACGCGTCGCGGGACGGCCTGTTCCCGCCGGCTGGTACTCCGAGCCTTGGTGGCGTCCTGCCCTCGTCGCGGGCGCCTGGGGTATGGGGTCGATGTTCCTGTTCTCGGCGATGTTCTCCGGGATGGCCGGCGTCGGCTACGGCGCGCAGGAATTCGAGAGCGGCGCGGGAGACGCGTCGCAGGAGATCGGGGACGGCATGGACGGCGGCGAAATGAGCGAAGCGGGCGACCCCGGAGACATGGGTGGTGCCGGCGATATGGGAGACGCAGGCGGTGGAGGCGACTTCTTCGGGGACGGTTTCGACCTCTTCTGACCTCCTGTGCGTGGTCGGCGAGCCTTGGGACTCGTCAACCACTCACAGGGGTTGACAGGTGGGGCACCAGAACAGGTTTCGGGCCTTCATCACCTTGTGCAGTACCGGGGTTCCACACACGCGGCACGGTGACCCGGCCCGGCGATACACGTAGGTGCGCGGACGATCTTTCGCGTACGACGGGTCGCCGATATCGTCTTCCGGCCTCACGACGTGCATTCTGCCTCGCTCGACGCCGATCTCCATCAGGGATACCAGGTCGTCCCACAACGCTGTCCATTCGTCTCTGGACACAGCGCGCCCCGGCCGTTCGGGATGAATGTTGTGCCGGAAGAGAACCTCGGCACGGTACACGTTGCCGACACCGGCCAGTACCGCTTGATCCATCAGCAGCCCGCCGATGGCCGTCTTGGACCGGGAGATACGCGACCAGGCCTGGTCCGGATCTGCATCGGGCCGCAGAGGGTCCGGACCGAGACGTTCGACAAGTGCGTCCACTCGCGGAGGGTCCAGGACCTCGCAGGTGATGGGACCGCGCAGATCGGTGCCGAATCCGGACCCGATCATGCGCATCCGCACCTGTCCGACCGGAGGATCCATCGGCACGGACGAGTCCGTGAATGCTCCGTACAGACCCAGATGGACGTGCACGATCCTGTCGTGTTCGTAGTGGTGGAACAGGTGCTTGCCCCAGGCGTCCGCTCGCACGAAGACGCGGCCATCGACGACGGCCGCGTCTCGCGCGAATCGGCCTTGGGGACTCGACACACGCACCGAAGAGCCGGCGAACTCGCGGTGATGCAAGCGTGCCAGTCGGTGCAGAGTGTGCCCTTCAGGCACGGGGTTTCCTCAGGCCTGCGGAACTGCTGGGGCGACGCCGGTCTTCTCGTACTCGGCAAGGATGTCGATGCGACGCTGGTGGCGCTCCTCTTCCGACCATGCGGTGGCGAGGAATGCGTCGACGATCGCCAGCGACTCCTCGAGTGAGTGCATGCGGCCACCGATTCCGATGAGCTGGGCGTTGTTGTGCTGCCGCGCCAGCTGTGCGGTTTCGACGCTCCATGCCAGAGCGCACCGTGCCCCGGGCACCTTGTTCGCGGCGATCTGCTCACCGTTCCCGCTGCCGCCCAGCACGATTCCGAGGCTGCCCTCGTCTGCGACGACGCGGCGTGCGGCCTCGATGCAGAAGGCGGGGTAGTCGTCCACTGCGTCGTAGACGTGCGCACCGCAGTCGATTGCTTCGTGACCTGCGGCGGTCAGATGTTCGATGATCTCGTTCTTACGTTCGAATCCGGCATGGTCGGCACCCAGGTATACGCGCATGCACAAGATTCTTGCAGACGCACGAACGATTGCGATTGGTTGCCTCACCGGGAGACGTCCTAATCTGGGTCGCATGCACCCCGACAACCCGGCGAATCCGCACGTCGCGGGTTCGGCCACTCCCCATGTCCCTCAGTCCACTCCCCCGCACAATCAGACTCCGCAGTCGCGAACCGGGCAGTGGAGCTCCGGGCAGTGGAGCTCCGGGCAGTGGGGATCGAGGCTGGGGCGCTCGGGACGTTCGGGGCTCATGCCGTACGACGACCCCGTTCGTCATCCGTGGGAGATTCCACTCCTCGTGGTCGTCGTAGCTCTGACGGCCATCCTCTACATGTCGGCGCTTCTCGCGCTGATGCTCGGTGCCGTCTCGGTCTGGTTGCTGATCATCCTGCTCGCGCCCATCGCGCTCGCAATCGCCCGCGGCCAGTTGTACGGGTCACAGCAGGTCAATGGCATCAAGATGTCGCCCACTCAGTTCCCGGACGGCTACCGGATGGTCGCCGAGGCGGCGGCGCGCTTCGGCATGAAGACACCGCCGGATGCATATGTGGTTCTGGGCAACGGACACATCAACGCGTTCGCGTCGGGTCACGGTCTTCGACGTTTCGTGGTCGTTTACAGCGACATGTTCGAGATCGGCGGGCAGGCACGCGAACCGGATGCGTTGTCGTTCATCATCGGCCACGAGGTCGGGCACATTGCCGCAGGTCATGCATCATACTGGCGTCAACTCGGTCAGTTCGCCGCCCAGTACATTCCCGTGGTCGGCTCTGCCCTCTACCGGTCGATGGAATACACAGCCGACAATCACGGCTACTGCGTCCGTCCACAAGGTGCACGGGGAGCTATGGGCGTCCTCGGCGCCGGCAAGTACCTCGTCACCGTCGTGGGATTCGACGAGTTGGCGGACCGCGCGACCACAGAGCGGGGATTCTTCCCCTGGTTCGTGAACCTGTTGTCGAGCCACCCCGTTCTGACGTGGCGGGCGGCCGCACTACGGAATCGGACACGACACGGCTCGCTGTTCCTCAAACCGAGCCGGATCTACCGGGATCCGCACTATCCGGCGCAGATCCCGGCAGGACGACCCTGGCCTGGGTGATCACTCGCTAGTCGAACCGAGGGTCCTCGTTGCGGGTGCGCTTGAGCTCGTAGAAGTGCGGGAAGCCGGCCAACGCGACCGCACCGTCCCACACTCGTCCTGCGTCCTCGCCCCTCGGGATCCGTGACAGGACAGGGCCGAAGAACGCCACTCCGTTGACGTGGATGGTCGGGGTTCCGACGTCGGGTCCGACCGCATCCATTCCGGCGGCGTGACTTTCGCGAAGTGCGGTGTCGTACTCGTCCGAGTCAGCCGCGGCAGCGAGTTCCGCTTCGAGCCCCACCTCGGCGAGCGCCGCCGCGATCACATCCGCAAAGTCCTTGTTGCCTTCGTTGTGGATCCGTGTGCCCATGGCTGTGTACAGCGGCAGGAGGATCTCGTCGCCATGCTTCTGCGCCGCGGCAATCAGTACGCGGACCGGCCCCCACCCCTTGGTCATCAATTCCTGGTAATCCTCGGGCAACTCACGTCCTTCGTTGAGCACAGCGAGGCTCATGACGTGGAATCTGCTCTCGAGGTCGCGAACCTTCTCCGCTTCGAGAATCCAGCGGGACGTGATCCAGCACCACGGGCACAGCGGATCGAACCAGAAGTCCGCGACGTCCTTGGATCCGGTCGTCTGTCGAGAACTGTCCGTACTCATCTACACGCTCCTCGGTAGGTCTTGCTTTCTCTCACGCCCTGCGTTACGCGCAACACGGATCATGCACCAATACTTCCCGACCGCAACCCGACACCGCGGGCGCGGACGTAGGCTCGAACTCGAGCGCATTGACACACGGACCGGCTGCCAGGACAGGAGATGCTCGCCATGTCGTCGGATCGAAATTTTGTCATCGTCGGTGGCGGTCTCGCAGGCGCGAAAACCGCCGAAGCATTACGGGAAATGGACTTTCCCGGGTCGGTGGTCCTTTTGTCCGAAGAGGAGCACCTTCCCTACGAGCGTCCACCACTGTCGAAGGAGCATCTCGCCGGAAAGAAGCCACTGGCAGAGTTCACCGTTCACAACGGCGACTGGTACCGAGACCACCACGTCGACTTGCGGCTGGGAACGCGCGCCGAGGCGATCGACCGGAAAGCGCGGACAGTGTCTCTCCCCGACGGCTCGACCATCCCCTACGACAAACTGGCCCTCGCCACCGGGTCCCGGGCGAACCGGCCGCCGATCCGCGGAGCCGATGCCGAAGGCGTGCGGTATCTCCGAACGATCGAAGAATCGGACGGACTCGTCGACGACCTCGGTCCGGACGCGTCGATCGCCATCATCGGTGCCGGGTGGATCGGACTCGAGGTCGGCGCCTCCGCACGAGAACGCGGCGCCGACGTCACGATCATCGAATCCGCCCAGCTTCCCCTGCTCGGTTCTCTCGGACCCGAGATGGGCCAGGTATTCGCCGATCTGCACCGTGACAACGGCGTCGAGCTGTACCTCGGTGCAACTGTCGAAGAGGTCACGGCCGAGGGCGGACGGGTCACGGGCGTTCGCCTCGCCGACGGCACGGCGATCTCCGCAGACCTCGTTCTCGTCGCGGTCGGGGCAACTCCGAACCTGGAATTGGCGAGCGCGGCGGGGCTCGATGTCGACGGCGGCGTCGTGGTCGACGCATCGCTGCGCACCTCCGATCCCGATATCGTGGCGGTCGGCGACATCGCCGCGCACCAGCATCCGACTATCGGCTCCCGGGTTCGCGTCGAACACTGGGCGAACGCACTCAACCAACCGAAGGTCGCTGCGGCCACCATGCTCGACCGAAGCAGCGAATACACCAACCTTCCGTACTTCTTCACGGATCAGTACGACCTCGGTATGGAATACACGGGATACGTCCCGACAGACGGCTACGACCGCGTCGTCGTGCGGGGGGACACGAACACCCGCGAGTTCCTGGCCTTCTGGCTCGCGAAGGACAACACCGTTCTAGCCGGGATGAACGTGAACATCTGGGACGTCACGGACAAGATCAAAGCTCTGGTGGCAGCCAAGTCCAGTGTCGATCCGGGCCGTCTGGCCGATTCGTCGGTCGACCTGTCCGACCTGTCGCCTTAACCCCGCGTCTCCGTCCGTGATGGGATGGCAGCATCGAACGAGAGCGCCAGACCATCCCCGAGGAGACCTTGTGGCACCACCGAATCTGACCCGCGAACAGGCCGCGACCCGTGCCGAACTGTTGTCGGTCGACAACTACGCGATCGAACTCGACCTCACGGACGGAAACGGCAAGCCCGGCGATACTACTTTCGGCTCGAAGACGACGGTCACTTTCCGCGCCACGGAGGGTGCGTCGAGCTTCATCGATCTCGTCGCCGATCGGGTGCGGTCCGCCACTCTCAACGGAACCGAACTCGACCTCACCGAGTACAACGAATCCACCGGTATCGCCCTGCCTGCTCTCGCAGCGGACAACGAGCTCGTCGTCGAGGCAGATTGCTCGTACTCCCACACCGGTGAGGGCTTGCACCGCTTCGTCGACCCGTCCGACAGTTCCGTGTACCTGTATTCGCAGTTCGAAACGGCGGATGCCAAGCGGATGTTCGCCTGCTTCGATCAGCCGGATCTCAAGGCCACCTTCGACGTTCGCGTGACCGCACCCGCCGACTGGAAAGTGATCTCGAACGCGGCGGTGGACCCGAAGGACGCCGATTCCGGAACGCATGTCTTCGGAACGACGCCGGTGATGAGCACCTACCTGGTCGCACTGATCGCCGGACCCTACGCCGAATGGAACGACACCTATTCCGATGAGCACGGCGATATTCCGTTGGGAATCTTCTGCCGCGCATCCCTCGCCGAGCACATGGACGCCGACCGTCTTTTCACCGAGACGAAACAGGGCTTCGGTTTCTATCACGAAAAGTTCGGTGTGCCCTACGCGTTCGGTAAGTACGACCAACTCTTCGTTCCTGAATTCAACGCGGGCGCAATGGAGAACGCGGGCGCCGTCACGTTCCTCGAGGACTACGTGTTCCGCTCCAAGGTCACCCGCTACGCGTACGAGCGTCGCGCCGAAACGGTGCTGCACGAGATGGCGCACATGTGGTTCGGCGACCTCGTCACGATGCGGTGGTGGGACGACCTGTGGCTCAACGAATCGTTCGCAACGTTCGCCTCGGTGCTGTGCCAAACAGAGGCAACCGAATACACGAACGCCTGGACGTCGTTCGCGAATGTCGAGAAGTCGTGGGCGTATCGCCAGGACCAGTTGCCGTCCACGCACCCGATCGCAGCGGACATCCCCGACCTCGCAGCTGTGGAAGTGAACTTCGACGGCATCACCTACGCCAAGGGCGCGAGCGTCTTGAAGCAGCTCGTCGCCTACGTCGGACTCGAACCCTTCCTCGCCGGTCTGCGCGAGTACTTCCGTGATCACGCCTTCGGTAACGCCACCTTCGACGACCTGCTCGGCGCGCTCGAGAAGTCGTCCGGACGTGACCTGTCGGATTGGGGTGCGCAGTGGCTCAAGACCACCGGTCTGAACACCCTGCGCCCTGATTTCGATGTCGACGACGACGGCAACTTCACGCGGTTCGCGGTCGTTCAGGACGGCGCCGAGCCGGGCGCAGGTGAGCGCCGAGTGCACCGCATTGCTGTCGGCGTGTACGACGACCAGGACGGCAAGCTGGTCCGCACACACCGGGTCGAACTGGATCTCGATGCTGCCGAAAGCACCGACGTTCCCGATCTGGTGGGAATCTCACGCGGCCAGCTGATTCTGGTCAACGACGACGACCTCACCTACTGCGCGGTGCGGTTGGACCCCGAGTCGCTGGCGACGGCAATCGACCGCGTCGGCGACATCGCCGAATCACTCCCCCGCACTCTCGTGTGGTCGGCGGCGTGGGAGATGACGCGGCAGGCGGAAATGAAGGCGCGAGATTTCGTCGCCTTGGTGCAACGCGGTATCGGCGCGGAGTCCGAAGTCGGTGTCGTCCAGCGGGTACTCCTGCAGGCACAGACCGCCCTTGCCCACTACAGCGAGCCCGCGTGGGCGAAGGACCACGGCTGGCCCGATTTTGCGAACCGACTCCTCGAGCTGGCGCGCGAGGCCGAAGCTGGCTCCGATCACCAATTGGCATTCGTCAATGCACTGACCGGTGCACAGCTGTCGCCGTGGCACACCGAGGTTCTGCGAGAACTCCTCGACGCCGCACCGTCCACCCTGGGTCTGGACGGCCTCGTCATCGACACCGATCTGCGGTGGCGGATCGTGGGCGCGCTCGCGGCTGCCGGGGAGATCGACACCGAGGGCACCGACACACCGTTCATCGACGCAGAAGCAGAACGTGACCGCACGGCCGCGGGCGCTCGGCACGCAGCAGCAGCTGCCGCATCACGTCCGCAGGCGTCCGTCAAGGAGTCGGCTTGGGCGAAGGTGGTGGGCGACGACTCGGTGCCCAACATCACTGCACGCGCGATCGCCGGTGGCTTCGCCGGGGCCGGACAGTCCGAACTCCTCGAGCCGTATGTCGCCCGCTACTTCGCGGACGTCCTCGGAGTGTGGGAACGCCGTTCGAGCGAGGTGGCGCAGACGGTCGTGGTCGGCTTGTATCCGTCGTGGTCGATCAGCGCCGAATCCATTGCGGCTGCGGACAAATTCCTCGAAGGCAACTTGCCGCCGGCACTGCGCAGGCTCGTGATCGAGGGGCGCGCCGGCGTGGTCCGCGCCCTGGCGGCCCGCGAGTTCGACGCGGGCTGACTCGGGCCGCTTCCGAAGAAGGGGGGCCCTGCCGCACACCAGCGGTGGGGCCTCTTTCGTTCCGGCCATTGCTACATCAATCGGGGAGGACAGGAACCGTGATCCCCTGGTCTCGACCGAGCAAAGCAGCCCTCGTGAGCGCCGACGAGCCGAAGCGTTCCCGCACCAGATCTCGAGCTGTATCCAAGGAACCCGCCGAATCCTGGTCGAAGGGCAGTTCGAGTTGCTGCGGTGCTTCGGGCTCTAGATTGGCGACCGAAATGCCAACGAGCGTGAGCCCACGACTGCTGACCGTGGACTCGGCCTCGTCCCACAGCGCTCGTGCCGCCTCGAGAATCGTTGCCGTGTGCGACGACGGCATCCGGAGGGTGCGAGATCTCGTGATCCGCGTGTAGTCCCCCAACCGCAGCCTCAGCACGACGGTTCTGCCGACACGTCCCGCCTTGCGTAGTCGACGCGTCACGCGATCCACCAGTGTCATGAGTATGGCGGCCACGTCTTCCGGTGCGTGCTCACCTCGCCCGAGCGCACACTGCGCTCCGACCGATTTCCGTCGGCGACCGGTCTCGACACGGCGCGGATCCCGCGCCCACGCCAGCGAATGCAAGTGGTGCGCGCTCGACACACCGAGCAGGTGCGTCAGGCGGTCCTCCGATTCGTGCGCGAGCTGCCCTACGGTGACGATGCCAGCGCCCCGAAGCTTGCCGGACGTGACGGCACCGACCCCCCACAGTCGTTCGACGGGCAGCGGATGCAAAAACTCGAGTTCGCGATCAGGCGGAACGTGAAGCAATCCGTCCGGCTTCCCCACGGCACTCGCCACCTTCGCCAAGAACTTGGTGCGGGCGACCCCGACCGTGATGGGGAGCCCGACCGACCGATACACCTCACGCCTCAGCGCAGCGGCGACCTCGACCGGGGAGCCCGACAGTCTGCTCAGCCCCGACACGTCCAGAAACGCCTCGTCGATCGAGAGGCCCTCGACGATCGGGGTGGTCCGCTCGAACACCTGGAACACCGCCGCACTCGCGTCTGCATACGCTCGCATCCGGGGCGGCACGACTACTGCGTCAGGACACAACCGACGGGCTTCCGCGATACCGGATGCAGTGCGTACGCCACGCGCCTTGGCCTCGTAGCTGGCTGCGAGCACCACCCCGCCACCCACGATGACCGGAACTCCCCGCAATCGCGGATCATCGCGCTGCTCCACCGACGCATAGAACGCATCGAGATCGGCATGAAGAACGGTCGCGGCGGAACCGGACGCAATGCGCTCCCGCGCAGATTCGGACACGAACATATGTTCGCATGCGCTACCGACACTCCAGAATCAGGCGACCCGTACAACAAAAAACCAGGTGCGTTGCCCGAAGGGGCAACGCACCTGGTATCGGCTGGTGGGCGAGCTTACGGAGCAGAAATCGCGGCGCTCATCACCTTGACGGCGCTCACGAGACCGTCGATCAGGTCGCCTTCGGCGAACGAGGACACCGCAGCCGATGCACCGAGCTGCGCGACCCGATCGGTTACACGGTCCGCGACGGCCACGCCACTGCGAATCTCGACCGTCCGCTGATTCGGGGACACCGCGATGAGGACGGATCGCTCCGCCTCCGGAGTGTTCGGGAACAGACCATCGGCGCCGGCGGCCGTATCGCCACCGAGGTCACCGATATACACATTGAAGCGCACCTTCGTCCGACGCGTGTTGTCGGTGAGCGCGTTGTCGAGCGCCACGAGTTCTTGGGTCGTGAAAGGCAGATCGTCGCTGAACAGCTCGCCGGAGCGGTGCACACCGGAAACGCGGCCACTCGTGGTCACCACGTGACCAACGGGGAGATCTTCTGCCGAAACGGGACGGGTCGTAGTGACGTCACCACTTGCCATGTGCGGATCCTCCAATCAGAGTCTGAGAACCCGCGGTGATGGCGTGGTGTCCGCCGTGGTGACCTGCGGGAACGGTCACCTCGTCGACAGCACTCCACAGCACCGGCTCGTGGGTCCACTTCTCACCGAGGTGAAATGCGGGCGGCACGGGTCCCGGGTTCTTCTTGCCGACGTACGACATGCCCGCGAAAAACGCGGTGATGCCCAGCGGCGCCCCTACGAAAATCAGCACAGTCTCCAGAATGCTCACGCACCAAAGGTAGCCCAGAACGCGTTCCAGCGAAGCGTCAGGTCCGATTTCGTCAGGCTGCGCCTTCGCCCAGATACTGCATCCACGACGGATGGAGATCCTTCACTGTGGACAGGAGCCTCCAGTGCTGACCCGAAGGCGGCCTCAGAACCGTGCGCAACGTCCACCCGAGCTCGTGGAGCTCCTTGTCTGCCTTCCGGTGATTGCACGGAGCGCAGCAGGCCACGCAGTTCTCCCAGGAGTGTTCTCCTCCGCGACTGCGCGGGACGACATGGTCGATGGTCTCGGCCTTCGCGCCGCAGTATGCGCATCGGAACCGGTCACGGTGCATGAGCGCGGCCCGCGTCATCGGGATTCGCGCGCGGTACGGAACGCGGACGTAGTTTCGCAACCGGATCACGGACGGTAGCTGCACGGACCATTCGGCCGAATGCACGACCGGCGCCAGGGGATCTTCGTGAACGGTGTCGGCTTTCCCGCAGGTCATCAGGACGACTGCACGCCGGGCGGGTAGGGCGGTGAGCGGCTCGTAGGTTGCGTTCAGAAGCAGCACTCGCAGTCCGAGCCACGAAGGAACTACGAGGTGCGAAGAAGCTGGGTGGTGTGATGAACCTGTGTGATGCACGGATGCCGCACTCGGTGCGTCCGACTCGGTGACCACTTGCAATGCGTACGCCCCTGGCGACCGATCTCCGCGGCCGTCAGTGGGCACGAGTTGTCGATGCTTGCGGGCGCTGTGTCCGTGTTTCATGCCACCTCCGGAAAGACTGTCACCAAGTGGACCACGGATTCGTGGTATGCGCACGCCCATTCCTCTGCGAAATGCCAGGACATCTGGTGAACAACGGGTGACGGGCACCGCTACACACGGCATGGCCGACGTCGCTCACTTCCTTCTCGTGCAGAATGGAGCCTGTCATGACTGATGTGCAACAGACCTTTTACGAGGCGGTGGGTGGAGCGGCAACGTTCCACAAGCTCACCGCGCGCTTCTACGAGGAAGTCGCGAAGGACGAGATCGTGCGCCCCCTCTATCCGGAGGAGGACCTCGGTCCTGCCGAACGACGGATGCGGATGTTCCTCGAGCAGTACTGGGGCGGACCGCACACCTACTCCGACGAGCGCGGGCACCCACGTCTGCGGATGCGCCATCAGCCGTTCAAAATCGGCCCGATCGAACGCGACGCCTGGCTGCGATGCATGCACACGGCTATCGCTTCCATCGACTCGGAGACCATGGACGACGCACACCGCAAGCAGCTCACCGATTACATGGACATGGCCGCCGCGTCGATGGTCAACTCCCCTTTCTGAGACGGACGACCATCCGAGTCGTGACGGCCACGGAGGTTTGGCACTATGGCGACTGTGACCACTCCAGCGGATCGCTCGACCGATAACACGGCTCCTCGCTCAGAGCCAAGCGGCGGCGGTCGAGACTGGTGGAACAACGCAGTCTTCTATCAGATCTACCCACGATCGTTCGCCGATGGTGGCACCGACGGTGTCGGCGATCTGCCCGGGATCGAGGACAAGCTCGGTTACCTGGAACTGCTCGGGATCGACGCGCTGTGGCTCAGCCCGGTGATGCGTTCACCGATGGCCGATCATGGGTACGACGTCTCTGATCCACGGGACATCGATCCCCTGTTCGGCGATCTCGCGGCGATGGATTCTCTGGTTGCCGCCGCACACGCCCGCGGCATCAAGGTCACCATGGACCTGGTCCCCAATCACACGAGTGTCGAGCACGAATGGTTCCAGGCAGCGCTCGAAGCCGCGCCTGGGAGTCCCGAACGCGCCCGCTACATTTTTCGCGACGGAAAGGGCGCCGATGGATCGCAGCCACCGAACAATTGGCCGAGCATCTTCGGCGGACCGGCATGGACTCGCGTCACCGAATCCGACGGGAAGCCTGGCCAGTGGTATCTGCACATATTCGCGAAGGAACAACCCGATCTGAACTGGGAGAACCCGGACGTCTTCGCCGATCTGGAGAAGACGCTCCGCTTCTGGCTCGAACGCGGCATCGACGGATTCCGCATCGACGTCGCCCACGGCATGGCCAAACCCGACGACCTCCCGGACCACGACTGGAACACCAACGAACTCCTTCGGAACTCGGACGACGATCCGAGGTTCAACAACCCTGCGGTCCACGCCATTCACCGCTGGATTCGCACTGTGATGGACGAATACCCGAACGCCGTCACTGTCGGCGAGATCTGGGTTCGGGACAACGTCCGGTTCGGTGAGTACATTCGCCCCGACGAGCTGCATCTGGGATTCAACTTCAGGCTCGCAGAGGCCGAATTCTCGGCAGACGCCATTCGCGCCGCCATCGAGAATTCGATCCGCGCGGTGAAGGACGTCGGCGGCACCCCCACCTGGACCCTGTCCAATCACGACGTCGAGCGTGAGGTGACCCGGTACGGCGGCGGCGAGACCGGAACGTCTCGTGCCCGCGCAATGCTGCTCGTCGAACTCGCATTACCGGGAACGTGCTTCTTGTACAACGGATCCGAACTCGGCCTTCCCAACGCGAATCTGCCCGATTCCGTCCTCCAGGATCCGGTCTGGGAACGTTCCGGTCACACCGAACGCGGTCGTGACGGTTGCCGCGTTCCGATTCCGTGGGAGGGCAGCGCACCGCCCTTCGGCTTCACGACGGGAACCGGAACATGGCTGCCCATCCCAGCCGACTGGGCATCCCTCACCGTCGAATCGCAGCTCGAACGAATCGACTCCACCTTGTCGCTGTACCGCACCGCCCTCGAGTTGCGCGCTCAGCGTCCGGAGTTCTCCGGTGAAGAGGTGGACTGGTACGGCAGTCCCACGAACTGTTTTGCGTTCCGCCGCACTGGTGGCCTGGTGTGCGTCCTCAACGCTTCCACGGAATCGATCGCGATGCCGCCCGGTGAAGTGTTGCTGTCGAGCACTCCCCTCACGGCCGGAAAACTCCCGCCGAATGCTGCAGCCTGGTTGATCTGACGCTCAGCGAACAACACTCAGCGGTATGCCACCGGCTCGTCGTCGGTACACCGATCCGAAACGGGCGTCCAGGCGCAGCCACGCACGGTGAACCCGCACCCGCACCACCTCGGCGGGATCAACCGACTCGTCCCGGGCGGTGAAGCCCGGAACGAACCCCATCGCGCCGAGCGCGAACACCACTCGCATCGGAATGTCGACCTCGACCCCGTTACCCGACACCGCGAGAACGTTCTGATCGAGCAACGAGGCGGGCGGCCCCTGACTGCTCCCGTGTTCGTCCGCCAGCGCTGCACCACGCTGCGCCAGATCGACGAGCACGTGCGCGGGCACGTCATCGACATGCTCGAAACCGCCGCGCGGCGGTAGCGATCCCTGCCAAGCAGAGTCCATCGAGAATCCGGGGTCGATCTCGGGGCCCGACGAGCTTTCCAGGCTCTGAAGAAGCTGATCCGCTCCGGCCGACGTGTCATCGGGTCTGATGCCCCCCGCGAAGGATCGCACCGCAAGGACGTCGAACCCCGTCGCCGCCCACACCGTCAGTCGGCCCGGTCCGTGTGCCCGCAGTCGCACGACGGCAGAGTCGTCGAGGTTCACCACCCGTGAGAGGAAATTCCTCAGGTTCCGACGCTCGTCGTCCTCGGGTACCGACAGAACGCGCTCATGCACGCTGCCAGCTCTTCAGGTACGTGCTCTCGGTATCGGTGAGCCGGCGTAGCCGCTGGGTTTCGATGTCGAACGCAGCGATCTGCGTCGACGCGATGATGGACGGTGCAACGGAGACGTCCACACCTTTGGGCCGTACCTCGTACGCGATCGTGAAGTCGACGGCACGGACTTTCTCGACCCACATCAGAACGTCGAGCGGGGTGTCGCTGTGTCGTAATTGGCCCCGGTATCGCACGTGCAGGTCGGCGATCACGGCACCCTCGCGGAGAGTCATGGTCGGACGATCGTCCTCGAACAACCACGGAATACGGGCTTCCTCGAGGAGCGTCACCATTCGGGCATGGTTGATGTGCTGGAATGCGTCCATGTCGGACCACCGCACCTCGACCTCGGTGTGGAATCCCACCAGCTCGCCCGCATTGTCACCCTGCACAGTTTCGCTCAACGTCCTACCTCCGATCGGGTGCCCATTCCCGACACCATGCTGCGTACCTGACGCGCTGCCACCGACAGCGTTGCAAGGTCAAGGGTTCCAGACTCGAATATCTCGGTGAGAGCGGACCTCGCTCGGGCAAGCCGAGAAGCGTTCGTCGACTCCCAATCGTTGATCTTCTCCTGGGGAGATTCGTGCGGTTCACCTCCCGCCAGCACCTCCATGGTCAGTTGACGCAGCGAGCCGTACAGATCGTCACGCAGTGCAAGACGAGCCAACGAGTGCCACCGATCGCCACGCGCCAGACCGGACACCGCGGTGAGCAACCAATCCACACCGACATGGGCGTCCATCGCGAAGTAGAGCTCGGCCACCTCGTCGACGTCCCGTTCCGCGATGTCGGCTATATCGCTGACGTCCAGGAGGCAGAACTGATCGAGCAGGCAGTAAACCCGCGAGACGAGCTCCTTCGGTGCGCCGAGTGCGATCGCCTCCCGCGATCGCGTAGTGAGGTCGTCACGCTGGTGTCCTTGTAGCCAGCCCGTCACCTTCGGGGCCAGGTGCCTCAGATCCGACGAGTACCTGGCAATTTCGGCTCCCACCGCGATGGGCTGCGGACGGTTCTGCAGCAGCCAGCGCGACGCTCTGTCGAGCAGACGGCACGATTCGAGAATCAACTGGTCCTCGACGGTCGTGTCCAGTCCCGCGCCGCGGATTCGGGCCCACAGGTCCGGCAACCCGAATATCTCGGTGACGGCGGCATAGGCACGAATCGAGTCGGTGCTGCTCGCCCCCGCGTCCTCTGCCAACCGATACGCGAACGTGATTCCGCCGTTGTCGATGGTGTCGTTCGCGAGCATGGTCGCCACGATTTGCCGCCGCAGCGGATGCTTCTTGATCGCCGAGCGGAATTCTCGGCGCAACCTCGACGGGAAGTAGAGCGGCAATCGCGGAGCAAAGGTGTCACTGTCGGGTAGACCCGTCGCCAGTAGGTCGTCCTTGAGCGCCAGCTTGACGTGCGCGGTCAACGTGGCGAGTTCCGGTGACGTCAGACCGTGTTCCGCTTGCCTTCGCTGAGCTAGTTCCTCGTCGGTGGGCAATGCTTCGAGTTCGCGGTCCAGTCCTCGGACCGCTACGAGTTCGTCGATCTGCCGGCGGTGCACACTCGACATCTGTAGGGCGCTCGTGCGTGAGACCCCGAGCAGATTGTTCTGAGCGATGTTGTCCGCCAACACCAGATCGGCCACCTCGTCGGTCATCGATGCCAACAACGGGTTGCGATCGCCGCCGTTCAGTTGACCGCCGGCCACCAGAGAATCGAGCAAGATCTTGATGTTCACCTCGTGGTCGG
>JAAZAD010000108.1 GCA_012514505.1 Rhodococcus sp. (in: high G+C Gram-positive bacteria) | reverse complement strand
GTAGTCGGCGGGCGTGAGTACCTCGGACTCGTCGATGTAGTCGACGCCGAGGCTCTGCAGAATCTGCGCCTCGACGAAGTGCCCGATGCGGGCCTTGGCCATCACCGGGATGCTGACTGCGGAGATGATGCCGTCGTTCATGTCCGGATCACTCATCCGGGAGACGCCACCCTGCGCACGAATGTCGGCGGGAACACGCTCGAGCGCCATGACCGCCACTGCACCCGCATCCTCGGCGATCTTCGCCTGCTCGGGAGTGACGACGTCCATGATGACACCACCCTTGAGCATCTCGGCCATGCCACGCTTCACGCGTGCAGTACCGGTTGTGGGGGTGGTCTCGGGGGTGCTCACAGCAAACTCCTGGGTAGTGGCTGAAATATGACTTCGTGAAACTCGCGCACGCAGGCCAACTGCCCGCGTTGCAGTGTTCGATTCTATGACGACGTGACTGTCGCCGCCGTAGCCAGTCCGGTTTTGCTGGCCTGCCCGTCAGGTTTGCGAGACTGCCGTCACCGGATCGCGCGTACCTCTGGTTCGTTCGCCTGGGCGGAAATCTCCCTGGCCTCACCCATGAGGAGTGCGAGGTCCTGGGGGTATACGGATTCTCCCGCGCTCACCAATGCCTCGACGTCGGCCGCAGAACACCATCTGTGTGCCGTCACCGTGCGCTTTTCGAGTTCTGTGAACCCGTCGCCGTGTGGTTCGAATCCGTCGGTGCCGAGCGCGAAGAACAGTTCCTCCGAGCGGATCATCCGGTTGTCCCACGAGAAGGTCGCCACCCGGCGCCACATCGGTCCCCGCAACGCCGATTCCTGCGCCGTCAGTCCCGTCTCCTCGCGCACCTCACGCACCGCGGCGGCACGTAGGTTCTCGCCCTTCTCCACGCCACCACCGACCGTGAACCAATAGCGGGTGCCGGGTGCCGCCGGATCGTGTCCACGCAGCAGCAGCACACGCCCGTCGTGGTCCAGGATCACCACACGCGCTGACGTCCGCGTCGTGTCGAGACTCAGCCCATCCGACATCGCCGCAGCGGTAGTGCGTTCGGTGATCTCGAAGTACGTCGGTAGCGGAGCGGTGCCGCCCAGATGCAACCACCGCACCGGGCGTCGCGTGCGCAATGCGAGCGTGTCCCGAACCGCGTCGTTGTGGAATCTGCGAGCGATGAGCACTCGCGCCTCGGAGTCCGCGAGTTCGGCCAGAAGTTGTGGGCGTACATCGTCGAAGTCCATCGTCGCTAGGGCTCCGGACACCGCGTTCTCCGCCACCTCACGCGCGACCCGGTCCGCACGCTCCGCACGGTCCGCCAACAAGACGAGACGCCGTGAATCCTGAGATCCGAGTCCCGCCGCGATCGCGCGTACCACCACAGCCCTGCGGGCCAGTGCTGCGTCGAGCGCTTGCCAGGACAGATCGGAACGGACGTGCAGGCGATCGAGGCGATTCGCCGTGCTGTAGGCCCACAGTCCGACCACGAACAGAACGGCGGCGACCAGCGCCATGACGAAAATCGTCAACGCCGAGAAGGTCACGAGCCCACCTCGCGAACGCGATTCGCACCCACGGTGACAGTTTCGTAGACCCGCAGAATCTGCTCCGCGACTACCGGCCAGTCGTATTCTCCGACCACTGCGGTACCCGCGTCGACAAGTCTGCGTCGGTACTCGGGGTCGTCGAGAAGCCGCAACACCGCGTCACCGAACGCGACGGAGTCGTCCACCGGAACCAGTTCCCCGGCAGTGCCGTCGCGCAGTACTCGCCGGAAGGCGTCGAGTTCGCTGGCGACCACCGCTGTACCCGCCGCCATCGCCTCGACCAGCACGATTCCAAAACTCTCGCCACCGAGGTTGGGGGCGCAGTACACGTCGGCACTGCGCAGTGCCGACGCCTTCTCTTCGTCGGTGACCTGACCGAGCAGCCTGAAATGCGATGCCAGACCACCGGCCTCTCGGAGCAGCCTGTGCTCGTCGCCGCGGCCGACGACCAGCACCTCTAGGTCAGGGTGCTTCTCGATCAACTTCGGCAGTGCCCCCATGAGAACCGCCATCCCCTTGCGCGGTTCGTCGTAGCGCCCGAGGAACAAGATCGTCGGGCCGGATCGCGGGTAACCAGGAAGGGGCTCTGCGTGGGCGAACGCATCGACATCCACCCCGTTCGGTATCTCCACGGCGTCCGATCCCAACGATTCCATCTGCCACCGTCGGGCGAGTTCGGAGACAGCGATACGTCCGCTGATCTTCTCGAGGTAGGGCTGAAGGACACCCTGAAATGTACTGAGCACCAACGACTTGGTGGTCGAGGTATGGAAGGTGGCGACGATCGGACCTTCCACTACCCGTAATGCCAACATCGACAGGCTGGGGGCGTTGGGTTCGTGAATGTGGAGCACGTCGAAGTCGTTGCTCGCGATCCAACGCCGCAGCCGCGCACTGGCGGTCGGGCCGAAACTCAGCCGTGCCACCGACCCGTTGTACGGGATGGCGAGTGCTTTCCCCGCCGAGACGACGAAGTCGGGCAACTCGACGCCCTCCGAAGCCGGTGCCAGCACGCTCACCTTGTGACCGCGCTCGATCAACACCTCGGCGAGATCCACCACGTGCGCCTGCACACCACCTGGCACGTCGAACGAGTAGGGGCAGATCATGCCGATATTCACGGCCCCTCCATACGGGAAATCCGCTCCTCTGACAGATCCGAACGCCACAGCGGTTGCAGCATGTGCCAATCCGCAGGATGTTCGGCGATGTTCGCTTCGAATCGGCGAGCCAGCAATTGCGTCGTCGCACCCACTCCACCCGAGACGTCGAGAGGCGGATCGATCCGGAATCCCCATCCACCGTCGACGAACCAGCAGTGGACCGGAAGAAGCGTCGCGCCCGTTTCGATCGCCAGCTTGGCGGGACCGGCCGGCATACGGGTCTGCTCCCCGAAGAACGTGACGGGGATGCCCTTACGGGCCAGATCGCGCTCCCCGAGCAGACAGACGACCTTGTTCTCCCGCAAGCGAGCGGACAGCTCCACGAACGGTGGCTGTTCGCCGCCACTGAGCGGAAAGATCTCGAAACCCAGACCTTCGCGATAGGCGAGAAAGCGCTGGTAGAGCGATTCGGGCTTCAATCGTTCGGCGACAGTGGAGATTCCGCCCCACTGCTGGGCACACCAGACTCCTGCCATGTCCCAGTTACCGCTGTGCGGCAGTGCCAGGATCGCGCCGTTACCCGCTGCCATCGCCGCCTCGAGGTGCTCACGTCCCTCGATCAGCTCGTCGAGGTTGCGTGCCGTCTCCACGAGATCCATGGAGGGCAACCGGAATGCCTCTCGCCAGTACCGCGCGTACGAGCGCATCGACTCGCGCATCAACTCGTCCGGAACCTCGCCCGGTGCAACACCGAGCACGCGGGCAAGGTTGGCGCGCAGCTGCTCCGGTCCCCCATCGCGCGCGGCAAAATCTGCGCCGCGGTCGAACAGTGAGGTGGCCACGCCTTCGGGCAGTGCTCGTACCAAGCGCCAGCCGGCAGCGTATCCAAGATCGCTTATCTGGGCGGAAAGGCTCACGACTGCGGCGCCTCGCCGCCGTCCGACGTCTTGGACGTCGGAATCAGCTCCCTCGCCCCCGGCGAGGAACGGACAGCCAGAACGCGCTGGAACACGGTGATGACACTGCCGGCAGCCAGGAGCCACATCGCTATGTGAATGGCCCAGTCCAAACCGAGTCCGGTCAGACCGGCGCCGGCCAGCACGATGACCAACCGATCCGGGCGCTCGATCAGTCCGCCGTCCGCAGAGAGGCCACTCGCCTCTGCACGCGCCTTCGCGTACGAGATGACCTGCGAAGTCACCAAACAGATCAGGGTCGCTACGAACAGCGGCCGGCTCTCTTCGTGGAAGATCGCCCACCATGCGAGCCCGGCGAAGATCGCACCGTCCGCGAGACGATCACACGTGGCATCGAGAACTGCCCCGAATCGCGTACCGCCACCGCGGGCACGCGCCATCGCACCGTCGAGCATGTCGAACATGACGAACAGCCAGATGACCAGGGTTCCGATGAACAGGTGGTCGGTCGGGAACAGCGTCACCGCACCGGCGATAGTCGCGACCGTGCCGATCACCGTCACCGCATCGGGTGTCAGCCCGGTCCTGAGGAGCGCATGGCCCACCGGTGCGGTCACTTTCGACACGGCGTCGCGACCAAAGAAACTCAGCACGAGCCTGCCTCCTCCGGCTGCCACGATTCACAGGTCATGTCGTCTGCACTTCCCGCTGCCTCACTCATGCCAAGCTTTCGCGAGGAGGCTGCGCGTCTCGCGCAGCAATTGCGGCATGACCTTCACGCCGCCGAGCACGGTGATGAAGTTCGCGTCGCCACCCCATCTCGGCACGATGTGCTGATGCAGGTGCTCCGCCAGCGACCCACCTGCTGCGGCGCCGAGATTGAGTCCGACGTTGAACCCGTCCGGGTTCGACACGCTCTTGATGACCCGCAACGCCTGCTGGGTGAAGGCCATCAGTTCGCGACTCTCACCGACGGTCAGGTCTTCGAGCGCAGCCACTTTGCGATACGGCACCACCATCAGATGCCCAGGGTTGTACGGATACAGGTTGAGAACCGCGTAGACGTGCTCGCCGCGTGCAACGACCAGTCCGTCCTCGTCCGACATCTTCGGAATGTCGATGAAGGGCTCACCGGTCGCACCCTGGGTCCGCGGCGCTTCGGCTATGTACGACATTCGATGCGGCGACCAGATCCGTTGCAAATGGTCGGGGGCGCCTGGGCCGCGGTCCACGAGCGACTCCGACACATCCTCGGGATCGGTCATCAGCTCATGCCTCCCCCGACGCAAACGCGTCTGCGGTCGGAGACGCGTTCTCCCGCTTCGCGATCCACTCGGTCACGATCGCAACGGCCTTGTCGACGGGTACACCGTTGACCTGACTTCCGTCACGGAAGCGGAAGCTGACGGCTCCTGCCTCCACGTCACGCTCGCCGGCGAGCAACATGAACGGCACCTTCTGTGTGGTGTGCGTCCGGATCTTCTTCTGCATCCGGTCGTCGCTGGCATCCACTTCCGCGCGAACACCCGCAGCCTTCAGCTGTTTCACCACACCGAAGAGGTGGTCCTCGAACGCCTCGGCCACAGGAATGCCCACGACCTGCACGGGCGCCAGCCACGCCGGGAACGCGCCCGCGTAGTGCTCGGTGAGCACTCCGAAGAACCGCTCGATCGACCCGAACAGTGCCCGGTGGATCATGACCGGTTGATGCTTGGCGCCGTCACTACCGGTGTATTCGAGTTCGAATCGCTCCGGCTGGTTGAAGTCGAGCTGGATGGTCGACATCTGCCAACTGCGACCCAGCGCATCCTGCACCTGCACGGAAATCTTCGGTCCGTAGAACGCTGCCCCGCCCGGGTCCGGCACCAACGTGAGACCGGAAGCCTGCGCAACTTCGGCCAGCGTGTTGGTCGCTTCCTCCCACGTCGTGTCGTCGCCGACGTACTTGTCGGGGTTCTTGGTCGACAGCTCGAGGTGGTAGTCGTCGAGCCCGTAGTCGGCGAGCAAGCCGAGAACGAATTCGAGCGTCCGAGTCAGCTCCTCCCGCATGTTCTCGCGGGTGCAGTAGATGTGTGCGTCGTCCTGTGTCATGCCGCGCACACGGGTGAGCCCGTGCACGACACCCGACTTCTCGTACCGATACACCGATCCGAACTCGAAGAGCCGCAACGGCAACTCCCGGTACGAACGACCGCGTGTGCGGAAGATCAGATTGTGCATCGGGCAGTTCATCGGCTTGAGGAAGTACTCCTGGCCCGGCTTGCGCACCGTGCCGTCCTCATTGAGTTCCTCGTCGATGTGCATCGCCGGGAACATTCCGTCGCGATACCAATCGAGGTGGCCGGAAACCTCGTACAGGTGCCCCTTGGTGATGTGGGGGGTGTTGACGAACTCGTACCCCTCCTCCACGTGACGCTTACGCGAGTAGTCCTCCATCTCCTGGCGGATGATGCCGCCCTTCGGGTGGAAGACGGGAAGCCCGGAGCCGAGCTCGTCCGGGAAGCTGAACAGGTCGAGTTCCGAACCCAGCTTCCGGTGATCGCGACGCTCCGCCTCGGCCAGCAACTCCAGGTACTGGTCCTGCGCCTCGGTGGACTCCCAGGCAGTGCCGTAGACACGTTGCAGCTGTGCGTTCTCCTGGTTCCCTCGCCAGTAGGCGGCCGAGCTGCGAGTGATCTTGAAGGCCGGGATCAGCTTGGTTGTCGGGATGTGCGGTCCGCGGCACAGGTCCTTCCAGACCACGTCACCGGTCCGCGGGTTGAGGTTGTCGTAGATCGTCAGCTCGCCGCCGCCGACTTCCATGACCTCGGGGTCGTCTATGCCCGATTTGTCGTCGATGAGTTCGAGCTTGAACGGCTCCTCCGCCAGTTCGGTGCGGGCGTCCTCGATGTTCTCGACGACCCGACGAGAGAACCGTTGTGCGTCCTTGATGATCTTCTTCATGCGCTTCTCGAGGCGCGCCAGATTTTCCGGCGTGAATGGTTCGGCGACCTGGAAGTCGTAGTAGAAGCCGTCCTTGATGGGCGGGCCGATGCCGAGCTTCGCGTCCGGAAACTCCTGCTGCACGGCCTGCGCCAGAACGTGCGCGGCCGAGTGCCGAATGACGCTGCGTCCGTCTTCCGTATTGGCAGCAACCGGCTCGACCTGCGCGTCTGCTTCCGGCGTCCAGGACAGGTCTCGCAACTGTCCGTCCGCGTCGCGAACCACGACCACGACGTCGGGGCCCTTCGACGGGTAGCCGGCCTCGCGGACCGCGGTACCGGCCGTCGTCCCTGCTGGCACCGTGAGGAGCGCGGCTGGGGCTTCGGGTGCGGGCGTGGTCACGGCGATGTGCTCCTAGATGAGATGGGGTGTTATCGGCCGGGGTGCTGCCGACGGACAAGTGTGCAGCACCATGTTATCGGCCACGCGCTCATCCACGAACACGTGTCCGCACGTACGGACTATCGGCACTTCGGGAGTCGGAAACTGGCCCGTCCGGAACGGGCACTGCTCAGAACGGACCCTGGAGCCATTCCTGCTCGAGGCCCACCCAGGAGGCGAAGAGGCCGATCGCACCCAACACCCAGAGCGTGGCCAGGACCACCGCGCACGTGAAGATCGCGCCGAGGGACCGAATCCAGATCGACTGCTTCCCGAACCACGTCATGAAGGCGTCGTAGCGCACGCGCACCCAGCGCAGCACCCGATGTGCCCACTCGAACTCGGAGGCGAGGATGCCCAATCCGGTGAACACGATCAACCATCCGGGACCGGGATATGGAATGGCGATGATCCCTGCGACGAGGACGACGCCTCCCACCACTCCGACCACGATGCGATACGTACGTTCGAGGTGTTTGTTCGCGGCAATGCGCTCACGAGACCGGCGCCAGCGATCCGCGACGACCGCGAACCGCCTCGTCTCGGACTTGTCCTTTCCGGCCATTTCGGAGTGAATCTCCTCGGTACTCAGGGCGCCCACCTGTTCCGTTCCGTATCCATGGTCGACCGACGAATCAAGACTACCGGCGACGTCCCCCGAACGCCCGCCGAGAAACGAAGAAACCCCTGTCATCGCACCGATGCGATGACAGGGGTTTTCGGTGGTCCCGGCTGGGATCGAACCAGCGACCTTCCCGGTGTGAACGGGACGCTCTTCCACTGAGCCACGGGACCGTTGAGCAAGCAATGTTGTCGCTCGAACGAGTTGGAACACTAACACGACTCGGCGAGCGAATACGAATCACCTTCCTGGCATTCGCGACGCCCTCTCCGACACTTGTGGTGGCAATTCCCATCCCCCGTGCCGTCCGAATTACATGGTTGTCGTTCGTGTGTTGTTCACGAGATGCTCACTGACCTGCCGATTTGTAACTATCACTCATGGTCGGCTAATGTTCTCAACCGCACCACGGAGAGCAATTGCTCCGAGCAGTTGGTGCATGCGGACGTGGCGCAGCTGGTAGCGCACAACCTTGCCAAGGTTGGGGTCGCGGGTTCGAATCCCGTCGTCCGCTCGAGAGGTTGGACTCGACCTTTTACGGTGGAGTGGCCGAGTGGTGAGGCAACGGCCTGCAAAGCCGTGCACACGGGTTCGATTCCCGTCTC
>JAAZAD010000107.1 GCA_012514505.1 Rhodococcus sp. (in: high G+C Gram-positive bacteria) | reverse complement strand
CGTTGCCGCACACCGGGGTCTTCCGGTCCGTCGAACACCTGATGCGGGTGGGCAGCATCGAGGTGTACGCGGTGCCGGCAACGGGTGAGTGCCCCCGAATCGATCAGCACGGCAGACGAGACCGCCGCCCGTCCGGGAGCGTTCTCGGATTCTGATTGCCTATCGTTTTTGGAACACACGATGACGAAGATTATGTGCTCCCCTAGGCTGATCCCGAACCACCGGATGCAGTTGGTAGCGTGGGCTGCGCTGAAACACCAGGAAAAGGGGTCTTTTCGATGGCGTTGTTCAAGAAACGTTCGTCCCGAGCTACCCGCAAAGCGGAAGCGAAGGCGCTCAAGCACAAGGCTGAACTAGAGGCCAAGCTGAGCGCGAAGAACGAACGCAAGCGCGACAAGGCCGTGGTCAAGTCGCAGAAGAAGGCCGAAAAGGCCGAAAAGAAGACGCACAAAAAGGTCGAGAAGGCCGAGCTCGCGAACTTGAAGGCCCAGGAGAAAGCGGCCGCCAAGAAGGGCCTCAGCGTGTCCAACGTCAAGAAGTACCTCGGCGTTGCGCGGTTGCTGACCCCGGTGCTTCTTCCCATCGCCTACCGCGCCGCCACGGCAGTGCGCGGGCAGATCGACACGAAGCGCGCCCACAAGCTGGGTGTGGGCGTCGACGAACTCGGTGACTTCACCGGGCACGGCGGACGGCTGAGCGCCCGTATCTCCGGCGCCGAGAAGTCCGTCAAGGACATCCTCGGTCACAAGCCGGACGACGCAGAGACGCGGGCGTTCGCCTCGGCGACGCGTGACCGACTGAACGACCTGAACACCGCGGTCCGTGCTGCCGAGCAGATGCCGCCGGCACGCCGCAAGTCTGCACACGCTGCGATCTCCAGCGAGCTCGACGGGGTCGAGGCCGACCTCCTTGCGCGCCTCGGCGTGCGCTGATGCGCCACCAGTAGTCACCGCCGTGTCCACCGCCCATCCCGAACCGACCGCGCTCCTGCGAGGAGCCGCCGTCGGCGCATTGTCCGCAGGCCTCGCGTTTGCGGCACACGGGATGGGCGGTGGCATTGCGCCTGCACCCGCAGCCCTTGTGCTGCTGGTCGCCGTGTGTGCCGGTCTCGGTGCCGTCACCGCGACGTTGCCGCGACACCGGTTCACTCGCTTGTCGCTCGTTGCGGCGCTCGGTGCCGGACAGCTGCTGGGACACCTTGCTCTCAGCACGACCGCGCACACCCATTCCGTCGTTCCCCCACTGGCGATGCTCGGCGCACACGCGGCGGCAACCCTGCTGTGTGCCGCACTGGTGGCGGGTGCGGAATCGCTGTACGGACCCATCGTTCGGGTGCTGCGCGTCGTCCTCCGCCCGCCTGCTCCGCTCGTCCCCACCACACCGTCGCTGGTCGTCGCGCCACGTCCAGCAGACCCGGTGGGCGCTCTGTTGCGCGCCAGCATTTCGCGGCGTGGTCCTCCCGTATCGGTCTGACACCTCTCTCATTCCAGTACGAACCTTGAAGGACCACATTTCATGAACTCCCTCGTTTCCCGTGCCCTCTTCACGGCGGGAGCGGCGGGCAGCGCCCTGCTGCTCACCGCCGGCGTCGCCGCGGCACACGTCTCTGTCTCCGCGCCGGGCGCCCAGCAAGGCGGATACTCCGTCCTGACGTTCAGCGTTCCCACCGAATCCGACGACGCATCCACCACCGCGGTGTCGGTGCAACTGCCCGGGCTGACGTCCGCTCGCACCGAGCCGATCCCCGGGTGGACCTCCGTCGTCGAGAAGGACCCCGAGTCGCAGCTCGCCACCGCCGTCACGTGGACCGCCGACCCTGGCGTGGGCGTGGCGCCCGGCCAGTTCCAGCGTTTCGTCCTGTCGGCCGGACCGCTCCCCGAGCAGGAGGTGGTGTCGTTCGCGGCCACCCAGACCTACAGCGACGGTGAGATCGTCGCCTGGGACCAGGAGCCTGGCGAAGACGGCAGCGAACCCGAGAAGCCCGCACCCGCGCTGACCCTCGCCGCCGCGTCCGAAGACGGACACAGCCACGGCGGGCACACGGTCGACGGCCAGGACGAGGCAGCCGAAGAGCACACAGACGCTGCCGCCACCGACGACACCGCACGGTGGCTCGGCGGCATCGGCCTGGTACTCGGAGCCCTCGGTGCGGCTCTCGGTCTGGGCGCAGTGATCCGCGGGCGGCGCTCATGAGGGCGCGGATCCGCGTCGTCGCGGTCGGGTTCTTCGCACTGCTGATGCTGGTGCTCACTGCCGGACCCGCCTCGGCGCACTCGGTGGTGACCGGGTCCAATCCCGAGGACGGCGCACAGATCGCCGCCGGACCCGAACAGGTGACCGTGACGTTCAACGAGCCGTTGCAGGAGGCGTTCGCCTCGCTGACAGTCGTCGGGCCGGACGGCAACCTGTGGTCCAAGAGCGACCCGATCGTCTCCGGAACCGCCGTGAGCACGGAGGTCGGTGAACTCGGGCCGACCGGCGACTACACCATCGCCTTCCGGGTGACGTCCGCCGACGGGCATCCCGTGAGCGGCACCCGAACGTTCACCCTCACCGAGGAAGGCAACGGCACTCCCGGACCCGCCGCCGACGCCGGGGAGTCGGACGGTTCGGGATCCGGCGGCGTGCCGATCTGGGTGTTCGTCGTGGCAGGTGTCGTCGTGTTTGCGGGCGCGCTCGCATTCGCATTGCGGAAGCCGCGGGGAGAGCGCTGATGCCAGTGGGTGCGGCGGACCGCAGAGTGTTGCTGTTCGCCGTACCCACCGGGCTGGTCGGTGTCGCGCTGGCGTGGTGGTTGGCCGCGCCGGACGGACCGGGCGTCTCCGCGTTCGTGCGGGTGCTCACGCTGCTGCTCGGATCGCTCACCCTGGGACTCGGCGTCCTCGGCTGGATGGGCCGAGACGATCGACGACCTGCGGCCTCGCCAGATGCCCTGTGGCGCTACGCCGCCTGGACCGGTGGCGCCTGGGTGCTGTGCGAGGCGATCCTGCTGACCATGACGGCAGCCGAGGTCGAGAACGTGAGCGCGACGGGCATGTCCGTCGCGCAGTTCGCGGAGTTCCTCACACACGCAACGTCCGGCCGAATCGGCGTGGCTGCCGTGGTGTGTGCCGTCGCCATCTCCGCGTACGCGGCGTTCGCATTTCGCTCCGGCCGTGAACTGCCGATCATGCCCGTGATCGCCCTGTCCGCATTGGCGCTTGTCCTACGCCCCGTGACCGGACACATGTCGCAGCAGGTGCTCGGGTCCGCCCTCGATGCCGTGCATGCGCTGGCGGCCGCCACCTGGATCGGTGTACTCGCTGCCCTGGCAGCCACTTTGCGCTCGCGCGGGGCCTGGGC
Source organism: Rhodococcus sp. (in: high G+C Gram-positive bacteria) (assembly GCA_012514505.1). Classification (GTDB taxonomy): domain Bacteria; phylum Actinomycetota; class Actinomycetes; order Mycobacteriales; family Mycobacteriaceae; genus Rhodococcus_F. Next base: position 5,788 of record JAAZAD010000107.1, on the reverse strand, counting down.
GGCGTGGTTGCCGAGATACTCCACCCTGGCGTGGCGGTGCGTGTGGGCGTTGACGATCACGGGTGTCATCGACGCGGCGGTGCGGCTCGGTTCGCTCACCGCCTTGTACGGGACGGGTTACGGCCGAATCGTTCTCGCGAAATCCGTGACACTGATCGCGCTGCTAGTCCTCGGCTGGTGGTGGCGCCGCACGTGGGTGGACAGCGCGGCCGCCCACCGCATCACCGCCGACGCCTCGCTGAAACGCGCGGTGATCGAGGTGATCGCGATGGGCATCCCGTTCGGACTTGCCGCCGCATTGGCGACCACCGCCTGACCGAACAGCGGCTGACCGAAACCTCACCCTCAGGAATTCGCGTCCCACGGATTGACACATCGGACGCCGAGCGGCTCGAAGTGCTTGATATTGCGTGTCGCCACGGTCATGTCGGCGGCCTCCGCGACGGCAGCGATGAGTGCGTCGTCGAACGGCGCATGCTCTGGCACCCGATAGGTGGCCAGCACCCGTGCGGCCGGCAGATCGAACGGCAGCACACGGCTGGCGAATGCAGGCAGAACCCGATCTTCGAACCACCGGCGCAAGACCCCACCGTGCGCCGGGTCGGATCGCTCTCGGGTGACCACGCCTCGCTCGATCTCGGCGATGGTCAGTGCTGTCACGAACTGATCGGCAACCGGCACTGACTCCGCCCAAGCCTCGACCGACCGATTGCGTCCCCGGACTCGCAGAGCGGACACGACGTTGGTGTCCAAGACGTACTTCACAGGTCAGCAGTTCGGGCGGTCGTACCGAGGCGTTCGGGCTCGAACTCGATGTCGGCACCCTCGTCGACGCTCAAGAGGTCGACGAGGGTCACCGGCTCCCGTGCGAGGACCTCACCGAGGATGACGCGCAGCTCGGCCTCGACCGACCGATGATGCTGCTCGGCCCGCGCCCGCAGGGCTGCCTTGGTTCCCTCGGGCAGGTTGCGGATCAGGATCTGTTCCACAGCGCTCACCTCCGATATCACCACAATGATATCGGAGGTGTCGCCGTCCAGCCAGGACGGTCAAGCCAGCAGCGCGTCGAGGCGCTCGTAGCCTTCGCGGAGGCCCGTCTCCATTCCGCTCTCGACCATGCCGTCGCGGGCCTCGAGGGTTGGGTAGACCGCGTGCGATTCGATTCGGGTGCGGCCGTCGCCGAGGTCGACGAGGGTCATCGATTCGATGCTGACCGCGTCGGGAAAGCCTTCGTATTCGAAGGTCTGGATGACGAATTCGTTCTCGCGGACCACGTGGTAGACGCCGTTGAACGCATATTCCTCGCCCTGCGGGTCGCGGTGGATGTAGCGGTAGCGGCCTCCGGTCTTGAAGTCGTATTCATCGACCTTCATCTCGTATCCGTTGGGTCCGAGCCACTGCTTCGCGAGTTCGGGATCGGCGTGGGCTCGGAAGACGTCCGCCACGGGAGCGTCGAACTCACGGGTGATGTCGATGAACGGGACGCCCTCGGGCGCATTGATGGTTACGGGGTTGGTGCTCATTGCTTCGTCTCCTTCAGGGTGTTCAACACGTTGTCGAGCTTGCGAAACTGCCGCTCACTGACGAGTCGGTACCTGTCGATCCACGCAGTGAGATCTTCGAGTCGTGCCGCGTTCAGGTGCACCGGTCGGCGTTGCGCGTCCCGGGTTCGAGTGACGATTCCCGCCTGCTCGAGCACGTGAATGTGGCGGGAGACAGCTTGTTTGGTGATCTCGAACGGCTCAGCCAGTTCGTTGACCGTTGCCGGTCCCCTACTGAGCCGAGCCACGATCCGCCGCCGAACCGGATCGGCCAAGGCCATGAAGGCCCGGTCGAGTCGATCTTCGGCGTCCGGATCCACGATCATTAATCAACCATCTCCTTTATCAACACTTATGTTGATTACGATACGACGCGAATACACACCCGTCAATGGGTATTACCGATCTACGCCGACTCGCGGTACCGCTCTGTTTCGGCGGCGAGACGCATCCCGTACGCGTCTGCCAGATCGTGCAGCCCCTGGGCACAATCGCCGGCGAAAGCCGGGGCATGCATGGACGCCAGAGTCAGCGGCTCCAACTCTGCGAGCCCCTGGATCGTGGGGGCCAGGGCAGGCGTCAAGCACGTCGGGTGCGCCAGGTCCTCTGCCGCGAGCGCCGGACCGACGATCTCCCCGTCCGTGGTCGGAGGGTTCCGACCGAACGTGGTGAACAGGTCGCCGCAGAACAGAGTCCGCGTCGTCTCCTCGAACATCAGCCCGGCGTCCCAACCGTGCGGCACGTGCGGGGTATCGAGATGACGGACCCGGCGCGCACCGGTGACGATCACATCACCGTCGTTCAGTGGACGCGGCGGCCTGTCAGCCAGGTCGTTGACCTGCACGAAGCACCCCATCGCCCCGTGCGCAACGACGGCGTTCGGCGCCGCCGCCAACCACGAGTTCATCGAGCCACACTCGTCGGCTTCGACATGCCCGAACGTGATCCACCGCAGCTTCTCCACCGGCATCAGACGAGCGACCGCCGCCGACACCGACGGGAACAGCGCGCGCTGACCGGTATGGAACAGCAACGGCTCGTCTCCGTCGACGAGGAACTGACCCATCACCAGATTCGCCTCTTCCACGTACGTGGACAGTCGATAGATGTCTGCCCCGATCTCGGTGATTGTGGTTTCCATGGCCGTCTCCACTCACGCAGGGGTGTCGTGATCCAGCGTTCTCGCACCTGCACCCACGCGCAATAGTGGTCAGGCAGCGACAGCCTGGTGATCGAGCCCGAGCACCCCGTCCACCACGCGGTACACGGTGTCCATCCGGCCGAGATGAGCCTGATCGTGGGTGACCAGCAGAGTTGCCGTGTCGTGCTCACGAACGACCCCGAGGATGAGTTCGATGATGGCCGCACCACGCTCCTGGTCGAGTGCGGACGTCGGCTCGTCGATCACCAGCAGCGCCGGATCGTTCATGAATGCGCGAGCGATGTTCACGCGCTGACGCTGACCACCCGACAGCTGCGACGGGCGCTTGCGCGCGTGATCCGCCAGGCCCACCGCGTCGAGCAGATCCAACGCCTTCTCGCGGGTCGCCTTGCGAACACTGCGCGGCGTGAAAATCCGCTGCCCCAGGTGCGACATCGCCTCGAGCTGCTCGAGCGCAGTCAGCGACGACACCAGGTTGGACTGCTGGAACACGATGCCGATGTTGCTGCGCCGCAACCGCGAGGCGTCACCACGACTCAGAGCGGCAACGTCCGTGGCGCCGTCCGAGGTACGGAGCAACACGCGCCCGGAATCGGGGCGGATCAGCGTCGACGCGACCGCCAGCAGCGTGGACTTCCCGGAACCGGACGGTCCGGTGATGGCTGCGATCTCGCCCCGGCCGAGTCGCAACGAGACACGGTCGAGCGCGGTGACGCGGCTCTGCCCGTCGGGGAACGTGAGCGTGACGTCGTTCAGTTCGAGAACGGCGCTGTGGTCGAGAACGGTCTTGGTGGTGCTCATCGGGAACCTCCGAGGGCAGTGAGGGGATCTGTGATGGAGAGGAAACGAAGGGCGAACGCGGCGCCGAGAAGGCCGAGCCCGATCAGTGCCGCGGCGGGCACCAACGTCGTCGACGCGTCGAGAACGAAGGGCATCGCCTCACCGATGAGGCTGCCGACCACTGCGGTGATGCCGATACCGAGCGACACACCGGCGAGCAGCACGATCAGCGCCTGTCCCAGCGCATCCCGGATCAGCGACGACGTGGATGCGCCCAACGCTTTCAGGGTGGCGATGTCCGGCGTGCGCTGAATGGTCCAGACGGTGAAGAACGCGCCGATCACGAGCGCGGAGATCGCGAACAGCATCAGCGTCATGAGGGTCAGCGAGCCGTTTTCCGACTTGTACGAGCCGATCGCATTCAGTGAATCCGCCACCGTCATCGACGTGGTGGAGGCTGCACTGTTCGCCGCGTCGGCATCATCGATGCCGCTGGCGGCTAGAACCGTGGCCGCCCCGGCTCGCGGAGTGTTGTGTTGCCAGTCGGTCAGCGTCAGCCACACCACGGGTGTGTGGCTGTACCAGTCGTCACCCCGAACGGCGCCGACGGTGAACTGCTCGGCACCGATCGACACCGTGTCACCGGCAGCAGCATCCAGGTCCTTCGCGGCACCTTCGCTGAGCACCACCGTGCCCGTCGTCGTGGGTGTGCGGTCGCCGAAGCCGGAGTCGGCGCCGAACAGGGATACCGACTTCTGGGGACCGTCCGCCACCCCTGCCTTGCCCCGTCCGATACCGATGGGAGCGACGCTGTCGGCGTGACTGTTCCAGGTGGTGATCTGCTCAGCTGACAAAGTGGATTCGTCGAACGAGGGCTCGGCACCGTTGTCGGCGAGCACCAATCGGTCTGCCGACACGGATTCGATGGCGGAAATGTTCTGGTGACCCAGCCCGGCCGTCAACCCGCTGAGGAAGCTGACGAGCAGCGCCACCAGCAAGACGACGATCGAGATGAGCGCGAAGCGGCCCCGCGCGGCGCGCAGGTCCCTCGATGCGACAAACACGGGTGTGGTCCCTTCTCTCGAAACCGCCTTCTGCGGCTCCGATGTCCACTCTCGCGTGGTCGGGCACTGGTTCCATCGCACGTCGGATGGGATTTCCGATGTCGAAGGATGGGGGCGTGTCTACAACTTTCGATGGATGCCCGGCCCCTGCGTCTGGCTAGGCTGGGCGGGATGCACCGATCGCCCCTGACGCCCGTTTTCGCCGGCCTGCAAGTGAGCATGCACGTGCTCGTCGGCGCGCTGACGGCTGTCGTCTTCCTGCGGGCGGTGCTGCTCGATGCCCCGCACAAAGTTCCGGTCGCGGTGCTGTCGGTGCTGTTCATCGTCGGCTATCTCTTCGGACTCAGCCGGCATTGGCACGGAGCGAAGATGCACGTGTGGCTCGCCGGCGGAACGCTCGTGTGGCTGGCATTGATGTGGCTCGCACCGGATGCCGCCTACATCGCGTTCGGCATGTTCTTCCTGTATCTGTACCTCCTGCGGCCGCCGTGGAACCTGATCGGTGTCGTCTTCGCCACGGTGGTGGCCGTGGTCGGAACCGCAGCACACCGCGGTTGGTCGGTGGCCGGCGTCGTCGGTCCCGTGATCGGGGCATGCGTGGCGGTTGCGATCGGTCTCGGCTACCAGGCGCTGTACCGCGAAGCGGCGGAACGGGAACGCGAATCCGAGGAACGCCGTCAGCTCATCGACGAACTGATGAGTACCCGCGAAGAACTTGCGGCGCAGGAGCGCGCGGCCGGTGTTCTCGCCGAACGTGAACGCCTGGCCCGCGAAATTCACGACACGGTCGCTCAAGGGTTGTCGAGTATCCAGATGCTTCTTCATGCAGCGGAACGAGCCGCTCCCGATCACCCCGCTTTGGATCGCATCCACCTCGCCCGTGACACCGCCGCCGACAGTCTCGCCGAAACCCGGCAGCTGATCGGCGATCTCACGCCCGCTGCATTGGACGGCCAATCGCTCGCCGAGGCCCTGGGCCGGATCTGCGAAAACGCGAACAGCGATTCTTTGCATGCCGAGGCCATCGTCGAAGGAGAGCCCGTGCGCCTGCCGATGCCGGTCGAGGCGGCGATCGTTCGCATTGCCCAAGGCGCCGTGTCGAACACGGTTCGTCACGCGAACGCCTCGCGTATGGCCGTCACCCTCACCTACGCGCCGGACGAGGTGAGCCTCGACATCGTCGACGACGGCGACGGCTTCGAGGTGAGCGTGCTGCGCCGGGGCCCGGCCGAATCGTTCGG
>JAAZAD010000106.1 GCA_012514505.1 Rhodococcus sp. (in: high G+C Gram-positive bacteria) | reverse complement strand
GTGAGCGCATCGGCCAGGATCTCGCGTTCGCAACGGAACTTCACAGTGCGGCCCTTCTCCCCATTCGTTGATTCATAGAGGTAGTAGCAGTAGTAGGGGGTGTGGATTGGGGACAACCCATCAACGCCCCAGCGTAGAGTGTGCGCGGCCGCCCACACGGAAGCCCACCGTCGTGCACAGCAAATGAATCACGTCGATGTGGTTCGGTGGACACTCGGCGGTTGTCCCCGGATGTCACCCCGGTTGTGCACGGGCGTGTCCACATGGGATGTGGGCGGCCGGGCGTCATTCCTTGAGCTTCTTCATCAGGTCGGTGACCTGCTCGAAGGTCTGCTTGCGCTCACCCATCTGGCGCTCGATCTTCTCGACCGCATGGATGACCGTGGTGTGGTCGCGACCGCCGAACAACCGGGCGATCGACGGGTAGCTCAGGTCGGTGTGCTGACGGAACACGTACATCGCGATCTGTCGGGCGGTGACTAGCGGGCGCTGGCGGCTCTTCGACTTCAAGGCGTCGACCTCGAAGCCCAAGATGCCGGCGATCTCGGCGAGCAACTCGGCGTCGGTGCGCGGACGCGGCTCGGCCTCGGTGAGCAGCGGCGCCAGCTGGTGTTGCGCCACCTCGAGGGTGACCGGCTCACCGGTGAGGCTGGCCCACGCGGTGATGCGGATGAGGGCGCCCTCGAGCTCGCGGATGTTGCTGGTGATCTTCGTAGCGATGTAAGCGAGCACGTCGTCGGGGACCGCCACGCGCTCGCGCTCGGCCTTGTTGCGCAGGATTGCCAGGCGGGTCTCGAGGTCGGGCGGCTGGATGTCGGTGAGCAGACCCCACCGGAACCGCCCGCGGAGGCGCTCTTCGAGGGTGGCGATCGCGTCGGGCGTGCGGTCCGACGAGATGACGATCTGCTTGTTGGCGCCGTGCAGCGAGTTGAACGTGTGGAAGAACTCCTCCTGGAGGCCTTCGCGTCCCTCCAGGAACTGCACGTCGTCGATCAGCAGCACGTCGACCTCGCGGTACCGGCGCCGCAGGTTCCCCATCGCGTTCGTGCGGATCGCGTCGACGAACTCGTTCATGAACGTCTCGGTCGACACGTACCGGACCACGTGGTGCTGGTAGTTCGTGTGGACGTAGTGACCGATCGCGTGCAGCAGGTGGGTCTTGCCGAGCCCCGCCGAGCCGTAGATGAACAACGGGTTGTACGACCGGGCGGGCGTTTCGGCGACGCGCATCGCGGCGGCCAGGGCGAACTGGTTGGACGTGCCCTTGACGAACGTCTCGAACGTGTACTTCGGGTTCAATCCTGCGGCGTCGAGCGCTTCGTCGCCGTCGAGCAGGGCGATCGACGACAGCGGCGTCGGTTCGGCGTCGAGGATCAGGGCCGGCGCAGGATCGGGATCGACGAACCCGTCGGCCGAGCCGTCACCGATCACCACGTCGAAGCGCCGGCTGGCGAACCCGAGGTCGCGCATGGCATCGGTGATCAGCGGTTGGTAGCGGGTGAGGATGCGATCGCGGGTGAGCGTGCTCGGCACCTCGAGCACCAGCGCGTCGTCGTCGCGCACCTGGGGAACCACGTCGGTGAACGTCGAGAACCACACGGCCTCGTTGAGCTGGGCGCGCAACAGTTGCGATACCGCCGTCCACACCTCGTTCTGGTCGCTCATGTCACCGGTGATATCGTTCGGATCTCGGAAGTTGTGCAGGTCGTCGCCCGCCTCCGACCCCCGTGTCCACATGGTTGTCCACATCTGTGGACAACGGGCACAGGCAGGTAGGCGCAGCACCGTAGCATGCCCGCAAGAACGCCGAAACCGGAGCGTCACGTGATGTTGTCGGCACGCCGCGCGCGG
>JAAZAD010000105.1 GCA_012514505.1 Rhodococcus sp. (in: high G+C Gram-positive bacteria) | reverse complement strand
CCGTGCGTCTGACGCACATCCCGACCGGGATCGTCGTGACCTGTCAGAACGAGAAGAGTCAGCTGCAGAACAAGGTGTCGGCGATGCGCGTGCTGCAGGCCAAGCTGCTGGAGCGCAAGCGTCTGGAAGAGCGCGCGCAGATGGACGCCCTCAAGAGCGACACCGGGGCCAGCTGGGGCAACCAGATGCGTTCGTACGTCCTGCACCCGTACCAAATGGTGAAGGACCTGCGAACCGAGTTCGAGGTCAACAACCCGTCCACCGTGCTCGACGGCGACATCGACGGGTTCCTGGAGTCGGGTATTCGCTGGCGCATGCGCGAGAACCAGGCATAAAACGCACACCGAGGTTCACCTTGCGTCGTCCGGCTAGACTGGCTCCCCGTGATCAGCGTCGAGAGTGTGTCGAAGTCGTACAAGACGTCTACCAGGCCCGCCTTGGACAAGGTGAGCGTCGAGGTGGACAAGGGCGAGTTCGTCTTTCTCATCGGACCATCCGGTTCCGGCAAGTCGACGTTCATGCGCCTGCTCCTGAAGGAGGAGGCACCCACCTCCGGTGACATTCACATCTCCAATTTTCATGTGAACAAGCTGTCGGCCCGCCGGGTGCCGAAGCTGCGCCAGAGCATGGGATGCGTGTTCCAGGACTTCCGATTGCTTCAGCAGAAGACGGTGTCGGAGAACGTCGCGTTCGCGCTCGAAGTGATCGGCAAGCCCCGATCGATGATCACGCGCACCGTTCCCGAGGTCCTCGACCTGGTCGGCCTGTCGGGCAAAGCGGATCGGCTGCCCACCGAACTCTCCGGCGGTGAACAGCAGCGTGTGGCCATTGCGCGCGCATTCGTGAACCGGCCGCTGGTCATGCTGTGTGACGAACCGACGGGCAACCTGGACCCGGACACGAGCCAGGACATCATGTTGCTGCTCGAACGGATCAATCGCACCGGAACCACCGTGGTCATGGCCACGCACGACCATCACATCGTCGACTCGATGCGACGGCGGGTCGTCGAACTGGACCTCGGTCACGTGGTGCGCGACGAAGCGCGGGGTGTGTACGGCGTCGGTCGATAGCCGCCTGCGACAGCCACCGTCCGCGAACGTCTTCGCCGCGATCGCCTACTCCCTCCTACGAAGGATTCGATTTTTCCGATGCGCGCCAGTTTCATTTTCAGCGAGGTTCTCACCGGCCTGCGCCGCAACATCACCATGACGATCGCGATGGTTCTGACCACAGCGATTTCGCTCGGCTTGTTCGGCAGCGGTCTGCTGGTGGTGCAGATGGCCGGTAAGACGCAGCAGATCTTCCTCGATCGTGTGGAGGTGCAGATCTTCCTCACCGACGCCATCTCGACGACCGACCCGGGCTGCGACGGTGACATCTGCAAGGGGATTCGTTCCGATCTCGACAACACTCCCGCCGTCGTATCGGTCGAATATCTCAACCGGGAAGACGCGGTGAAGGATGCCACCGAACGTGTCTTCAAGGACCAGCCGGAACTCGCGGCTCTCGTGAGTCCTGATACCTTCCCTGCCTCGTTCAAGGTGAAGTTGAGCGATCCGGAGCGGTTCGGTGTCATCAACGAGCAGTTCGCTGCGCGTCCCGGCGTCGAGAGCGTCCTGAATCAGCGTGAGCTGGTGGAACGACTGTTCAGCGTCCTCAGCGGTGTCCGCAACGCCGCGTTTGCGATTGCGATCGTGCAGGCAATCGCTGCGGTCCTGCTGATCGCGAACATGGTGCAGATTGCCGCCTTCACGCGTCGTACGGAAGTGGGGATCATGCGTCTCGTGGGCGCGACCCGCTGGTACACCCAGCTTCCGTTCCTTCTCGAGGCGGTAGCGGCAGCTCTGGTCGGAGCGGGTCTCGCGATCGTCGGTTTGTTCACCGCGAAGAACATGTTCATCGACGACGTGCTCGCAGACGTCTACGAGGCGAATATCGTGGCGCGCATCTCCAACAGTGACGTTCTGTTCGTGTCGCCGTGGCTGATTCTCGTCGGTGTGGGCATGGCGGCCGCTACCGCTTACGTCACGTTGCGCCTGTACGTGCGGGAATAAACGGCTTGCCTGATCTCCTATGCTTCTTGGGAGCACTCTGCTCGTGAGGAATCTTGGCAATACGCGGACTGAAAGGCCCGGAACGTGAAGGAAAAGGGCCGTAAGGTCATCGCGACGAACCGCAAGGCGCGTCACAACTACGCCATCATCGACACCTACGAGGCCGGCATCGCCCTCGTGGGTACCGAGGTGAAGAGCCTGCGGGAAGGCAAGGCGTCGTTGGTCGATGCGTTCGCCACCGTGGACGACGGAGAGGTGTGGCTGCGTTCGCTGCACATCCCCGAGTACACCCAGGGAACGTGGACGAACCATTCGCCGCGGCGTACCCGGAAACTATTGCTGCACAAGCGGGAAATCGAGCATCTCGTCGGCAAGACGCGTGAGGGAAACCAGACGCTGGTGCCGCTGTCGATGTACTTCTCCGACGGCAAGGTGAAGGTGGAGTTGGCGCTCGCAAGGGGTAAGCAGGACTACGACAAGCGCCAGGATCTGGCCCGTCGCACCGCCGAGCGTGAGGTGACCCGCGAACTCGGACGCCGTGTGAAGGGCATGCGCTGACGTCCGTCCTTCTCGCCCTCGTGGCCGCAATCGGCTACGGGGTGAGCGATTTCGTCGGCGGGGTCGCTTCGCGTCGAGTGGCCGCGCTGCGCGTGGTGCTGGTGTCGTATCCGCTGTCGGTGCTGATCGTGCTGATGATCGCCCCGTTCGTCTCGGGTTCGCTCACGGCGTCGTCGCTGGTGTGGGGTGCGCTGTCCGGGATCGCCGGCGGGTTGGCCGTGTGGTGGTTCTATCTCGCGCTCGCGTCGGGTCCGATGGCAGTGGTGTCGCCGCTCACCGCCGTTCTCGTGGCCGGGATTCCGGTGCTGATCGGCCTGGGATTCGGTGAACGCCCCGGTGCGATCGCGTTCGTCGGCGTCGTGGTCGCCCTCGTTGCCGTGGTGCTCGTCAGCAAGGAATCGCCGGACGAGACGGTGGGGGAGATCTCCGGTGGGCGAGCCATGCGGTTCACGAAGAAGGTTGCCTTGCTGACCGTCGGTTCGGGTGTGGCCTTCGCCCTCGCGTTCGTCTGCCTGCACCGCATCGACGGCGAAGGCGGTCTGTGGCCGTTGGTGCTCTCACGCGCATCGGCCACGGCAGTCGTGTGGATCGCGGCGTTGGCCGCACATCAGTTCTCGCCGCCTCGGGGTGAGCCGTTGAAGCTGGCTGTCTACGTCAGCGTGCTCGACGTCCTCGCGAACATGGCCATGCTCTACGCGTTCCAGGGCGGTTTGCTGTCTCTCGTCAGCGTGATCGGGTCGCTCTACCCGGCGGCGACGGTATTGCTTGCGATGGTGATGCTCGGGGAACGGGTGAGCCGCATCCAGCAGGCCGGAATGCTGTTGGCACTTGCCGCGGTCGGCATGATCGCGGTTGCGAGTTGAGCATCGCGGTTTGCACGGTGAGCAAGGTCAGGTGCGCAGATGAATGCGCTCACCCTGCTTCCCGAACAGGCTGAGCAGTTCTGCCCGTTCGTCTCCTGCGGCGCCGAACCAGTGCGGATTTCTGGTGTCGAACTCGACGGCCTCGCCGGCGGAGAGGACGAGATCCTGCGAACCCAGGAGTAGACGTACGCGTCCGGCCAGGACGTAGAACCATTCGTACCCTTCGTGGGTTCGTTGTTCGGGTACCTGATCCGGATCGGGCTCGATGATCAGCTTGTACGCCTGAAGATTTCCGGGCTGGCCCGTCAGTGGGATCGACGTCATGCTGCCGCTCTGGCGCCGAACCTGCTGAACCCTGGGGTCGCGTGTCGGTTCTCGCACCAGGTCGTCGAGTGGGATGCGGTATGCCTCGGCGATGGGCAGTAGGAGTTCGAGGCTCGCCCGTCGTCGGCCGGACTCGAGTCGGGAGAGCGTGCTGACCGATATTCCGGTGGTCTCCGCAAGCGCGGACAGGGTGAGATCCCGTTCGGTGCGGAGCGCTTTGAGTCGGAGTCCGACCCCGGCAAGAACGTCGTCCATGCCCTCATTTTGCCAAAACTGCAAACAAAGTTGCCACCATTCGAGTGGTCGCGGACAGTGGAAGCATGACCAAACAGACCTGTGACGTAGCAATTGTCGGCGGCGGTGCGGCCGGCCTGAACGCGGCGCTCGTGTTGGCGCAGGCCAGACGTTCGGTGGTGGTAATCGACGCGGGCGAGCCGCGGAACGCACCTGCGGGCCACCTTCGCGGGTTCCTCACGCGAGACGGCGCCGCGCCCACCGACCTGTTGGCTCTGGGGCGAGCCGAAGTGGAGCAGTTCGGCGTCGTCGTCACCGACGGTGCGGTGACCGGCGCGGCTCGCAGCGCCGACGGATTCGAGCTGACCCTCGACGACGGCAGGACAGTGAACGCACGCCGACTGCTCGTGGCCACGGGTATCGCCGACACGTTCCCCGACATCGAGGGCTTCGCCGAGCGGTGGGCGAAAGATGTTCTGCACTGCCCGTACTGCCACGGTTACGAGGTGCGTGATCAGCCGCTCGGCGTCATCGCCGAAACTGCATTCTTCGGCATTCACCAGGCGTTGATGCTGCGCCAGTGGAGCGACGACGTCGTGCTGTTCACCCACACCGACGAGAACATCGAACCGGCAGACCGGGAGAAGCTGGCAGCGATGAACGTGCGAATCGTGTCCGGGAAGGTGGCCGGGCTGGTTGTCGAGGACGACGAACTGACCGGGGTGCGACTGGCGGACGGAACCGTCACCCCTCGGCGCGCAGTGTTCGTCGGTGGCGCGATCACGCCGGTGCCGAGGGACCGGATTTTGCGGGACTTCGGTGCGGAGACGACCGACACACCGTTCGGCCCGTTCGTCGCCGTCGACGCCACGGGGGCGACGAGCATCCCCGGTGTGTGGGCAGCCGGCAACGTCGTGGATCCGAAATCGCAGGTCATCGTCTCGGCTTCGGCCGGCTATCAGGCGGCCGTGGCCATCAACATGGACCTGATCGAAGAAGAAGTCGGCCGCGCGGTGGAAGCCGGACGAATACTCGGATGAAACCGGACGCCTCACGCGTTACACTTAATGGCCCCACGAAGTTCGTGGGGACGTACGGGGCTGAACGGTTTCGACT
>JAAZAD010000104.1 GCA_012514505.1 Rhodococcus sp. (in: high G+C Gram-positive bacteria) | reverse complement strand
GTCGACCCCAACACGTCCACCGCGGTGCTGAAGGGCTCCACCGAAGAGGGCCAGTTCCACTAGGAACTCCTGCTTCATCAAGTTCTACCTCGCGGGAGTGGTCCATCAGGGCCACTCCCGCGGGTCGATGACCCCCCATTCAACGAAAGGCAGCTGACGTGACCAGCGAAAAGATTCAGCGCGTCGGCGTGATCGGCGCCGGGATCATGGGTGCCGGAATCGCCGAAGTATGCGCCCGCGCGCATGTCGACGTCCTGGTGTTCGAGCAGACCCGTGAGCTCGCCGCAGCCGGACGCTCGCGCATCCTCCGTTCTCTCGATCGTGGTGTGAGCAGTGGCAAGATCACCGAGCGCGAGCGTGAGCAGGCCGCTTGGCGCCTGCGTTTCACCTCCGATCTCGGCGATTTCGCAGACCGGCAGTTCGTTGTCGAGGCGGTCGTCGAGGACGAGAAGGTGAAGAGCGAGATCTTCACCGAACTCGACCAGATCGTCACCGATCCCGACGCCGTGCTGGCCTCCAACACGTCGTCGATCCCGATTATGAAGCTCGGTATCGCCACCAAGCGACCCGAGCGCGTCATCGGCATGCACTTTTTCAACCCGGTTCCGGTTCTGCCCCTGGTCGAACTCGTCACCACGCTCAAGACCAGCTCCACCGTCAACGAGCGCGCCGAGAAGTTCGCCAGTGAGGTCCTCGGCAAGCAGGTCGTCCGCTCCGCCGACCGTTCCGGGTTCGTCGTCAACGCCCTCCTCGTCCCGTACCTGCTCTCGGCCATCCGCATGGTGGAGTCGGGCTTCGCGACGAAGGAAGACATCGACAAGGCCACCGTGCTCGGCCTCGCGCACCCGATGGGTCCGCTGGCGCTGACCGACCTCGTCGGACTCGACACCGTCAAGTCCATTGCGGATTCGATGTACGACGAGTTCAAGGAGCCCCTGTACTCGGCCCCGCCGCTGCTGCTTCGTATGGTCGAGGCAGGATTGACCGGTAAGAAGTCGGGTGCCGGCTTCTACGAGTACGGCGACAACGGGCGCGCCAACAAGAAGGCAAGCTAGGTTGTAAGACGTCGCCCTGTGCGCCTTTCGCGGCCCCGGTAGTTCTTGCCGGCGGAAGTGGGAGGCGCACAGGTGGTTCTGGGTAGTACCGGCGGTTTTGGGTAATGAGTGTGAGCGCAGAAAGGTAGACCGGATGTCCAACTCGGCAACATACGGCTCCAGCGTCCTGGGGTATCCGCGAATCGGACCCCACCGAGAACTCAAGCGTGCGCTCGAGGCCTACTGGCATGGCACTTCCGACAAGGAGTCCCTCCTCGAGGTCGCGAAAGACCTGCAGGAAGAGACGTGGAGCGAACTCGCCGCCACGGGCCTCACCCAGGTGCCTGGCAATACCTTCTCGTTCTACGACCACGTCCTGGACAACGCCTTGCTGTTCGGCGCGGTCCCCGAGCGGTTCAAGGCACTCGAAGGTGAGCTGGACGAACTCGACTTCTACTTCACCTTGGCCCGCGGCCGCCCCGATTTTCCGCCGCTCGAGTTGGTGCGGTTCTTCGGCACCAACTACCACTACCGCCAGCCCGAGCTGGACGAGAACACCACCTTCGCGTTGAGGTCTGCGACGGTTCTCGACGAATTCGAGCGCGCAAAGGCTCGTGGGATCGAGCTGCGCCCTGTCGTGCTCGGCCCGGTGTCGCTGCTGCTGCTCTCGAAGATCGGACCCACCTCCCAGCAAGAGGGGTTCTCGACGCTCGATCTGCTCGACCGCATCCTGCCCGAGTACGAGCGGCTGTTCGAGCAGCTCGCCCAGGCCGGTGCCACCTGCGTACAGCTGGACGAGCCGTCCTTCACCGAGGATCGCACTCCCGAGGAACTCGAGGCGCTCAAGCGCGCGTACGAGACGCTCTCCCACGCCCCGCTGCGCCCCCGTCTGTTGGTGACCGGCCCGTACGGCTGGCTCGGTGACGCGCTACCGATCCTGGCCGCAACCAAGGTCGAGGCGCTCGGCCTGGACCTGGTCAGCGGCAAGGTCAGCCCGGACGATCTGGCGAAGATCCCCGGCATCAAGCGCAAGCGTATCTATGCCGGCGTGGTCAACGGCCGCAATGTGTGGCGGGTCGACCGGTACGTGACGCTGACGTATCTGAACGCGCTCAAGGACGTCGTGCCGGACCTGGTGGTCTCGACGTCCACGTCCCTGCTGCACGTGCCGTACGACGTGTTGTCCGAGTACGAGATTCCCGGGGATGTGGCGGATCGTCTCGCGTTCGCGAAGCAGAAGGTCGGCGAGGTGGTCTCCCTCGCGAAGGCACTCACCGAGGGTCCGTCCGAGAAGTGGCGCAAGAAGCCCACTTCGGTGCACTTCAAGCTCAAGCACGCGGTGCGGGCGCGGGTCAACGCGGTGCAGCCGTCCGATCGTGTTCGAGCACCCTACGAGGAGCGCCGGGTTGCGCAGCAGGCTCGGCTGAACCTGCCACCGGTTCCTGCCACGACACTGGGCTCGTTCCCGCAGACCGACGCGATTCGCCAGGCCCGATACGAACTCGGACAGGGCCGCATGGAGTGGGAGGACTACTACAAGCGGATCCAGGCCGAGATCGAGGCGACGATCCGGTTGCAGGAAGACATCGGTCTGGACGTCCTCGTGCACGGTGAGCACGAGCGCAACGACATGATCCAGTACTTCGCGGAGCTGCTCGAGGGTTACGCGTTCACGCACAACGGTTGGGTGCAGGCCTACGGCTCGCGCTGCACTCGCCCGCCGATCCTCTACGGCGACGTCGTTCGGCCGAAGCCGATGACGGTCGAGTGGATCACGTATGCGCAGTCCTTGACGGACAAGCCGGTGAAAGCGATGCTCACCGGCCCGGTCACCATGATCGCCCGTTCGTTCGTCCGGCAGGATCAGCCCCTCTACGAGACTGCGGAGCAGTTGGCGCTGGTGGTTCGTGACGAGATCGCAGATCTCGAGGCGGCCGGAATTGCGATCATTCAGGTGGACGAGCCGTCCATCCGCGAGTTGCTGCCGTTGCGTGAGGACGGCCGGGCGGCCTATCTCGACTGGGCGGTCGACGCGTTCCGTCTGGCGACGGGCGGTGCGAAGCCCGAGACCCAGATTCACACGCATCTCAATTACTCCGGTCGCTCGTCCGTGGTGGACGCGATCGAGCGACTCGATGCCGACGTCACTGCGATCGTCGCCACGCGGTCCATCGATTGGGTGATCGACGCGATCAAGGAACGGACACTGACCCACGGCGTCGGCCCGGGTGTGTACGAGAGTCGTTCTGCCCGGATTCCGGACATCGACGAACTGGACGGGTTGCTGACCGAGGCCGCAAAGTCCGTCCCACTGGACAGGTTGTGGGCGAACCCGGACGGTGGCCTGAAAACACGCCACTACTGGCAACTCGAGCCGTCGCTACGAAATCTCGTGGCGGCCGCGCGACGTCTTCGTCGGCGCGCGGCGAAAGAGGCGTAGCCCGACGCA
Source organism: Rhodococcus sp. (in: high G+C Gram-positive bacteria) (assembly GCA_012514505.1). Taxonomy (GTDB): domain Bacteria; phylum Actinomycetota; class Actinomycetes; order Mycobacteriales; family Mycobacteriaceae; genus Rhodococcus_F. Next base: position 47,050 of record JAAZAD010000104.1, on the reverse strand, counting down.
GGGTGCGCCGTACCGCCGCAGGGATCAGGGTTTGTCGAGTTGGTCGCGCAGCAGGGTCAGGGTCTTCGCAAGAAGTCGTGACACGTGCATCTGTGAGATGCCGACCTGCTGCGCGATCTGCGTCTGCGTCATGTTCCCGAAGAAGCGGAGCAGTAGGACGGTCCGTTCGCGCGGGGGGAGCGAATCGAGCAGGGGCTTCAACGTCTCGTGATTGTCGACGTCTTCGATGGCGGCGTCGTAGTCACCGAGTGTGTCCAGCATGGACAGCTCGCCCGGCCGGTCCGGGGCGGTGTTGTCGACCGAAACGGTCTGGTATGCGTTGCCGGCGAGTAGGCCTTGTGCGACGTCCTCCGGGGAAACCTCGAGGGCTGTGGCCAGTTCGCTCACGGTGGGCGCACGGCCGAGGCTCTGCGACAATTCGGCCACGGAGTGCCCGAGCGCGAGGTGAAGTTCTTTCATTCGCCGGGGTACCCGGACCGCCCAACTTGCATCCCGAAAGTACCGACGGACCTCGCCCATGATGGTGGGAACCGCAAACGACACGAAATCGGAACCGCGCGTGATATCGAAGCGGTCGACGGCGTTCACCAACCCCAGCCTGGCGACCTGGACCAAGTCGTCGTGGGCCTCTCCTCGTCCGTCGAATCGGCGAGCGATGTGTTCGGCGAGAGGGAGGCACCGGGTGACGATTGCGTCGCGCTTACGACCGCGATGCGGATCACCGGGGTCGAAGGTGGCCAACTCCTCGAACATCGCCTTGACATCTTTGTACTCGTCCGGCCACCGAGTTCGAGCGCCGTCACCCCCTGCGGATGTCACGAAGACGGGCCGTTCGCTCTCACGAACTCGATGGTGGTGACGAAGCTGCCGTCGACGCCGGGTTCCCGTGTCATGTCGATGGAGTCGGTCAGGGCATTGAGCACATGCCAGCCGAAAGGGGTGCCTCGGCTGTCGTCGCTCGGGGATGTGGTGGTCGAGACCGTGACGTGGAGCGAGTTGTTCAAGTACTGAAGCCGGCACACCAGGACTGCCTCTGGTGTGGCGCGAACTAGGAGGTAAGTGCAGGCCTCGTCCATCGCCAGCTTGACGTCGGCGATGGAATCGAGATCGAAGTCCTCGTGGATGGCGATGGCTGCAGCCAGTGCGCGAAGCACCGACAGCTGATCGGGTGTCGCGCGAATGCGAAGCTCGACAACGGGATGGGCGTAGTCCTGGTCGGGTTCGATTGTCTTGACGTTTGCCATGAGTTCTCCGGCTCGGTCGTTGTGGTGCAAGGCGGGCGTACCGGGAATCAGGGTAGCCATCCCGCGTGCCAGTCGGGGGCGAAATGACAAGCACGGAATCCGGTTACCCTCTCTTGGGGTAACGGCAAACCTCCTGACGCCACATTCATTGGTACTAAATCGACTCTGACCTGCACTGAACCCAAACTTTTCCTTGTGGCCCAGGTCGCAGAAGCGTATCGTCGACGGCGAGGTTGATCACACGACCGGTCGGGGAAACTGTGCGGCGGCCAACAATGTGCACGGCATTGCTCGGGAGGAGCAATTGCAGCCATCGAAGCCGTTAGTCGACGTCTCGAGATGGGTTGGGCTATGACTGTTGTCCCGGGGTTACCCGAATGTTCGAGGGCCAAGTATGCCAATGCCACATTTGGTGCGCAGCAGATCAATTCGCGCGTGGTCGTCCTCGAGGTAGGCGGTGAGATCGACCTCTTCAGTGCCCCCGAGTTCGGCGCGTGGGTGCGTCGATCAGGAGCGCCTGCAAGTCGCATGATCATCGATATGTCGAGGGTCGAGTTCTTCGGAACTGCAGGTTTGCCGATCCTGCATGCAGTGAACAGTGAGAAGGTCTCGCTGGGTGATGCGTGGGCCATGATCTGTGGCCGGCCGGTGCTACGCCTGCTGCACGCTGCCGGGCTGGACGAGGCGTTCCCCTGCTACCCGTCCGTGCAGGGCGCGCTCGGTTCGTGGGACATCCGAACCGCCTGACCGACCTCACACCGCCCTCGGCTCGAATTCAGTGCATCCCGGCGCGTGCGGTGCGCGGGGGCGCCGCGACGCACCAACCGTAGGCACTCAGGGTGTCCACGGCGACGCGGTCCCACGAGTATCGGGCACGGGCCCGATCGGCACCCGCGACACCGAAGCCGGCTCTTCGCACCTCGTCGTCGAACAATTGGCGGATGGTGTCGGCCAAGCGCACGGGGTTGCGGGAGGACACCAGATATCCGGTGATCCCGTCGACGACCGTGTCGCGCACGCCACCCGTCGCGGCGGCCACCACCGGCGTGCCGCACGCCATTGCCTCGAGGGGGATGAGGCCGATCGGTTCGTACCAGGGAAGACTCACGACCGCGTCGGCAGATCGCAGTAGTGCAGGCAACTTCTCGGGCCGCACTTTCCCGATGATGTGCACGCGGTCTCGCACCCCGACCTTGTCGGCGCGTGCATACAACCGGCGGGCCTCCGCGTGCGCTGCCACGTCGGGCGCCGGCGGCCCGCCGCCTATCACGAGTTCGGTGTGTGGCAGGTGTACCAATGCATCGATCGCCGTCTCGTAACCCTCGTTGGGGGTGAGGCTTCCGACCATCACGAGCCGGTGCGTCATCGCCCGCTTCTCTGCAGGGCCGTGCGGGGTGAACCTCGATACGTCCACCCCGCACGGTACGACGGAGGTGCGCGACCGCGGTAGCCCCTGGTGGGCCAGTTCGAACACCTCCTCGGTGCTCGTTGCCACGACGCGGGTGGCACCGCGTGCGATCAACTGTTCGAGGCGAATTCGGTTGGGTGAATGCGAGGTCGTGCCGACATTGAAGCGATGTTCCATCACTCCCAGCGCGTGGAAGGTCTGCACGGTGGGTACAGCGAGAATCCTGGCCGCCAACTGTGTTGCTATCCCGGACATCCAGAAGTGTGCGTGCACGATGTCGGGACGCGCGATCTCCCACTCGGCTTCGAGGAAGCTTCCGAATCCGCCCATGAGGGGCAGGATTTCGTCGGTCGGAAGGTATGACGGAGGTCCGACGGGCACATGTACGACGGTGTAGCCCGCCTCGGACACCATGCGTTCGGGTGCGTCTTCCCGATCTCGTCTCGTATAGACCGTGACGTTGTTACCCGCTCGAACGAGCGCGGCCGACAGTTCCGCCACGTGGCGGCTCTGTTCGTCGAATCCGTACTCACCCTCTCGGGCCAGTGGATTCGCATGTTCGGACACCATCGAGATCGTGAGTGGTTTGACGGTGCCGGGGGACGAGTTTCTGGGCGCGTCGACTACACACGTGCTCGATCTCGGCTTGTGTCTCGGCGTCGTCATGCGGTGGGGATTCCCTCGCACCAGGTTTGTAAACCGATCGCCACCGTGAGCGCCGCGGCGGAGCCTCGCCCCGGCGCCGGTTTTCGTCGGCCTTGTCGAGCTGGGAAGGCGGGCGTAGCGTCGTGTCAAAGCTTCATGGAGGCCGCCTCCGTGGAGTTCCGCGGAGATCACATCCCCGACGCTCCGCGGAGATCACATTGCTGAAAGGTGAGGTGAGTGGCGATGAAGCTCAATCTCTTCGTTTCATGGCTGGGGTACGGATTGATTCTGGTCGCGGTGGTCTCCCTCGGACTGTTCCTCGTTGCTGCAGGGTCCGGCTACGGCGGTTGGGCGGTGATCGCGGGATCGGTCGGAGTGGTTGCCGCGGCGACCGCGATGGCCACCGTCGGCGGCGTGGCCTATCACGATCGGAAGCTTCATCGAGAAACTCCGCACCTGTTCTGAGGTGCCTCAGGAGGCGGTGTCGATTCGCCTCTTCACGAGGCGGCGAGCCGCCGCTTCTCCTTCTCGATGTCGAAGTCGGCAGGGGGCCAGTCGAGGTCGAGTCGCTCGAAGGCGTCGATCAGTAGTTCGGTCACCGCGATCCTGCTGTACCACTTTCGATCGGCCGGCACGACGTACCACGGTGCGTAGTCGGTATTGGTGCGGTCGAGCATGGCCTGGTACGCCTTCCGGTACTCCGGCCACCGCTTCCTCGCGGTCACGTCACCGGGGCTGTACTTCCAGTATTTGTCCGGGCGCTCCAACCGTTCCTGCAGCCGCTCCTTCTGCTCGTCGAGCGAGACGAACATCGCGACCTTCACGATGGTGGTGCCGCGGTTCACCAATTCTTTCTCGAAGTTGTTGATCTCTTTGTAGCGGCCTTGCCAAACCTTCTTGGGGACGAGATCGTCGACTCGGGCAACCAGTACGTCTTCGTAATGTGACCGGTCGAATACGCCGAGCTGTCCGGCACGGGGGAGTGCCTTTTCGATGCGCCACAAGAAGTGGTGACGCTTCTCGTTGGCCGTGGGAACCCCGAATGCCGTGTGGTCGACACCTTGCGGGTCGACGTGACCGATGACGTGGCGCACCATTCCGCCTTTGCCGGAGGTGTCCATTCCCTGCAGAACGAGAAGTATCGACCGCTCGTCGCCTGATCGGCCGTTGGCGTAGAGAAGCTCCTGGAGTTCGGCGAGGACGGCGCCACGCTCTTCCAGTTGCCGCTTGCCGTCGGCTTTTTTGCCGATGAACCCCGGGGTGCCGTTTCGGTCGAGGTCGGCGATAGGTGAGTCGGGGTCGGCACGCAGGATCTCCCGGGCCGGTGCGGTCCAGAGCTGTTCCGGCTTCTTTCCCATTACGTCATCCTGGGTTCGGGGTGTCTGTATTCGGGGTGTCTGGATCATCTGGGACGAGGGGGTGTGGGAGGGCTTGGAACCGCGCGGGCGAGGCCTTCACCGCTGCGATACCGGAGATGCCGCCCCAGGTCATCATCGTGAGGTAGCTGATCAGGTCGTCGGACGTCATCGAACGGTTGGATATCCACCAGTGCGTGGCCAGCTGAACACCCCCGACCAGGGCGTAAGACCACGGCACCGATCCACCCGAGTCCATGTCCATTCGGCGCAGGCGTTCCCCGAGGACGGTCGAGAGGAGTTCGGCGATCATCCGTTCCGAATCGGCGACCACGTCCTGGCCGGCCCCGGAGCCGTTCGCCATCACGTACAGGTAGAGCTCGGGATCTGAGGCCACAGTTTCGACATATGCGCTGATAGTGGCTTCGGTGAGCTCGTACTCGTCGAGGTCGCCGCCGATCGCTCCGTAGATACGCGGGGCCAGGATCGTCTCGACGTAGCGCACCATGGTGGCGTTGGTGAGGTCGCTCTTGTCGGCGAAGTAGCGATACAGAACGGTTTTCGAGACGCCGATCTCGGAGGCGATCTCGTCCATCCCGATGTCACGCCCGCGTAGCCGGATGGCGGAAATGGTGCCGTCGACCAGTTCCTCGCGCCGCGCGATCTTGTGCTCGCGCCATCGCCGCTTGCGGCCGTCCGGCTTTTCCGCTTTATCCGCCTTCTCGGGCTCTGTCATCGACTCGGTCACCTGTAGTCCCACGGTCCTTCTGTCGTCTGTCGGCAGTGCGGAGTACCCGCCTACGTTCAACCTTGATCTCGTTTCACCCTAATGCGCAAAGACAACGAGGGTGTCATGTCACAGTCACGGCGGGTTCATCGGTTTGTTCGGCAGAATGGTGAACGTGTCTCAACTGACTCTTTCTGCATTCGACGACGACGTGAAGCGCCGCGATCTTCGCAAGATGAAAATGGTGGCAACGGGCTTCCTCGTGTTCGCGACCGTCGTCTATCTGGTGTGCCGCTGGCAGGAGTCCCGTGGCGCGGGCGAGTGGGTCGGCTATGTCCGTGCCGCGTCGGAAGCGGGAATGGTCGGTGCGCTCGCGGATTGGTTCGCGGTCACCGCGTTGTTCCGGCATCCGCTGGGTCTGCCGATTCCGCACACCGCCATCATCAAGCGGAAGAAAGACCAGCTGGGTGCGAGTCTCGGTAGCTTCGTCAGCGACAACTTCCTGGCGCCCGAGGTCGTATCGGAGAAGGTGCAGTCGGCGCAGATTCCGTTGCGGGTCGGCACCTGGATGGCGCAGCCGGACAATGCCGCCCGGGTGGCGGCAGAAACCTCGACGATCCTGCGCGGGGTGGTCGAGGTGCTGCGCGACGAGGACGTGCAGCAGATCATCGACAGCACCTTGGTGCGTCGCCTCGCGGAACCCCAGTGGGGGCCACCGATCGGGCACGTCCTGGAGGAGCTGCTGCGCGACAATCGGCAGCTGCCGATCCTCGATTTGTTGGCCGAGCGTGCGCACCAGTGGGCGTTGGGGAGCCAGGACACGATCGATCGTGTGATCAGCCGCGATTCACCCACCTGGTCGCCCAAGTTCGTCGACGCGATGCTCGGCGAGAAGATCCATCGTGAACTGGTCGAGTTCACTTGGAAGGTCCGGTCCAATCCGCACCATGAGGTGCGCGAGGCGGCGAACCGATTCCTGGTCGAGTTCGCGGAGGACCTCCAGAGCGACCCCGCCACAATGGCAAAAGCCGAAAAGATCAAGGCGGAGATCATGGGGCGCGAGGAGGTGACCGGTCTCGCCGCCGCCACGTGGAAGGTCGCGAAACGGCTCATTCTCGAATCGGTCGACGATCCGAACAGTACGTTGCGTACGAAGGTGGCCGAGAACACCATGCGCATCGGGGAGCGCTTGCGCGACGACGCCGAGATGCGGGCGAAAGTCGACCGGTGGGTGCTCGCCGGTACCGAATACGTGGTCGTGCATTACGCCGACGAGGTCACCGGGCTCATCACCGACACGGTCGAGCGCTGGGACGCCGAAGAAGCCAGTCGCAAGATCGAACTCCAGGTGGGACGGGATCTGCAGTTCATTCGCATCAACGGCACGGTCGTGGGTTCGCTTGCCGGACTCTTCATCTACACCGTGTCGAGCTTGATGTTCGGCTGATGTTCGCAGCCTGTTCTCCGGGTGCTAGCAAGCGTGCTTGCAATTGTTAGCACCCTTGGTTATTCTTGTGTCATCCCACACAATCGGAAGGCTGATGTGACTGACGATCGAAACGGCGCCGGTGATCTCGCGGCGCGAGTCGTCGGCTCGGCAGCTCACGACATAGGCGGATTCATTCGCGCTCAGCGTGAGGCAGCGCAGGTTTCGATGAGGCAACTCGCCGCGTTGGCCGGTGTCAGCAATCCGTACCTCAGCCAGATCGAACGTGGGTTGCGTAAGCCTTCTGCGGAAGTGCTCGCGCAAATAGCCAAGGGTCTCCGGGTGTCCTCGGAGGTCTTGTACGTCCAGGCGGGTTATCTCGAGGAGCGCACACACGGACCCGTCCGCGACGCACTGCTTGCGGACACCGCTGTCACCGAGCGGCAGAAGCAGGTGCTGCTCGAGATTTACGAATCGTTCTGTCGTGAGAACGATCCGGCCCGAACAGATGAAGCAGAAGATGCGCCGGGCACGCAGAGTCGCGCAGCCGGCGCCTCGACCTCAGACATTCAGATCGAACAGGAGAACACCGATGACTGACCAGAAGACCATTGACAACGTGCGCACCTCCCTCTACGCCGCAGTCGGCGCGGGCGACGCCGTCGTTCAGGCCGTCGCCGACATCGTGGCGCAGGCACGTGAGCGCGCCGAGGCCACCCAGGGTGACGTCAACGAGCGCGTCGACGAGGCTCGCGAGCGTTTCGAGAGCCTTCAGGGTGAGGTTTTCGAGGGCGTCGAGGGCCTGCGTGACCGTCTCGCCGGTCTGCCGTCCGAGCTGCCCGAGGAGCTCGCCGAGCTGCGTGAGAAGTTCACGCCCGAGGAGCTGCGCAAGGTTGCCGAGGCATACCTGAAGGTCGCTTCCGACCTCTACACCTCGCTCGCCGAGCGCGGCGAGGGCACCGTCGAGCGCATCCGCAAGCAGCCTGCCGTGGAAGAGGGCATCGGCCGCGCGGAGTCCGCTTTCGGTGACGCCGTCGAGCTGACCGAGGACGCACTCGGCACCGTTGCACGCCAGACGCGCTCCGTCGGCGAGCAGGCCGCGAAGTTCGCCGGCCGCGCAGCAGGCCGCATCCAGGACACCGCAGACGAGGTCGGCGAGAGCATCTCCGAGGCCGGCGACGACGCTGCAAAGGCTGTCACCACCGCCGGCAACAAGGCCGACGCTGCTTCCAAGAGTGCCGCCACCTCCGTGAGCAACGCTCGCACCACGGCTGCGAAGAAGGCTCCCGCCAAGGCTCCGGCTGCCAAGGCTCCGGCCAAGAAGGCGGCTCCGGCCAAGAAGGCTCCCGCGAAGAAGGCTCCGGCCAAGAAGGCTTGATCCTCTCTCGCGAACTCCCTTCGCGAACAACGACGGCGGCCCCACACATCGAGTGTGGGGCCGCCGTCGTCGTTCTCGTAGAATGGCGGCTGTGATTCAAGTCGACGGGATCGTCCAAACAATTCTGTTCATCATCCAGGTGGTGGCCCTGGGTGGCGCTGCGTATGCGCTGTTCCATGCGTTCCGTCAGCGTAAGGATGCGTTCACCGCCGTCGACAAGCTGAGCAAGCCGATCTGGTTGTCCATCCTCGGCGTTTCGTTTGTGGTGCTCCTGTTCTTCACCGGTCTGCATCTGCTCGGTATCGCGGCCATCATCGCAGTGTGTGTGTATTTGGTCGATGTGCGTCCTCGGGTGGACGACGTTCAGCGCGGTCCCCGCTGGTAGGGATCGATCGGAATGATCGACGGGTGCCTCGGCGCCCGAAAATTATGACAATGAGCATTGTGACAATGCTATTGTGGTGGTGAGCCTGACCTAGGAGGTTGCTCGCCATGTCCACAGCTCACGATTCTCGCCTGGCCCGAGCCGGTGATCGTCAGGAGACGGCGACGCGGTTGCTTGCCTCGTCGGCCCGCAAGTCCTACGACCCGCTCGTCGAGATCGACTGGACAGCGCCCATCCCCGACGACCTGTACGGCATGACTCCCGAATGGTGCAGCCTGTACGGAACCGAGATGTGGGAGTCGATGACGCACGAGCAACGCGTCACACTCACCAAACACGAGGCCGCGAGCATCGCGGGCACCGGAATCTGGTTCGAGATGATCCTCATGCAGATGCTGCTGCGTGACATCTACTCGCACGACCCGTCGACACCTCACGTCCAGTTCGCGCTCACCGAGATTGCCGACGAATGCCGGCACTCCACGATGTTCGCCCGTTCCGCGCAACGATTCGGCATTCCCTCGTACCGGCCGAAAAGGTGGATACGGGAGACGTCACGAATCTTCAAGGCGACGGCAACCGGTTCGCTCGCGTACGGCGGCACCCTCTTCGCGGAAGAGATTCTCGACATGATGCAGCGCGATTTCATGCGAGACGACCGGATCCAGCCGCTCACCCGCACGGTCAGCAAGATCCATGTGGTCGAAGAAGCCCGGCACATCAGGTTCGCCCGCGAGGAAACGGTGCGGCGAGTGCGTAACGCGTCGTGGTTCGCCAGGGCGCGTGTGCGTTTGGTGCTCGGAGTCACCGCCTACTTCATCGTGACCAGTCTGGTGAACAAGCAGGTCTATGCGGCAGCAGGCCTCGACGTGGACGCGGCGGTGGCGGCCGCGAAGTCCAACCAGCACTACCACGACAAGATCCGTGAAGGCTGCGCCAGGACGGTGGCATTCCTGGACGAGGTCGGGCTTGTGGGCGGTCCGTCGACCCGGTTGATGCGACGGGCGCACATCCTCTGATGACCGAATATCGAATCGACGATCTCGCACGCGCGTCCGGTGTGAGCGTTCGCAACGTCCGTGTCTATCAGGACCGTGGGCTGTTGCCGCCGCCACGTAAGGTCGGCCGTACGGGTTGGTACGACGAGGCGCATCTGTCGCGTCTCAACCTCATCGGGCGGATGCTCGACCGGGGTTACACCTTTGCCACCATCAGTGAACTGCTCACCGCCGCCCACTACGGGCTCGATGTGCGGGACATCCTCGACACCGACGATCCGAGTGACCGCTGGAAAGCTCATTGGGGGAGGGCACGGCTCACCCTGGACGACTTGCGTCGTAAGTTCGGCGATCAGACGACCGACGACAACATCTCCCGCAGTGAGGATCTCGGGATGATCGTGCGGGACGGTGACGAGTTCACGGTCCCGAATCCCAAGTTGCTCGAGGCTGCGGAGATCCTGGTCGACGCTGACATTCCGTTGGCCGACCTCCTCGATCAGACCACTGCCGTACGGCGCGACCTGTCGGACGTGGCGGCGCGGTTCGTATCCGTGGTTGCAGACCACTACCTGGCGGGCGAGGGCGAGAAGCTGGAGGTCGACGAGAGCACCGTGTCGGAGGCGGCCGCTCTCGTCAACAAGATTCGGCCGCTCGCACACGATGCCGTGAACACACTGTTCGCCGAGGCCATGGAAGCAGAAATCGCGAAAGCACTCGAAAGGGCCGCTACTCAACTCGACAGTGGCTCATCAGACTCTCAGGCCAGCTGAGCGTCATGGGAAGAAGAGGTTTCGATGTTCGGTAGTTCGAAGATGTCCACACGCCGTGCGCTGTATGCGGCGCTCGGTGTCGGCGCAGTGGCCGGGGCGGCGGGGTTCGTGCTCAGTCGTCGGAATCGGCAGGCGGTGACGCTGTCCACGGATCTCGCACCGAACGCATTGCTGGCCGAGCCCACTGCACCGCTCACGGTGAGTGAGGTCGTCACCGATGACGGGACCGTTCTGCGCGTCCATACCTACGGCCCCGAGGACGGTGATCCGATCGTGCTCGTCCACGGGTGGACCTGCTCGATCGAGTATTGGTACCCGCAGATCAATGCGTTGGCCGACAACCACCGTGTCGTCGTCTACGACCTCCGTGGCCACGGCCGGAGCACAGTCGGGGCCACGAGATTCCATGCGGACGCACTGGGCAGTGATCTCGATGCAGTGCTGCAAGCCTCCCTTCGAGACGGTGAGAAGGCTGTGATCGTGGGTCACAGCATGGGTGGAATCAGCATCATGTCCTGGGCGCAGGTGTTCCCCGACCACGTTCAGCGCTTCGCGAAGGCGGCCATGCTCGTCAGTACCGGGAGTGACCGGCTGATCGCCGAGACGACCGCGGTCCCGCTGCCCAACGGCTTTCCCCGCGTACCGGTTCCGGTGGGTCGGGCGTTGATCGGCGCTCCTGTGCCTTTCCACGACACTCCCCTCACCACGAGCGTCATCAAATACCTCAACTTTTCGCGGAACATCGGCGCAGAGGAACTGGCGTTCACTGCCAAGATCGTTCGTGACTGCAACCCACGTACCCGCGGTGGGTGGGGTGCCACCCTGGCCGGCGTGGATGTGAAAGAGGGACTCGAGAATCTCGCCGTTCCCACAACGGTATTGGTGGGAACCGGCGACCGGCTGACACCGCAGGGGCATTCCCGCCGGCTCGCGCGAACCCTCGACGAGGCCGGCAACCTTCAGCGGTTGATCGTGCTGCCGAGCGTGGGTCACATGAGCAACATCGAAGATCCGGACTCGGTGAACGTGGAGATCGGGAGACTGGCCTCGCTGTAGATCCGATCCGGGATCAGCTGAACACCACGGTCTTTCGTCCGTGTACGAGAACGCGATCTTCGAGGTGCCAGCGGAGCCCACGGGAGAGCACCAGCTTCTCGATGTCACGTCCCTGTCGAACCATGTCGGCCACCGCGTCGGCATGGTCGACGCGGATCACGTCCTGCTCGATGATCGGGCCCGCGTCGAGTTCTGCGGTCACGTAGTGACAGGTGGCGCCGATCAGCTTCACACCGCGGGTGAACGCCTGGTGATAAGGGCGGGCACCGACGAAGGACGGCAGGAAGCTGTGGTGAATGTTGATGGCCCGACCGGCCCAGTGTTCACACAGCTCCGCGGGGAGAACCTGCATGAACCGGGCCAGGACGACGGCGTCCGGGTTGTGAGCGTCTACCAGTTCACGCACCCGATCGAACGACGGTCCGCGCTCGGCCGGATCCTTCGAGAACGGGACGTGGTGGAAGTCGATGCCGTGCCGCCGGGTGACGTCACCGAGGTCGGGGTGATTGCCGATGACGGCGCAGATCTCGGCTGGTAGCTCGCCACCGGCTGCACGCCCCAGCAGGTCGTGCAGGCAGTGCCCCTCTTTGCTGACCAGAAGAACCACGCGCTTGGGTTCGCGGGTGTCGTGCAGTGACCATTCGGTGTCCGGGCCGAGTTCCGCGGCCACTTCCGCGAACTTGGCCCGCAACTCGTCGACGCTCATGCTCACCGACGAGGCGCGCACCGCCTGCCGGGTGAAGAACCAGCCACTGTCCGCGTCCGCGTGATAGGCGGCCTCCACGATCCAGCCGCCCACCTCGGTGAGGAAGGCGGAGATGCGGGCGACGATGCCGGTCTGGTCGCGGCAGCCCAGGGAGATGACGAATCGGTGATCGTCGGTGGCAGGAGCGGTCATACAGACATTCTCTCAGGTCGCGTCGGAGCCCCCTCATGTTGTGCCGAATCCCCGCACCACTGCGGTGGCAACCAGAGTGCCGGCGTCGATCGTATGGACCGCGCGCTCGGCGAGAAGATCCAGAAATCGGACGCGCACCGCGTCGACCTGCGTGCTGTCGAGACCCGTGAGCGCCGACCGCAACGCGCCGCCCAGGACGAGATCCCACACGAATTCAGGCGTCGCGGGGACGAGGTTGGACAACTCATGAACTTCCACGGCGCTCGTTCCCGAAGTGAGTAGCCAATCCCGCAGACCGTCGGGTGTATTGATCTTCGCCCATGCGTCACGACTCGGAGGTGCTGCTTCGGTGTCGGTCTCGGGTGGGGGATCGACGTCGCGCACAGCTGTCGTGAACGTATCGATCAGTTCTTCCAGTGACCCCTTGCGCCATACGGTCACGCCGACACGGCCACCGGGCCGCACCAAACTGACAAGCCGCGAAAAGGCCTCGTCCATGTGCGGCAGGAAGAACACCCCGTAGGAGCACGCGAGTACGTCGTATCCGGTCTCGTGGACCTCCGACGGCGCCTCCCAGGTGGTGGCGTCGGCCTTCACGAAATCGATGTTCTGCAGGCCTCGGTCGGAGGCAACGAGGCGACCGCACTCGAGCAGTTCGTCGGACAGATCGACGGCGTGGACGCGGCCGTCCGGGCCCACCGCTGCTGCTGCGGGCAGTGCAGAGGCGCCGGCGCCGCAGCAGACGTCGAGCACGGTCTCACCCGGTCGGATATGCAGTTGATGGGTCAGCGCATGCGCGGACGGAGACCAAATGGTGGCGGTGAGGCGTTCGAACTCCACTCTCGCCTCGTCGAACACACCGCCGATTCCCACTGACTCATCGGTGCCCATGATCAGAGGCTAGTCCGAAACCATTGCGAGCCCCCAGTGTTTGCGGGTTGCTACGAATGGTTGTGCGAAGCTGTCAATCATGTCTGACACCGCGCTCACCCGTGCCCAGGTAGCTGCCATGGTCGATCACACCCTGCTCAAGCCCGAGGCCACCCCGGCCGACGTCGCAGCCTTGGTGGAAGAAGGCCGATCACTCGGGGTACTGGCGGTGTGCGTATCGCCATCGATGCTGCCTGTGACCGCCGAGGGACTCGTGACTGCGGCAGTGGTCGGCTTCCCGTCGGGCAAACATCATTCGCTGGTGAAGGCCAGCGAAGCGCGCCTTGCCGTGCAGCAGGGCGCAGCCGAGATCGACATGGTCATCGATGTCGGCGCGGCAGTTGCCGGCGATTTCAATGCAGTTCTCGCGGACGTCATCACCGTTCGTGAAGCGATCGGTGCCCACACGGTCCTCAAGGTGATCCTCGAGACCGCCGCGCTGTCGGAGGAATCGATCGTCGGTGCATGTCGGGCCGCGGAGCAAGGCGGGGCCGACTTCGTCAAGACGTCCACCGGGTTCCATCCCGCGGGTGGCGCCACCGTGGAAGCCGTGAAGCTGCTGTCCGAGACAGTGGGCGGACGGATCGGTGTGAAGGCCAGCGGTGGTATCCGCACAACCGAGGCCGCGCTCGATATGATCGCCGCCGGTGCGACCCGGCTCGGGTTGTCCGGCAGCAGGGCTGTGCTCGAAGGGCTGCAGTAGCGGAGCGGGGAGAGTATTCATGAGTGCACCGACGATTCACGGCGACGTCGACGAAGGGTTCGGGCGAGTAGCCGACGAGTTCCGCCGCAACTTCACGGAGCGCGGTGAGATCGGTGCTGCGGTTGCCGTGTACGAGGGTGATCGTCGGTTGGTCGATCTGTGGGCGGGCACGCGAAACAAGAAGACGCGCGCACCCTGGCAGCGCGACACCACCGTTGTGCTGTTCTCGAGCACGAAAGGGATTGCGGGGCTTGCAATTGCTGCTGCAGTGTCGTCCGGTGTGCTCGATTACGATGCGCCGGTAGCCCGGTACTGGCCCGAGTTCGCGGTCCACGGCAAAGAATCGATCACGGTCCGCGAGTTGATCGATCATCGGTGCGGACTGCATGTGATTCGTGGACGGACGCTGTCGTGGGCGGACCTCGCCGATCGGGAACTGGTCGAGCAGGTGCTCGTCGATCAGCGCCCTGCCTGGCAGCCTGGCACCCGGCAGGGTTACCAGGCGCTGACGTTGGGTCTGTACGAGGACGCACTGTTCCGGCGTGTCGATCCCGCCGGTAGGTCGATCGGACAGTTCGTCGCCGACGAGTTCGCGGTGCCGCTGGATGTCGAACTCAGCGTCGGCCTGTCTGCGGACCGCGATATCGAGGATGTCGCGCAGATGTACCGGTCGACGCCGCTCGGCATGCTACGACACGAGCGCAGCTTCCCCTGGCCGATCATCTTCGGTCATCTTTTGCGCCGCGGCGCGTTTCACGACACGGCGACGAGCCCGCCACTCGGAGACCCGTGGAAGATGCGCAGGAGCGAAACCCTGACCAACGAACTTCCGAGCGTCAACGGTGTCGGCAACGCGCGAGCTCTCGCCCGGATCTATGGCGCGGTGGCCGCAGACACCGGAAAGCTGCCGATTTCCGCGACAGTGCGCGACCAACTTTCGGGTGACGCACCCGGCCCCGCACACGACGCCGTCCTCGGCATCGATACCCGATACCACCTCGGCCTACGTCGCTCCTCGCCCCGGCTGAAGTTCGGTTCGCCGGATGGGCGCGCCTTCGGAACCCCAGGTGCCGGAGGGTCTCTCGGCTTCGGGGATCCGGCGACGGGAATCGGCTTCGGCTACACCCAGAACCGGCTCAGTCTTGCGCTCGAAGACGACATTCGCTGCCAGAAGCTCGAGCGCTCCGTGTTCTCCGTCCTGGGCTGACCTGCGCCACCCTGATTCCGAGGTCAGACGAGGACGCCGCAGCTTCCTTCGACCTGCTGCTGTTGGTTCGGATCCTGTGCGGGCATGGTGTACGAGCCGCCCTCGAGTGAGATGTCGATGGCCTCGTCGGTGACGGTGACGGAGGTCGGCGCCATTCCGAGCGGGTACGTCTGCAGGCTGTCGGTCAGGGTCTGCACGATCCCGTCGACCAAGTCCGTGGGCAGCCCGAAACCGAGGATTTCGGCGCCCGTTGTGTCGATGTTGACGGTTCCGCCTGCTGCAGTCGGCTTGACCGTCATCTCGGCGAGTCCGGCCGGGCCCACGGAGAACGTCAGGGTGCCGGCGTTCGAATCGGCTTCCACTCCGCTGATCAGGCCGCCGAACGTCTGCTCCTGCAACGTGGCGAGGATGCCTTCCGTTGTCCAGTGGATGTCGGCTTCCGAGCTTCCGATGGTGCCGCTGCTCTCGGCAGTTCGCTCGATTTGGATATCGTCGACGCGGGCGTGGACCTCCATTTGCCGGGCAGGCCCGAACGACGAGTCGTCACTGTCGATGGTGACGTAGGGGACTTTGTTGTCCAGGGACTGGAGGAGAACCGGTTTCCACGCCAATCCGACATCGACCTGGGAGCCGAGCTGGGTCTCGAACTGTTGAGCCATGCACGACTTCACCTGGTTGCGTACGAACAACTCGGCGGCGATCAGAGCCACCACGAGGGCGGCTACGACGATCATCACGATCAGGAGAACTCGATTGCGTCCGGGTGATGTTTTCGTTCGGGCAGACATTCCGCTAATTGTTCCTGAGAACTATGAACAAATTCTGTGAATGGGGGACCGTGCAGGTAAGGATCCATGCAAATTGTGATGCATAACACATTTGCGTCGTAATGTGGGGACATGACGGGTTGGACGGGTCCACACGCCGACAGCGGCGATTCTGGTGCTGAACAGTCTTTGCAAGAGCTCGCCGCCGCACAAGCCGGCTTCTTCACGGCGGCCCAGGCCCTGCAGGTCGGGTACTCCACCGAGATGTTGGGTACTCAGGTTGTCCGCGGGTCCTGGATCAAGGTCGAGCGCGACCTGTTTCGGGCGGCGGATGCTCCGCACACCGATTTCGAGGCGTTTGCCAAATGGTGCACATGGTTCGGTACCGCAGCGGCGGTATCCCACCAGAGTGCGGCAGAACTGCACGGACTAGGGCATTTGTACCCACGGTTCATTCACTTCTCGACGGTGATGGCGCCGCCCTCTCCCACTCGGGAGTTGGCGCTGCACCGGCGATCGGTGCGGGCACAGGACTGCGAGAAGATCGGCCCCTTGCGTATCACCACGCCGCAGCGCACTGCCCTCGATCTGGCGGCGGGCGGCATCTCTCAGGAGCTTCTCGACGAGGTCGTGGCCGATGGCGTCGCCATCGGGCGGCTCGACGCTCATGCACTTCACGAAGAGAGTGCGACGTGCGAGGCGCCGGTGGCCCAGCGCATCGAGCGTGCACTCGCCACGTGTAGGTGAGGTCAGCGCGGGTTCGGTGCCACCACGTCCCACGGCACCGTGAGGAGGCAATCGCGCAGTGGCCTGCGCTGAATCCGAACCGGCAGGCCCTGCGACTTCAGCATCTCCAGGGTGGCCCGCCACCGAACGCGTGGTCCGAAGGAACCGTGTGGTGCTGCGACCGCCCATGCCCGATCGACGTGGGTGAGGAGTTCGTGGATCGGCTCACCGGGCACATTGCGGTGGATGAGCGCTTTGGGCAGGCGCTCCGCAAGGTCGGACGGACGCTCGGATGCGAACGGGTCCCACGCCAAGGTGAGTGACAGCGGACGCTGGTCGTCGAGCAGCACCCACGTGCAGCGGCGACCCAATTCGTCGCAGGTGCCTTCGACGATCAGCCCGCCAGGCGCGAGCCCGGACTGCAGACGTGCCCAGGCGGGAGCGACAGCGTCTTCGGGATACTGCCGCAGCACGTTGAATGCCCGCACCAGCACCGGTTGCAGTCCCGCCATCTCGAACCCGCCGCGGGCGAAGCTGACACCGTCGCGGGCCGGTACGACGCGAGCCGGATCGATCTCGAGTCCGATCACGCGCCGGTCGCTGCGGACGGTCTGCAATCGAGAGGCCATCTCGAACGTCGTGTTCGGGCGGGCGCCGTAGCCCAGATCGACCACCAGTGGATCGGCGGCACGCTGAAGGGTTCTGCGTACGAGTGGATCGTGCACCATCCAACGGTCACACCGTCGAAGCCGATTGATTCCGGTGGTGCCACGAGTGATCACACCGTCGGGTCTGGTGGTGGACCGTTGCGACCGCTGTGGAGACGATTGAGTCCGGGTCGCAACGACCGAGCTCACTGGTTCATGACTGTTCGGAGAGCCACTTGTCCGTGATTTCGGCCTCGGCGCGGAACAGGTCGATCAGGTTCACGAGCATCAACTGCTCGAGCTTGCCGCCGATGAACGGCAGGTACACCTTCGCCTCCGACGAGGTGCGGAACGTGCACCCGGTCTCGGTGGTGAACAGTTCCATGGTTCCGGTGAGGCTGCCCGGCCCGGCAGGAATCGACGCCTCGTACTTGGCGGTCGTCGGTTCACCGAACTCCGAGTAGCTCTCCTTGCGGGTGATGACCATGTCCTTTTTCATCACCGTCTGCGCGATCTCCGGAAGTTCGGAGCGCGGCAGGATGTGATGCAGGACGATCTCGATGCCCGAATCCGACACATCCAACGACTCGACGTGGTTCTCGGAGTACTTGCGCATCTCCTCGATCCGAGCGTCCCAGTAATCGCGGTTGGTGAAGGCGCTGTACACCTGTTCGGCGGTGTACTTGTAGCGGGCTGAGTAGTCGATACGGCGAGCCATGATCGGCAAGGTTACCGGCTCAACGCCTCATCGCGAATCCGTGCCGGCGATTTTCAGCGCGCGAGCCAACCCTGGGTGAACTCCCGTTCCCGCTCGATGAGTTCCATTACCTGCTCGGCGATGGCGGATTCGATCTTGCCGCCGACCAGTGGGATCTTCACGACGGCTTCGGCCGAGACGTCGACTCTCGCTCCCTCGGCCTGGGCGGACACCTTCTGAGTGCCGCTGATCTTTGCGGGAGCGTCCTGGACCTCGGCAGCGAAGGTTCCGGTTGCCTCGTCGCCGTTGAGGCCCGCCCAGGTCTCGGAGCGCTTGATGAAGAGATCGCCCGGACGGATCTTCGTGACCACACCGGGAAGGTGCTCGGCAGGGATGGCCTGAGTCATGCGAACCGCCACCGTTCCGTCGCCGACGGTCACCTCGTCGAGAGTCGCTCCGTCCCCGCCTACCTCGGCAATTCGGTCGCGCCAGTACTGCTCGGACGTGAGTGCGGAGTGCACCTGTGCGGCGGAAAACGGGTAGGTCGCAGAATGCTCGATGCGTCGGGTCACGACGGGCACGTTACCGTTTGCGGTTGTGTGGGATGTGAGCATCAGCAGTCAACTCGTCGATTCGGGCGCTTTCGTGTCCGCAGATCTCGACCTTTCCGGTTTCACGACTCTGCGTCTGGGCGGCCCGGCCACACTCTTCGCCGAATGCCCGACGACGCAGGTACTGATCGACGTCGTGCGCCTGCTGGACGCAGCGCGTATTCCGACGCTCGTCCTCGCCGGGGGATCGAATCTGGTGATCGGTGACAAGGGGTTCGACGGCGTGGTGGTGCGTGTGAGCAACACCACAGTCTCGCTGGACGCCGGAAGGGTGCGAGTCGACGCCGGCGCGGCATGGGACGAGGTGGTTGCCCAGACCGTGGCAGCGGAACTCGGCGGGCTGGAATGCCTGTCCGGAATTCCGGGATCGGCCGGTGCGACGCCGGTCCAGAACGTCGGTGCCTACGGTGTCGAGATCGGATCGATGATCGAGCGCGTCCAGCTCCTGGATCGCGTGACCGGCGAGGTCCGGTGGGTCGGCCCGTCGGAACTCGGGCTCGGATACCGCACCAGCGTGCTCAAGCACTCGTCGGACGCGTTGGTGCTGGCAACGGAACTGGCGCTGCACACGGACGGGCTCAGCAATCCGATCCGCTATCGGGAACTCGCCTCGGCGCTGGGCACGGACGAGGGCGGCAGAGTGCCTGCCGCCGCAGCCCGGGAGACCGTGCTCGAGCTGCGGCGGGGTAAGGGCATGGTGCTCGACCCCGATGATCACGACACCTGGAGCGCCGGATCGTTTTTCACCAATCCGGTCGTGTCCGACGAGTCGTTGCCGGCGGTGTTGTCCGCGATCGACGCGAAGCTCGGCGACGTGTCGGTGCCGCAGTACCCGGCCGAGAACGGCACCAAGTTTTCCGCGGGCTGGCTCATCGAGCGCGCAGGGTTCTCGAAGGGCTACCCGGGCGAGAATGCCGCCGCGCGTTTGTCGACGAAGCACACGCTGGCCGTGACCAATCGCGGCACAGCGACTGCGGAGGGTTTGCTGACGCTGGCGCGGACGGTGCGCGACGGCGTGGAGGATGCCTTCGGTGTGCGGCTCGAGCCGGAGCCCGTCATGGTCAACTGCTCGATCTAGGCGCTCCGCGCCTGTGAGTGGTTGACGAGTCTGGGGACTCGCTAAACACTCACGGGCGAAGCCTGTGGAAGCGTCCGGCCTCGGCCTGATCTCGCGGCTTCACGATGATCTGATCGAGGTTCACGTGCGGCGGGCGGGACGCGACGAACCCGATGATCTCGGCGACGTCTTCCGCGACGAGCGGGGTGATGCCCTCGTATACCTTGTCGGCGCGTTCCTGGTCACCGTCGAAGCGCACGAGGGAGAACTCGGTTTCCACGGCACCCGGTGCGATTTCGGTGAGCCGTACCGGCTTGACGAGCAACTCGCCACGAAGAGTGCGGTGCAGTACGGCCTGCGCGTGCTTGGCGGAGGTGTAGCCGGACCCGTTGTCGTATGCGGAGAACGCCGCCACCGAGGTGATTGTGACGACGAGGCCGTCGCCGGAGTCGATGAGCTTGGGAAGCAGTGCTTTGGTGACCCGGAGCGTGCCCAGCACGTTGGTCTCCCACATCCATCGCCAGTCGTCTAGGTTGGCGTCCATGACGGTCGCAAGCCCCTTGGCGCCGCCGGCGTTGTTGACCAGCAGATCCACTCTCGGCAACACGGAGCTGAACGCCTCGACCGAATCCTCGTCCGTGACATCGAGTTCGAGTGCGGTGCCCCCGATGTCCTCGGCGATCTTCTGCAGTCGGTCGACGCGACGAGCGCCCAGAATCACGTGATATCCCTGCGCAGCGAGGGTGCGAGCGGTGGCTTCACCGATGCCGGAGCTGGCACCGGTGACGACGGCAGTGCGGATGTCCTGTGAGCTGGTCATACCTCAATCCTAAGACCGGGGAGTGAGTACCGCCTGCGACTGGGTGACGTGGGCGACGAGTTTCCCTGCGGCGTCGTGTAGTTCGGTGGTGACAGCAATGGTGCTGCGTCCGACGTGCAGTGGCCGGGCACGCGCTGTCAGCCGCCCTTCACGTACACCGCGCGTGAAAACCGTGTTGGAGCTGATGGTCGACGTCGATGAGCCTTCCGGGAGATTGAGGAACGCGCACACCGCTCCGACACTGTCGGCGAGCGTCATCACCGCGCCGCCGTGCATCGCATCGCCTGCAGTGGTTCGGTGCTTGTCCCAGTCGAGATGACCGACTACTTCGGCGGGTGTCGCGAGATCGAGTTCGACACCCGCGTGTACGGCGAACGGCATTGTCTCGAGGATGGCAGCAAGGTCCATGCCTGGATGCTAGGCGGAAACGCTCAGAGAGGTAGTGCCGTTTCGGCGAATCCGTCCGGAGCACCGCGCCGCCGGAACCATTCCTGACCGAACACGGCCTGCAGTTGTTCTTCCGGCATTTGGAGGAACGGTCCGAAGTCGCCGATCTGGGTGGCGTGGGCTTGCATGGCTTGGCGTTTCGCGGTGATGGATCCGCGGACGTCCACGACGGTGGTGATGTCGGAATCGGGTAGGCCGAAGTTGTCGAGATCGGGTGGTGCGGCCTCGCCCGACCACTCGGGATTCAGTGCCATCAGCCGTTTGATGTGATCGCGACTGACCGCGGCCTCGTAGACGTGGTCGATGCCCGCCAACTCCGCGCCACGCACTCCGACGTGATGAACCTGCACGTGATCGGGGTGGCCGTAGCCGCCGTTGGGGTCGTAGATCGTGACGACGTCCGCGGACTCCTCGGTCAGAACCTCGGCGAGTCGGCGTGCGGCGTCGTCGATGTCCGCATTACAGAAAGCGTCCGGGTTCTGGTTCTCGGCGGTGCCCGCCATACCGGAGTCCGCGTAGTGCAGCTGCACCACCCGGTGCGCGCCGAGCGCGCTTGTCGAGGCTTCCAGTTCGCGGCGGCGACGAGACGCCAACGTTTCACCATCGGTCAACAGGCCGTCGGGAAATTCTCCGAGTGCGCCGTCGGTGGCCGTCACCACCACCACACGATGGCCGGCGTCGGCAGCCTGGCGCATCACCCCGCCCGTGGTGAACACTTCGTCGTCGGGATGGGCGTGGAAGCACACCAGCACACTCATGTCGCAATTTTGGCACGCGCCTCTATCGTGGCGGCATGCCTATTCGTGAAACCGTCGGCGTCGACGGCACGTCCATCGTCTATTCGGTCCACGGCCAGGAGGATGCGCGTCCGCTGATGCTCCTGCACGGCTGGGCGCAGTCGTCGAAGTGCTGGGGTGAGCAGGTCCTCGCAGGCCTCGCGGATCGCTACCGGGTGATCGCCGTGGATCTACGCGGCCACGGACACTCCGCCGCACCGGAGACCGGCTACGCGGATTCGGCGAATTGGGCCGGCGACGTGAACGCCGTGCTCACCGCCGAGAACATTTCCGGCGGTGCGGTGCTGCTCGGCTGGTCGTACGGTGGCCTCGTCATCGCGGACTACCTCGCCGAGTACGGCACTGCGGCCGTCGACGGCATCGTGCTCGTCGGCGCGATCACCAGCATCGGGCGCGGTGAACTGGGTGGCAAGGTCGGCAGTGCCATGCGTGCGGCCATTCCAGGCGCGATGTCGGAGGATCCGAGAACTGCCATCAAGGCGCTCGGCACGTTCGGGAACGCCCTCACCGGACCCGTGGAAGGGAAGGGTGCACAGTCGCAGGCGCTGTTCGGTGCGAGCCTGGCCACGCCCCCGCGGGTGCGGGCCGCACTGTTCGACCGTGCCGCGAGCAACGACGACGTCCTGCGGTCCCTCGACATACCTGCTCTCGTACTGCACGGAACGGAGGACACCGTCGTCGACGTCGCTGCGGGTCGGCACGCCGCCGAGTTGATCCCGAAAGCACAGGCCTCGTTCTGGGACGGCGCGAACCACGGCCCGTTCGTCGAGGACCCCGACAGGTTCCTGCGTGACGTTCGCGGCTTCGTCGACAACCTCGGTTAGAGGAGACTCGAACGGAAGGGGCAGTATGGAGGCGTGACACCCACCCACACCGTCCTCCCTCGGAGGGTGGCCGTTCTCTCGGTCCACACCTCACCCCTGGCTCAGCCGGGCACAGGGGATGCGGGCGGAATGAACGTCTACGTGCTGCAGAGCGCGATAGAAATGGCCCGCCGTGGCGTCGAGGTCGAGATCTTCACCCGCGCGACGTCCTCGTCGGATGCGCCCGTTCAACAGGCGGCGCCGGGCGTGCTCGTGCGCAATGTGGTCGCGGGTCCGTTCGAGGGGCTCGACAAGCAGGACCTGCCCACACAGTTGTGCGCCTTCGTAGCCGGCGTGCTCCGTGAGGAGGCGCGTCACGAACCCGGCTATTACGACCTCGTCCACTCGCATTACTGGCTTTCGGGGCAGGTCGGTTGGCTGGCGCGTGACCGCTGGCGGGTGCCGCTCGTGCACACCGCGCACACTCTGGCCGCAGTGAAGAACCTGTCGCTGGCGGAAGGGGACACCCCGGAACCGGCGGCACGTCGGATCGGCGAGCAGCAGGTGGTCGAGGAGTCGGACCGGCTCGTCGCCAACACCGCCGACGAAGCCGACCATCTCGTTCGGCTGTACGGGGCCGATTCACGCCGTGTGGACGTCGTCGCGCCCGGTGCCGATCTCTCCCGTTATCGGCCCGGCGATCGTGCCGCGGCACGCGCGAAGTTCGGGCTGGACCCACGGGAGACCGTGGTGACGTTCGTCGGCCGCATTCAGCCGCTCAAGGCGCCCGACGTGTTGTTGCGCGGCGCCGCGGAACTGCTGTCCCGCGACCCGGGGTTGCCGTTGCGGATCCTCGTCGTCGGCGGCCCGTCGGGGACCGGGCTGGCCCGTCCGGAATCGCTGATCGAACTCGCTTCCACACTCGGGATCGCGTCTCGGGTGACCTTCCTTCCACCGCAGGCCCCCGAGCAACTGGTGGACGTGTATCGGGCGTCAGACCTCGTCGCCGTGCCGAGCTATTCGGAGTCGTTCGGGCTGGTGGCCATCGAGGCGCAAGCCTGCGGGACCCCGGTGCTGGCGGCGAACGTGGGAGGACTCGGGGTGGCCGTCCGCGACGACGAGACGGGCCTCTTGGTCGACGGTCACCGGACCGACGACTGGGCGTCGGCGCTGGGTTCGCTCGTGGAGAATCCGAGCCGGCTGGCACAGATGGCCGAACGGGCGCCCCTGCACGCCGCGGATTTCTCGTGGGAGCACACGGCGGACGGCCTGCTCGAGAGCTACCGCAAGGCAGCCGTCGATTACGACAGTACCAACTACAGCAACGGCAGTGCACCGAGTGGCGAATTCGCCCAGCGTCGTGGACGCGGACGGTGGAAACTGCGCAGAACCTCAGGAGTGCGGGCATGAGCGAGACAACCGGTGACGTTGCAGCCACGATCGAGGCTGCCCTGAGTGAACGCGAGATCGAGTTCACCCGGAAGGATTCGTCGCATTTCCTGGTCGAGTTGCCCGGTGAGAACAAGCTGAAAACCACGGTGCTGCTCACTCTGGGCAATCATGGGTTGCGCATCGAGGCGTTCGTCTGCCGAAAGGCGGACGAGAACTTCGAGGGTGTCTACAAGTACCTGCTGCGTCGTAATCGGCGCCTGTACGGGGTGGCGTACACCATCGACAAGATCGGCGACATCTATCTGGTCGGGCGGATGTCGGAGCATTCGGTGACCGGGGAAGAACTCGATCGAGTGCTCGGGCAGATCCTCGAGGCCGCGGACGGCGATTTCAACACCCTCCTCGAGCTGGGCTTCGCCAGCTCGATCAAACGTGAATGGGACTGGCGCGTTTCGCGGGGTGAATCGTTGGCCAATCTGAAGCCGTTCGAGCATCTGATCGAAGACTGACAGGGCTGATCGCTCACCGCTTCCGGGGTTCGTGCCAGGATGAACGGCATGAGTACCGGAACCCTTGTGCTGCTCCGTCACGGCGAGAGCGAATGGAATGCGCTGAACCTGTTCACCGGCTGGGTGGACGTGCACCTCACGGACAAGGGCGTCGCAGAAGGCAAGCGGGCGGGCGAACTGCTCGTCGAACACGACCTGCTGCCCGACGTCCTCTACACCTCGCTGCTGCGACGTGCGATCAGCACCGCGAACATCGCCCTCGACGCCGCGGACCGGCACTGGATTCCGGTCATCCGCGACTGGCGTCTCAACGAGCGTCACTACGGCGCCCTGCAGGGTAAGAACAAGGCGCAGACCAAGGAGCAGTACGGCGACGACCAGTTCATGCTGTGGCGTCGCAGCTACGACACCCCGCCGCCCCCGATCGAGGCCGGCACCGAATACAGCCAGGATGCGGAACCGCGGTACGCGAATCTCGACGAGGTTCCGCTCACCGAATGCCTCCTCGATGTCGTGAAGCGCCTCATCCCTTACTGGGAGGAGACGATCTCCAAGGATCTGCTCGCCGGTAAGACGGTGCTGGTCGCCGCCCACGGCAACTCGCTGCGTGCCCTGGTCAAGCACCTCGACGGTATTTCCGACGACGAGATCGCCGGTCTCAACATCCCCACCGGTATCCCGCTGCGTTACGACCTGGACGAGAACCTGCGGCCCCTCAACCCGGGCGGCACGTACCTCGACCCCGAAGCCGCGGCTGCCGGCGCCGCCGCGGTCGCGAACCAGGGCGGAAAGTAAGTTGCTCGAACTCACCCGGGCCGAGCGCCCGGGTGAGTTCGGCGAACAGCAGGTGAACGCACGTCCAACACTGCGCTGTGCGGGTGTGACGTGCACGGAAATTGCCGAACCCTGCGTCGGCCACGGGTTTTGTCTACGTACGATTCAAGCGTGAGTGTTGTTCAGGCAGTCCTGCTGGCTGTCACCGTCGGGTTCGCCGGTTACCTGGTCGGCGGCGTCCTCGTCCCGATGATCACCACCCGGTACGAGGAGCGTCGCAAGGCGCAGACCGGTCTCACGATGTCGCAGGTCCTCGACCTCATCATTCTCGCGTCGGAGAGTGGCATCGCCGTTGTGGACCAGCACCACGACGTGGTTCTCGCCAACCCACGCGCCGAGCAACTGGGTTTGGTCCGCAGCAGGCAGATAGAGGAGCGCGCCTGGGCTGCCGCCCAGCGGGTGCTCGACACCGGCCACCCCGAAGAGTTGGACCTCACCAGCAAAACCCCACAACGCGGTCGCGACAACATCGCTGTTCGAGTCACCGCGCGGTTGCTGAGCAAGGAAGACCACAACTTCGTGGTCCTCTTCGCGGACGACGATTCCGAACAGGTCCGCATGGAGGCGACCCGCCGTGACTTCGTCGCCAACGTCAGCCACGAACTGAAGACGCCCATCGGCGCGATGGGGCTGCTCGCCGAAGCGCTCCTCGAATCTGCAGACGACCCGGACTCCGTCCGTCATTTCGGTGAACGCCTCCAAGGCGAGTCCGTCCGGCTCGGGCGTATGGTGACCGAGCTGATCGCTCTGTCGAGGTTGCAGGGTGCGGAGAAGCTGCCCGACCTCGATGTCCTCGAGGTCGACGACGTGGTCGCCGAGGCGCTGAAACGGTGCAAGGTGAGCGCCGAGGCAGCAGACATCACCATCACCACCGACCATGCGAGTGAGCACCAGGTGCTCGGCGATCGGACGCTCCTCGTCACCGCACTGTCCAACCTGATCCAGAACGCCATCGCGTACTCGCCGAAAGGCACGCCGGTCACGATCAGCCGATCCTTGCGGGACGGTGACGTGGCGATCGCCGTCACCGACCGCGGCGAGGGGATCGCGAAAGCAGACCAAGAGCGGGTGTTCGAACGATTCTTCCGCGTCGACAAAGCACGAGCGCGAGCCACCGGAGGCACCGGTCTCGGACTCGCGATCGTCAAACACGTCGCGGCAAACCACAACGGATCCATCGATCTGTGGAGTAAGCCCGGAACGGGTTCGACGTTCACGTTGCGGATTCCCGCACACGTCGAGAAACCGGACACCGACACTCACGGTGTTCGCGCCATCGGGAAGCGAGAAACTGGCATGGAGGCCAAACGATGACAAGTGTGCTGATCGTGGAGGACGAAGAATCGTTGGCCGACCCGCTGGCGTTTCTGCTGCGCAAGGAAGGCTTCGAAGCGACCATCGTCGGCGACGGGCCGTCCGCACTGGCCGAGTTCGACCGGGCCGGCGCAGGCATCGTCCTGCTCGACCTCATGCTCCCCGGCATGAGCGGAACGGACGTGTGCAAGCAGTTGCGCAGCCGCTCCGGGGTACCGGTGATCATGGTGACCGCCAGGGACAGTGAGATCGACAAGGTCGTCGGTCTCGAACTCGGTGCGGACGACTACGTCACCAAGCCGTATTCGGCGCGCGAACTGATCGCACGCATTCGTGCCGTGCTGCGGCGCGGCGTCGACACCGAACTCGACGGAGTCGAGGGCGACGGCATCCTGGAGGCGGGGCCCGTTCGGATGGACGTCGAACGCCACGTGGTGCAGGTGGGTGGGGAAACGATCACCCTGCCGCTCAAGGAATTCGACCTGCTCGAGTACCTGCTCCGCAACTCGGGACGTGTGCTCACCCGAGGTCAGCTCATCGACCGCGTATGGGGCGCCGACTACGTCGGCGACACGAAAACCCTCGACGTGCACGTCAAGCGTCTGCGTTCGAAGATCGAGTCCGACCCGGCCAAGCCGGACCGCCTCGTCACCGTCCGCGGATTGGGCTACAAACTCGAAGCTTAAGGGGGCTCCGCCCCCTGTGAGTGGTTAACGAGTCCCTGGACTCGTTGGCCACGCACAGGACTTCTCACTCGTCGAGGTCGAATGCGTTGCGGATGGCTGTGGTGAGGTCCGGTTCCTGAGCCGTCAGTAGGTAGCCGACGTGGCGGCCCAAGGCGTCTGCCGGGATGGTGACGATGTTGTCGCAGCTCACGACACACGGTTTGTCGAGTCCGTTGGCCGGGCCGACAGGCAACTCGGTGGAAAGTCCCTGAATCGTTCCCGTGATGGGAGCGACGGTCACCCTGTTCATGTGGGGGCGGACGAGTTCACGGGTGAGGATCAGGACGGGTCGGTGTTTGTCGAGGTGTGCGATGTGGATCGGACGCATCAGTCGAGATCCGACGGCAGAGTGCTGACGTGCTTGGCGAGCGCGTCCATGTCGTCGGACTCGGATGCAGTGGTGGCCAGGATGGCGGCGTCACGTTCGGCGAGTAGGCGTCGCCGTTCGCGTTCGAGGGCACGCAGCACCACGGCGGCCCGGCTGCGTGCGCGATCGTGGCCGACCTCCTCGTCGATGAAGTCGACGATCTCGTCCGGGAGCCGGACCGCAATCTGAGTGCTCATACCCGCAATGGTACCGGTTCGGGATGCGAACCGGTATCGACGTGCTTGACGCCTGGAATGTGACCGCTACGTGGTGACCGCGGTGATGCCGAGTTCGCCGTCGACGGGTGCAGCACCGCACGCGCAGTCGTCGCCGCAGCCTCCGCATCCGCCGGCATAACTGTCGTCCTCATCGCAGTCGAGGGTGCCGCCGAAACTCTGCGCGAAATCGTCGTCGAGCTCATGGGTGAACTCGTGGATCTCGTCGACCAGGTTGACCAGGTGCTGCGGGGCGAACGGGTCCGCGTCGAGAATCGTTGACACGAGAAGACGATCGTCGCTGAACGTGAAGCGCAGCCGCGGCCACTCCGGCGCCAGGTCGGCGAGGCGCTGCGCGGCTCGGGTTCGGTCGCCGAGCCCGGTGAGGATGGACGACCACACATGCAGCTGAGGGCCGTCGTCGGCGACCGTCACGTACACGCCGAAGCCGTGGACGGGAACTGCGATGTCGCCGTCCTCGTCGGTAGCGGGCGCACTACCCAGGAGCTCGGCAAGCGCCTTGACGCAGAGATCGTGCAGCTCGGTGCGCTCCTGAGTCGCCACGGCGAGCGCGCCGTCGATCTGCAGCGGCTGGTCGGTGGCGGCGTCGTTGTCGGTCATGAATCCTCTGTCCTGCGCCGCGCCGGGTACCGGCTGGTCGCTGCTCTTGCTCACTTGGGTGGGTCAACGGTAGCGCGGTAAGCGCAGCGAGGCCGACGAGCATGCGAGCCACAGTCACATGCGGAGAACCGAAACCAGAAGACGGGCGTCCTGCCCCGACATACGGAGCGAGGTCGAGTTCGTGCTGACGGGCGGCCTCGGCAAGTGCGGAATCGAAGGTTGCCAGGGTTGATCTGGTGCTGAGCGCGGTATCGAGCGCGCAACAGTCGGGAAGCTTCAGTCCCGACTCGGCGCGCAGGTGCGCTCCACCCGTCGGCATGGCGCATTCGCGATACCTCCCACCTGGTCCTGTGAGCGGTTAGCGAGTCGTTGGACTCGTCGGCCACGCACAGGGGCGAAGCCCGTCAGTGTGGCGCCAGGCTTCGTAGGGCAAGGTCGAGAATGCGCGGCAGGTCGCCCACGTCGTAGCCCGCTTCGGACTCGCACCCCTGGTCGGTGACCAGGTGGTTGGACATGGCAAGTCCGTGTAGGAGGACCCAGAGAAGCGGGCCGACGTCTCGGGGGTCGTCTGCGATCAGGTTCTTGCTCTGTTGTGCCTCGACGACGAGTTCGTGGAAGTACGCGGAGAAGTCGGTGGCGGTCTCTTCCAGTGCTTGGCTCGGCGTGTACGTGAAGTCCCCACCGAACTCGAGCCGGTAATGGTTCGGGTAGGCCCAGGCGACCCGGACATACGCCAGACAGGCGCGATACAGCGGTGTGGACGTCGTCGACGGCTCCGCGATTGCCCGTTGCATCTCCGACTTCAGCAGGCTCAGTTTTTCAGCGGCAACCGTGCTCAGCAGGTCGTCCTTGTCTTGGAAATGACGGTACGGCGCAGTTCGCGACACATTTGCAGCTGTACCGACTGCCCGGAGCGTGACGTGCGCCGGTCCTCCCTGCGCCAGCAGGTCACTAGCCGCGGAGATCAGAGCGCGGCGGGTGTCCTGGGTTTGGTCTGGCATTCAAGCAGGATAAGTGAGGTTGACGGTGTCAACAAGTCGCTGTTACGTTGACGCTGTCAACTGCATGCCCAACTGCCATTCGGAGGCTCGATGACAACGACGGAGTCCGTGCATCTGATCGACCTGCTTCACGCTGATGTCCCAGCCTGGAATGATCTTCGCGCTCGGGGTGATTCGACACCGGTCCGTCTCGTCGACGCCGACCTCGCGGGGGCGAAACTGTCGGGCGTGGACCTGTCCGGCGTCGATCTCACGGGCGCAGACCTGTCGGGAGCGAGCCTCACGGATGCCGCCCTCATTGGGGCTGATCTGACGTCCGCCGAATTGGTCGGCGCCGATCTGGCGCGGTCAAACCTCACCGGCGCAGTCGCGCATGACGCCAACTTCACGGGCGCGTTCCTCACGCGTGCCTGTCTGCGAGATGCCGACCTGACGATGGCATATCTGACGTGGACCTTCCTCGCGGGCGCTGATCTTTCCGGAGCGGACGTTTCCGGTGCGTACATGACCGGCGCATACCTCGCCGACGCCAACCTGGCAGGCGCCATCCTGGCAGGTGCTTATCTGGGTAAAGCCGACTTGACCGGGGCGAACATCGTCACCGCAGTCCTCGATGGTGCGGACCTCACAGGCGCTTCGCGCCTGTGAGTGGTTAACGAGCCTCTGGACTCGTCAACCACTCACAGGGGGTTAGGTGAAGAGGGCTTGGATGTCCTCGGCGGACAGGGTTGCGTTGAATGCACCGCCCTCGTCGACGACGGATGCGAAGAGTTCCGACTTGCGGGCCTGCAAGGCCATCACCTTCTCCTCGATGGTGTCCTTGGCGATCAATCGGTACACCATCACGTTTCGGGTCTGACCGATGCGGTGAGTGCGGTCGACGGCCTGCGCCTCGGAGGCCGGGTTCCACCACGGGTCGAGGAGGAAGCAGTAGTCGGCCTCGGTCAGGTTCAGGCCGAATCCACCCGCCTTGAGGCTGATCAGGAAGACCGGAGCTTCGCCGGTCTTCCACTCGTCCAACACTTTCGCGCGATCTCGGGTACTGCCGTCCAGGTACGTGTACGCGACACCCTCGGCGTCCAGACGCGTACGCACCCGGTCGAGGAAGCCGGTGAACTGGCTGAACACCAATGCGCGGTGCCCGCCCTCGATGACGTCCTCCAACTGCTCGAGCAAGGCGTCGATCTTCGCCGACCCGACCGCTGCGTGCTTGTCGTCGATCAGTGACGCGTCCAAGCTGAGTCGGCGCAGCACGGTCAGAGACTGCAGGATGCTGAACCTGTTGGCATCGATGTCCTCGACCATCCCGAGGATCTTCTGCCGCTCCCGTTGCAGGTGGGTGTCGTAGATCTTGCGGTGCCGGGGAGTCAGCTCCACCTCGAGCACCTGCTCCTGCTTTGCGGGGAGGTCGGTGGCGACCTGTTCCTTGGTGCGCCGCAGCATCAGTGGCCGGATTCGGCGTCGCAGCTGACCGAGAAGCTCACTGTCACCGCCGTTCTCGATGGGCTTGCGGTAGAAATCCTGAAACTTGGTGGGATTGGGGAACAGGCCGGGTGCGGTGATCGACAGCAGTGACCACAGCTCCATCAGATTGTTCTCCATCGGGGTACCGGTGATCGCGATCTTCGTCGGTGCCTCGATCCGGCGCATGCACTGGTAGGCCTTCGACCGGTGGTTCTTGACGAACTGCGCCTCGTCGAGCAGCAGCATCGACCACGGTATCGCCATGTACTCCTCGTCGTCGAGGCGGGCGAGGGTGTACGACGTGACCACCACATCTGCGCCCTCGATCGACTTCGACAGCGGTGCATGACGTTTCGCCGCGGTCTTCGTCACCATGGCCACGCTCAGGTGTGGGGCGAACCGCGCTGCTTCAGATGCCCAGTTCGCGACCACCGACGTCGGAGCCACGATCAGCACCGGTGGGTCGGACGGATTCTGTTCCCGCGCCTGGCAGATGAGAGCAAGGGACTGTACGGTCTTACCGAGGCCCATGTCGTCGGCGAGGATGCCGCCGAGACGGTTGGACCACAGGAAGTTCAGCCAGCGGAATCCATCCAACTGGTACGGCCGCAACGTCGCCT
This sequence comes from Rhodococcus sp. (in: high G+C Gram-positive bacteria), assembly GCA_012514505.1. Taxonomy (GTDB): domain Bacteria; phylum Actinomycetota; class Actinomycetes; order Mycobacteriales; family Mycobacteriaceae; genus Rhodococcus_F. Next base: position 15,483 of record JAAZAD010000104.1, on the reverse strand, counting down.
GTAACGACGTTGGTACCTCCACACTCGACGAGGTGGCCACGTCCAACAGTCCCTGCACCTGCTTGCGCCACTGCTCGGCCTGACGCTCGACGACACCGAGTGCGGCCAGCTCCTCCCACAGGGACACCTGAAACCGGCTCAGCCGCAGATGGTCCGGGTCCTGTTCGTGCAATCCGCGGGCCTCGGTGATGAGGTCTCGCAACTGCTGGAGCTCCGGTTTGTCCAGGGAAAGGTATGCGCCGTCTTCGAGCAGTAGGTGTGAGTCGCCGGTGTTCAGGGCGGCGAACACGTCCCGGAATGGTACGGGGCGGTCCTCGACTCCGATGGTGACCGACAGGTCGAACCAGTCGCCGTCCTCCGTGGCGTCGGTGCCCACCCCGATCTGCAGGGTGTCACCGGCATCGCGGTAGTCGGCGGGGGAGCCTTCCACCCGCACCTCGACGTCGTCCCGCTCGCGCAGCAGGGGAATCAGCTCGGTGGTCAGATGCGCGGTGTCCAGGCCCTCGAGGGTGACGCGCGGTAGCAGGGAGCCGTCCGATTCGAGCAGACCGTACTTCTCGAGCGGCACGTCCAACCCGGCGAGCGCCGATCGTTCGGCGTCGGTATCCCGGAAAGGCTGGTCTGCGGCGGGAACCACGTCGACCTCGTGCACTGTCTCGCCGACGGCGTACCGAAACCGCCAGTGCAGCTCCGTTCGGTGACCAGGCAGGTACGTGACGTCGAGCAGCAGATCAGGACCGGTGATCGCCGGCGCAGTGAACGAATCGGCCACCGACCGGACGGTGGCAGCCCGCCGCAGGCGCGGGTAGTACGCCGCTGCGAAGCGATCGGCCTCGTCCGCGGGGACGGTGATCGACCCGTTGTTGACGATGAGTTCCTGCATGGCGGCCGGTGCGGAGCCGGTCAGGCGGGCGATCCGGAACGGCCAACCAGTCATGGGGCCTGTCACTTCGCTTGGACGTCCGTAGATGACTCCGTGGGCGTCCGGCCCGATGAACCCGAGCACGACGACCGGCATATCGGAGTCGTCGGTCTGCACTGTGGGGGTGACGTCCAATCCGTTTCCGGTGTCGTCGATGTCCACGCACAGTTCGGCAGTGCCCGTGTGGCGGACGACTCTGCTGTCTTTCCACGGGTACACGAGATCGATGCCGGCGTCGGCGGCCTCGTCGAGCCAAGCCCACAAACGCGGATTGGCGAGGGTGCCGAGATCGATGTCCTTTTCTGCGCCGTACGGTTGCGTGCGCCGGCTTGCCTGGTAGAGCGCGTACAACTCGGTGAGAAGGTCGCGATGTCGGGGGTTCACGTCGGGCATCTGCGCCAGACTCGTCCAGTTCATGTTCGCGTTCACCCAGATCGACTTGCTGCGACGCACCAGCCGCGCACCCAGCCCCAGGTACATCGAACGCGGGCCACGAGTGAGGGAAAGCTGCACGGCCAGTGGGGTATTGCCACTGCGGCGGGTGCCTCCGCCGAGCGCCGCACCGAGCAGTTCTTCCCACGACGGTGGCGCGGTCGCGGACGGGACCTCCGGCTGATCGAGCAGCGCGACCGTCAAGGCCACCGTGTGCTTGCAATTCATCCGGACCGGGCAACTGCATTGTCCGAGCGCAAACTCGAGCCGGTCGGTACCGGGTTTGAACCTGACCTCGGTTTGATACAGGTCCGTGCCGTCGACCACGCCGACCAAGGTCCGCTCGTCCGGGAACCAGTCCAAACCGAGTACCGCGCCCCGGCGCGCGTAGCGGGCGCCTCTGTCGTACGTGACCCGACCGACGGTGCGAACGATCGTCGACGTGGTGTGATCGCGGTCGGCGGGCGAGAACATGCCGACCAGGGTAGTCGGAGGATCACATGTGCCGCCCGCATCGGTGTATCACGTGCGAGCCTCGCGCGCTCCCGAGGCCCGGGGCGGCGCGTAATCTGAGGAGGGTGGCCCCCGAAACGTCCACACGCGGCGTCCGGCTCGCCGAGTTGTTGGGCGCGCTGTCTCTGGGAGCTGACCTGGGGATGGGTCAGCCGATGGAGCATGTGCTGCGGCAATCCCTGATTGCTCTGCACCTCGCGAAGCGGTTGAGGCTGGGCGAGTCGGATCAGCTGGTCGTCTACTACACCTCGCTGATCGTTTGGGTCGGTTGCCACGTCGACGCGTACGAGCAAGCCAAGTGGTTCGGTGACGACCTGGCGTTCAAGTCCGACTTCCGGAAGGTCGATTTCACCGGACCGACAGCTCAGGCGAGGTTCGTTCTCGGGCACCTCGGTGCGGGGATGCCGGGGCGCGATCGGGTCGGCGTTCGTCTCGACTTCGCCCGTGGTGAGGGCAGGCGCGCAGCCGAGGACATGATCGGGAATCACTACCGCGCGACCGCCGACCTGGCCGCGCGGCTCGGCTTGGCCGCGTCGGTATGCGAGAGCGTCGGGCAGACCTTCGAACGTTGGGACGGTAGAGGGGTACCCAACGGCGTCAAGGGCGCTGATCTCTTGACCACCTCACAGCTGGTCAACCTCGCCGACGTGGTGGAGGTCTTTCACCGGGTGGGCGGAATCGAATCCGCGTTGGGGGTGGCTCGTCAGCGCAGCGGCACCCAATTCGCACCGGCTTTGGTCGACCTCTTCTGCAGCGAGGCCCCACGAATGTTCGACGGCCTCGTGGCCTCGTGTAGTTGGGACGCGGTCATCGCGGCGGAACCCGGATGCGGGATTTGGCTTTCGGACGACGAATTCGTCGCTGCGCTGGAGGCCATCGCCGACTTCGTCGACCTCAAGTCGCCGTACACGATCGGTCATTCGCGAGCCGTCGCCGACCTGGCTGGGGCTGCGGCCCGTCACTACGGTCTGCCGGCGGCCCAGTCGCAGACGATCCGAATGGCCGGGCTGGTCCATGATCTCGGCCGACTCGGTGTCCCCAATTCGATCTGGGACAAGCCGGGGGTCCTCACCGCAGCAGAGGTCGAGCGCATCCGGATGCACCCGTACCTGACCGAACGGATGCTGACCTTCTCCCGTGCACTGGCCCCGTTGGGTGCGGTCGCAGTGCAGCATCACGAGCGTCTCGACGGCACCGGCTATCCACGGGGGTTGGTCGGGGATGCGGTGACACCGGGTGGCAGGGTTCTGGCCGTCGCCGATACCTACCGAGCATGGCTAGAGCCACGCCCACATCGCCGCGCGGGAACCGTGGAGCAGGTGGTCGCGAGGCTGCGTGAGGAGGTCCGCGCGGGCCGGTTCGACGGCGATGCGGTGGACGCGGTGCTCTGCGCTGCCGGGCACCGGGGCAGTCCCCGGATGACCTGGCCGGCGGGGCTTACCGCACGAGAAGTGCAGGTGCTCCGCTTGCTGGCCCGGGGCTTGTCGAACAGGCAGATCGCTGACGAGTTGACGATTTCCCGCAAGACCGTGGGCAACCACGTCGAGCACATCTACACGAAGATCGGCGTCTCGAACCGGGCGCTGGCCAGCTTGTTTGCGTCGAAGCACGGGCTGATGCGTGGTGCGCTGGGCGAACCTGTCTGACGTGGTGGCATGCAGCGGCTGGTTCGGCCCGAAAGATGGGGTCATCGCCCCATGTTCGATGGGTGTATCGGGCCTAGCGTCGTATGTGGTCCCACCCCGGGATCATCCGCGACATGCAAAAGGGGATGGTTCGGATGACCGAACTGAAACAGACCACCGAGGCCCAACAGAGCGCCGACGTCGATGTCGACAAGTTGATGGCGTTCGTATTCCGCTCGGTCGAAGAAGTCGGGGCAACACTGAACACGGCCCTGGTCGTGATGGGTGACCAGCTCGGCTATTACCGAGCCATGGCGGCCTCCGGGCCCACCACACCCAGACGACTCGCCGATGACACCGGTACCTCCGAACCGTATGCACGCGAATGGCTCAATGCCCAGGCCGCCGGCGAAACGGTCACCTACGACGAGACGTCCGGTGAATACACACTTCCTCCCGAGCAGGCAGTTGCGTTCACCGACGAGTCCAGCCCGGCGTATCTGCCCGGCTTCTTCCAGCTGGCGCTGGGAACCATGCGGGACTCCAGTCGAGTCGTCGACCAGGTGCGGCGCGGTGCAGGGTTCGGCTGGGATCAGCACACCCACGATGTTCACGAGGGCTGTGAGCGGTTCTTCCGGCCCGGCTACAACGCTCACCTGGTCTCCGAGTGGCTACCGGCGCTCGACGGTGTCGTCGCCAAGCTCGAGACGGCGGGTACCCGTGTGGCCGATATCGGGTGCGGCTACGGAGCTTCGACGATCATCATGGCCCAGGCGTACCCGGCAGCGTCGTTCACCGGCTTCGATTATCACGCAGGTTCGATCGACGAGGCCCGCACGCGAGCGCAGGCCGCCGGCCTCGGTGATCGGGTGCGGTTCGAGGTGGCACCTGCCGACTCCTTCGACGGGAACGGCTACGACCTGGTCACCACGTTCGACGCCTTGCACGACATGGGTGACCCGGTGGGTGCTGCCGAGCATGTCCGCAGCGCCATCGCCGACGACGGCACGTGGATGGTCGTCGAGCCGATGGCAGGTGACCACGTCCAGGACAACCTGAACCCGGTCGGTCGGGCCTATTACGGGTTTTCGACGTTGCTCTGCACCCCCGGCTCGCTGTCGCAGGAGGTCGGGCTGGCGCTCGGCGCTCAAGCGGGCCCCGCCCGAATCCGGGATGTGGTCACACAAGGTGGATTCACCCGGTTCGACAGGGTGGCCGAAACACCGTTCAATCAGGTCTACGAGATCAGGCCGTGAGCCGCAGACGCGGTGCACTCGGGCACGATCGGGTGGTCACTGGCCGAGCCGCTCCAGTGCGTCCGCGTAACGCAACAACTCCTCGTCGAGCACCTGCTCGAGTAGTTCGGCTCTGCTCCGATCCTCCACGTTGTCACCCACCGCAGTCGCCTATCGTCCTGCGCAGGTGAAGTGGGCTTCGAGCTTTGCGGTGCGGGTGCCGTCGTCTTCGGTGACCTGCGAGATGATGCGGTAGTTGTCGCCGTCGACGGTGATCTGTGCGTCGCGGCGGTTCTCGCTCGTGGCTTCCCATTCCGTGCCGTCGGCTTCCAGGGTGAAGTCGTCGAGTATCGGCGGATCGGTCGTCACGAGTTCCACGTCGAGGTCGCCGCCGGTGGCGTCGCTACCGGCGCGGAACTCGAGCTGGGGGCGGCCGTCGTCCGTGCCCCATTCGCACCGTGCGGGTTCGAAGGAGGCATCGATCGGCCGGTCGTCGAGCTGAACTGTCGGCGCCGCACCTGCCGCGGCTCCCGGTGGCAGTGGGGTGCTCGTACCGGATGCCTCGGTGTCGGGGCTCGGCGTTTCGGTATCCACCGCTGCGGTGGTTGTCGGTGTCGCAGAATCGTCCGAAGACGAACAGGCTGCGGCGCCGAACATCAGCAGGCCCGCCGCGAGCGCGGTAGTGAGCTTGGCGGGGGTCGACATCGACTTGCCCATCCACCGATCCTAGCCTTTCGTGGTTGCCGAGCGGTGTGGTTCATCCGGTATCGGGCGGCCGCACGACGGGAATACGCTGGAAAGGGCACGCCAGCCCACCGCACAGTCCCCTTCGAAGCGAACGCCATGAGCAATCGTCCACCCCCTGATGCCACGGTCGCCGGTGGGCCGCCCACGGAACTCGGCGTCACCACCGACCGCACGGGCGGGTCGGCCCCGGAATTCGTGGTCGACAGTGGGACCGACCGACTGCTCGCACACTGGGAATCCACCGGCTCGCCGTCGGAGCTTGCCAACTACCTGCCGGACACCGACGCAATACGGCGGGCCGCTCTCGTCGAATTGATCAAGGTGGACCTCGATTACCGCTGGCTGCATTCGCGGCAGCCGAAGCGGATTGCCGACTACTGCCGTGAGTTCCCGGAACTGCTGGCAGAGTCGCTGCCCGCGGAACTGGTCTACGAGGAGTACCGGGTACGACGGGCAAGTGGGGAGCAAGTCGACCCGGGCGACTACATGGCGGAGTTTCCGGAGCAGGCCGCCCGGTTCGAAGCCCTGCTCGAGCAGGACAGGCGCATCTCCGACGGCACGCTCACCGATCTCGCCGCCGCCGCAGAGCTGGGAGCGGGGCAACGACTCGACGACTTCGACCTCGTCGACGAAATCGGGCGCGGCGCGTTCGCCCGCGTGTTTCTGGCACGGCAGCGGTCGATGCAGCGGTGGGTGGCGCTGAAGGTGTCCCGTGACGTGGGGAACGAGCCGCAAACCCTCGCCCAGCTCGACCACCCCTACATCGTTCGGGTCTTCGACCAGCGAATACTGGAAGACCGGCACATGCGGGTCCTCTTCATGGAGTACGTGCCGGGGGGCACTCTGCTCGATGTGGTGCGCCGCGTGCGCGGCACAGCCCCCGCGAACAGGTCCGGACGGCTGCTGCTCGACGCAATCGATCAGGCCCTGGCCGACGGCAAGATCATGGTCGCGACCGACGCGGCGCAGCGCGAGGAGATCGCTGCGCTGTCCTGGCCCGAAACTGTCGCCTGGATCGGACTGCGGCTTGCCGAGGCATTGCAGTATGCGAGCGATCACGGCGTGCTGCATCGAGACATCAAGCCCGCGAATGTGCTCCTCGCCGCCGATGGCACCCCCAAACTCGCCGACTTCAACGTCAGTTCCAGCGACACGGTCCGCGCAGGAGCGGGTTTTCTGGGCGGTTCGGTGGCGTACATGTCGCCCGAACAACTCGAGGCGGTCGATACGGCCTCGTCGAGAACCGCTGGTGACCTGGATACGCGCAGCGACATCTACTCGCTCGGCGTGATGCTGTGGGAGTTGCTGACCGGCGGGCGCCCGTTCGACGACCCGGCCACCGCCGACGGATCACCTCCCACACCGGGGGCGTTGCTCGAATCCCGCCGTCTGGGCGTCGATTCCGCGCACACATTGCCGGATTGTCCCGCCGCGCTGCGCCGCATCCTGGTCAAATCGCTCGCGCCCGACCGTGCGAACCGATGGTCGGACGGACGCAAGCTGGCCCGACAGTTCGCCCTGTGCCTGGACCCGCGGGCACGCGAGTTGGTGTATCCGAAGCCGGGCAGTTGGCGGTCGAAGATGTGGCGGTGGTCCGTGCCGATCGTGGCCCTGGCGATCGGCATACCGAACCTGGTGGCCTCCTGGTACAACTACCGCGTCAACAAGATCTTGATCATCTCGAAACTGGACGAGCCTGTGCAGGAACATCTCGAGCAGGTGCATCTCCTGGTCGGGGTCATCGCGTTCGCGGTGGGATCCGCCCTGATCCTGTATTGGTGTCGGTACGCGGTCACGGTTCCGCGCGGGTTGCAGCAGGGGCGAACCTACGACGCCGCAGTGTTGCAGAAGGCCCGTGGCGCAGTGCTCGGGATCGGTAACCGCGCCGTCACCGTCAGCTTCTGCCTGTGGCTCGTCGCCGCGGTCGTCTATCCGATTGCGTTGCACCTCATTGCCGGCGGTGTGCCCGGCGGAACCTTCCCGTTGCTCACCGCGTCACTGGCGGTGTGCGGGGCGGTCGCCCTCGCATACCCCTACTTCATCCTCACGTTCTATTCGGTGCGATGCCTGTTTCCGATCGTGCTCTCGCGCGGCGAACTACGCGGCGAGGACGGGCGCCGGATTCGATCCCTGTCCCGCACCCTGACGCGGTACCTGGCGCTGGCTGCTGCGGTACCGCTCATCGGTATTGCGGCGCTGAGCTTCGGTGGTGAAGCCACCGTCGTCGGAGTTCGGGTGCTGTGCGTGGTCGGGATCGTTGCGTTCGTCGTCATCTACCAGGTGTTCCGGCGTATCGAGGCAGACCTTCGTGCGTTGGAACGGGTGGTGCGCTTGGAGGTTCCGGGTGCACCGACGACAGAAAAGGGCGTCAGCGACACGTAGACGCTGTCGCGTCAGAGCCACATAGACGCTGTCGCGTCAGAGCGTGAAGCGGTCCGCGAGCATCCCCAGCTTGGGGTTCTTGCGGTGCTCGCCAGGGCTGTCGTAGACGACGAGCAGTTCGGGTTCTTCTGTAGTTCCCAGGAGAGCGATGCCTTCGGCGTGGTCATCACCCTTCCCGTAGGGAAGCTCGAGTTCGGGGGTGAGGCGATCGCCCCGGACGACGAGCTGCTCGTCTGCTGCCGCCGCGCCGTGCCACCGGAAGACCGTCACCGGCCCGTCCAGGTCCATGGTCGGCCCGGCGAGCACCAGAATGTCGTCGCCCTGGGTGCACAGGTCGCGCACACCCAGACCACCGAGATCGAACATGTGCTTGCGATAGCGTGCCCCGTTTTCCAGACGCCTGGCCTTGAGACGGCGGGGATTCTTCCGTGTCGGAGTCAACCGCAATTCGATGACGATGGCCCAGCCGCGCAGAACCGGGCCACGCAGTCCGACGAAGACACGGTCGCCGAACGCGGCGATGCCCTCCACGTCGAACCCGTTGTCCTTGCTGGGAATCGACAGGAACGGTCCGACATGGGGATCACGTTTCAGCAGATCGTTGAGGCTGTCGGAGTGCCCACCCAGCATCGCCGCATATTCGACGTTCCCGTCGATTTCGGTCTCGCGGGCGAGCGTGGGCATGCCGTCCACGTCCACGACCGGAATGCGGACCAGGATGTGGCGATTGGCTTCGGACTTCACCGTGCCCAGCCGTGAGAACGCCTTCTCACCGTCGTGGCGGTCCTTGACGCGGGAGCGTTTGAGGCTGTGGGAGCCGACCGCCCACAGGTAACGGCCATCCCGTGCGAGCCCCTCGAGGTCGGCTTCCTCGCTGTCCTCACCGGACGGTAAAGACACCAGATCGGACAGGCGGAAGGAGACCTCGTCGTCGTAGGTCACCCCATGCCCACCCGGTTGGCGGGTCAGCCGTTCGATAGTGGTGCTCTCGTCGCCGGCCACCCACAGGACGGCCCCGTCCGTACGGATGGCGGACAGGTTCGTGTGGGTTTCTGCGGCCTTCGTCTCCGTCGAGAAATGAAGTCGGGCATGGCGTTGAGCAGACATATGTCCGAGGGTAGGCGCCTACGGCGCCTGTGAGTGGTTAGCGAGTCCAGGGGGTCGTCAACCACTCACAGGGTCAGTGACTCTGTGCCTGGGTGGTCGCGGGGTGCACGGCGATCAGTCCGAGACCAGCGCGCCGTTTGCAGAGCTTGGCCAGTTCGTCGTACGCCGGTTTGCCGAGCAGTTCGGTCAGTTCGGGTGCATACGACTGCCACACCTGCTTCTTGCCGACGTGGGCGTCCGGTGAGCCGGAGCAGTACCAGTCCAGGTCTTCGCCGCCTTCACCCCAACCGCGCCTGTCGTACTCGGTGATGGTGGTTCGCAGAATCTGTTCGCCGTCCGGCCGATCCACCCACTCCTGGGTGCGGCGGATCGGGAGCTGCCAGCACACATCCGGCTTCACCTCGAGCGGTTCGATTCCCCGGTCGAGAGCCATCGAGTGCAAAGCGCATCCCACGCCGCCTTCGAACCCCGGACGGTTGAGGAAGATGCACGCTCCCTTGTAGCGCCTGGTTCGCAGGGCCGGCTCGTCCTCGAGGTCGTCTTCCTCGAGGTAGCCCTTCTTCCCCAGGCCCTTCTCCATGAACTGCCACTTCTCGGGTGTGAGCAGCTTCACGGACTCGTTCAATTTCTCGAGGTCTTCCTCGTCCGAGAGGAAGGCGCCGTGCGAGCAGCAGCCGTCGTCGGGGCGATCCCCGATGATGCCCTGACACGCCGGGGTGCCGAATACGCAGGTCCAGTGGGACAACAGCCAGGTCATATCCGCAGCTACCAGATGCTCGGGATTCGCCGGATCCAGAAACTCCACCCATTCTCGAGGGAAATCGAGGGGCACTTCGGGGGTGGGCGTCATCTTGTGAGACCGGTCTGTTCTACCTGCTGTCACAAGGCCCGACGGTAGACCCAGTACCGTGTTCATGTGCGACTTGGGGTACTCGATGTCGGAAGCAACACCGTCCATCTACTCGTTGTGGACGCCCACCGGGGCGGCCACCCCACACCCATGAGCTCGACGAAGGAAACGCTGCGCCTCGCGGAGAACACGAACGCCGCAGGTGACATCACCTCGTCCGGGTCGGATCGACTCGTGTCTACCGTGCGCGATTTCTCGGCAATCGCCGAGAAATCCGGTTGCGGTGAGCTCATGGCATTTGCGACGTCAGCTGTTCGTGACGCCAACAACTCGGAAGACGTGCTCGCTCGCGTGCGCAACGAGACGGGCGTGAATCTCGAGGTGCTGTCCGGCGTCGACGAGGCGCGTCTGACGTTCCTCGCGGTGCGCCGCTGGTACGGATGGAGTGCGGGCCGCATCCTGAATCTCGACATCGGTGGTGGATCGCTCGAGCTGACGTCGGGCGGAGACGAGGACCCGGATGTCGCCTTCTCGCTGCAGCTCGGTGCAGGTCGACTCACCAGGGATTGGCTCGACGCCGATCCGCCGGGCAAGCGTCGTGTTGCCGTTCTCCGTGATTGGCTCGAAGCGGAGCTGACCGCACCCGCGAAGGAGATTCTTGCCGCCGGGGAGTGGGACAGGTCCGTCGCCACCTCCAAGACGTTCCGCTCGCTCGCTCGCCTCACCGGTGCCGCGCCTTCCGGTGCAGGTCCGCGCGTGAAACGCACCCTCACAGCCAGCGGTCTTCGGCAACTCATCGCGTTCATATCGCGAATGACCGCGTCGGACCGTGCAGAATTGGAAGGTGTCAGCTCCGATCGATCACAGCAGATCGTGGCCGGGGCACTGGTGGCAGAAGCAAGCATGAGAGCTCTCGGGGTGAACGAACTCGAAATGTGCCCGTGGGCACTTCGTGAAGGGCTGATTCTGCGCAAGCTCGATACAGAAATGGGCGGTGAATTGATGGTGAGGGCCCGATGACCGACAAGCCCGAGGACACGGGGCAGATTTCTGTCGCCGAACTGCTCAAGCGGAATGGTGGGCAGATGGAGTCCCGCGGCGGGCGTCGCCGCCGTGGAGCCAAAGGTGGAATCTCCGTTGCCGAATTGACGGGCGAGATCCCGGTGATCCGGGACGAGGCCTCGAATCGCAATCTCGTAGAACCACCGGCACCCACAGCCGCTGCTGCACCCAGCGCCCCGCCGGCACCCGTCACGCCGCCCGCTGCACCCGCCGAAACACCGGCGCCGGCGACGCCCACATCGATTCCGGCGGCGGATCGGTCCGTTCCTGCCCCCACGCCGGCTCCCGCGAAGCGCGAGGAAGCGAGTTCACCTGCTACCGAGACGTGGGGCGGGTTCCTGGGCGGTTCGTCGGCGTCAGCGCCTTCCGCGTCCGCGTCATCCACGTCGGCATCATCGACGTCGAGGGCGAACCAATACGTCGATGATTACGACGACGAGGATGACGACGAACCCATTGCGAGTCGTCCGCAGTACCGTGGTCGCGCCGCATCGGCGTCCGAGAGGTCCGCGTCCGCGCCATCAGCGTCATCGACGTCGAGGGCGAACCGGTACGTCGATGATTACGACGACGAGGATGACGACGAACCCATTGCGAGTCGTCCGCAATTCCGCGGTCAGGGCGCATCTGCGTCTCCCAGGGCGGCGTCAGCGCCTTCCTGGTCAGGGTCGTCCACGTCGGGTACGGATCAGTACGACGACGAGGACGATGATGAACCCATTGCAAGTCGTCCCCAATTTCGTGCACGTGATACCGGGCGCTCGGCGGGTGCTGAGCGTTCACCGCAGCCGGAGCGTTCGGCCCAGCGTCCCGTACAGCCCGAGCCTTCGCTTCTGTCCGGCTCGGGGCCGGGCCGTGATCTGATCCACCGGGGACGTTCGTCGGAGCAAGTGCCGAGCGCGGCATCGCCGGTACCGGACGAGACCGACGCGGAGAAGACCGAGATCACCTCCGCCTCCGGCCGTCGGGCTGCGTCTCCTCTGGGTAGGGCAGCGTCGCGGGCGGCAGCCAAGGCGGAGGCGGCCCGCAGCAAGCTGTCGCTGCGTGATCGTCTGACCGCGTTCCGGACGAAATCGGATGAGTACGACGAAGACGACGAGCCGATGGTGGCTCCCTCTACGACGGCGGTCGGTTCTGCCGCGGCAACACGTACTGTCGGCACCGATAAGGTCGATGACGAGGATGTTCGCGAGACACGCAGCCCAGCGAAAGACAGCGCGTCCGATACCGGACCGGACCGCGTCGAGCGCGACCGCAGCGATCAGGAACCGTACGATCAGGAACTGCACGATTCCGGGCCACATGATGCGGAATCGGACGATTCGGAACCTGACTCGCCCAGCTCCGTTCATGAATGGGCCGTGCTGATCGGGCAAGGTGTCGTTGCCGTCATCGCGGGTGCGCTGATGTTCAAGGGCTTCGAGAAACTGTGGGATTCGCTGCCGTGGGTGGCGCTGATTCTCGCCCTCCTCGTTATCGTCGGACTGGTCGCAATGGTCCGGATCCTGCGCAGAACCGACGACATCACCAGTTTCGTGATAGCAGTGGTCGTGGGCATGATCGTGACGATGGGTCCGCTCGCCTTCATGCTCGCGTCAGGTTGACCGGCACATGAGTACAAGTCGTCCACCAAAGGTTTTGGTGGGTTTGTCGACGGCCTCTGTGTATCCCGAGAACACCGAGGCGGCGTTCCGTTATGCAGCCGAGGTGGGCTACGACGGTGTCGAGCTCATGGTGTGGGCCGAATCGGTGAGTCAGGACATCGCGGCCGTCCGCGCACTCGTACGGAAGTACGCGGTTCCGGTCCAGGCGGTTCACGCACCGTGCCTGCTGATCTCGCAGCGAGTGTGGGGTTCGGACCCCACCGCCAAATTGGAGCGTTCGGTACGCACAGCCGAAGCGCTCGGGGCGGCCACCGTCGTGGTACATCCACCGTTCCGGTGGCAGCGGCGTTACGCCGACGGGTTCGCAGACCAGGTCGCCGACCTCGAATCGCGCAGCGATGTGATCGTGGCCGTGGAGAACATGTTCCCGATGCGCGCCGACGGGGTCTTCGGGGGCAAGGAACGTTCTGCCGAGCGTTTGCGCCGACGAGGTGGCCCGGGCCCCGCGCTGTCCGCGTTCAGTCCGTCCTACGACCCCACCGACTCCGGACACGACCACTACACGCTCGACCTCTCGCACACGGCGACCGCCGGAATGGATGCAATGAAGCTGGCGAAGCGGATGGGTAGCGGCCTGACGCATTTGCATCTTGCGGACGGCAACGGCGCGTCGTTGGACGAACACCTCGTGCCCGGCGACGGAAGTCAGCCCTGCGTGGAGGTGTGCCGTCACCTGATGGACTCGGGCTTTGCAGGCCAGGCGGTTGTCGAGATCAACACGCAGAACGCACGGACCAGGCGGGAGCGTTCGGCGATGCTGGCGCAGGCTCTTGCGTTCGCGCGGGAGAACCTCGAGTCGGCCCACGGATGACGTGCTCGATACCCATTGGATAGTATGGGTATCGAGCAGTGGTTCGAGGAGGTGTCATGCGGGTTTCCGAATTGGTCGCGCGCAGTGGCGTCCCGTTGGCAACGGTGAAGTACTACCTCCGCGAGGGTCTACTGATGCCGGGTGAGGCCACCAGCGCCACCCAGGCCACGTATGGAGACGAGCACCTCGATCGGCTCGCGTTGATCAAGGCCCTCTCCAACGCAGGCCTCGCGATTCCCCGGATACGGACGATCTTGCGTCTGATCGAAAAGCCCGACGATTCCCGATTCGAGCTCCTCGGAAAAGTGATCGCACAGTTGCCGCCGTACGTCTCCGACGCCGAGGACGGTGAGCACCAGGACTACCCGCGGGCCCGTCGAGTTCTCGAGCAACTGGGACAGATCTACGACCCCCGCTTCGTTGCCGTCGCTCAACTCGAACGTGCGCTCGAGGCTGCGGAGGCAGCGGGAATCCCCATGGACGACGAACGTGTCGCCGCCTATGGGGAGCACATACGCGGCATTGCGGAAACCGACATTCGCATGATGCCGACCGGTGCGGCAGCCGGCCAAGCGCAGTACGCAGTGCTCGGAACGATCCTTTACGAGCCGATCATCGCCGCTCTTCGGCGCCTCGCGCACCAGGACCTCACCGCCAAGCTTCTCCTCCTGAAAACCGAAAACCCCGATCGACAGGATCCACCGTGAACACCGGCCCCTTCCATGACTTGAATGCACTCACAGCAAACGGCGAGAATTCGTTCCAGGCATCCATCGACCCCGTGTGGACCATCGGTCCGAAGGTGCACGGCGGCTCGATGATGGCGCTGTGCGCCGCCGCCGCTCGTCGCACCTTCCGGGACGGTGACGGGGCGAGTCCTGGTGTTCAGCCCCTTGCCGTGAGTGCGAACTACCTCGCCGCGCCCGATCCCGGACCCATCTCGTTGTCGACGCGGGTGCGCAAGAGCGGCAAACAGGTTTCGCTGATCGACGTCGAACTTGCGCAGGGGGAGCGGGTCGCGGTCTGTGCCTCGGTGACGCTCGGCGTTCCGGACGCGGACGCGCCCGTTTACGTCAAGGATTTGTCGCCCGCTTCCATGCCCGTCGAACCGCCGGCCGACGCGATCGCCGTGACTCCGGATCACCCGATCGGGCAGATCGTGAACGTGGCGAAGGGATGCGACATGCGCGTCGACGGAACGTCCGCGCAGTTCCTGACCGGCGAAATGGGTGAGCCCGAGGTTCGGATGTGGGTGCGTCCGCGCCCCGCCGACGAGGAGGATCCCGACACGGCCGCGCTGTTCGCGATCATGACCGGTGACATCTCGGTCCCCGTGACGATGAACCGCGGGATGTTCGGCTGGACGCCGACCGTGCAGCTCACGACGTTCTTGCGTCGCATGCCCGCACCAGGATGGCTTCGTGTCATGGCGCGCACGACCGTTGTGGGCGCCACCTGGTTCGAGGAAGACCACACCGTCCTCGACTCCACCGGTGCCGTCGTGGTGCAGAGTCGTCAGCTGGCCATGATCCCCCGCTGACCGAGCGAGAGAGCCCGTGGCAGGCTGTCCACCATGACGAGAATTGCAGTTATCGGTGGTGGCCGAATCGGTGAAGCGCTGATTTCGGGACTGCTGCAGGCGAACCATGCCGTCAGAGATTTGGTCGTTGCGGAACAGCATCCGGGGCGCGCCGAAGAACTGGCGGACACGTACTCGGTGCGTGTCACCGACACCGCAGACGCTGCGGAAGGTGCGGATGTCATCGTGATCGCCGTCAAGCCCGCCGACGTGGACTCGGCTCTGGTCGAGGTGTCGAAGGCAGATCTCGACGGTGAACGTGAGCAGATGATCGTGTCGCTGGTCGCGGGAATTCCCACCGGGTTCTACGAGACCAGGCTGCCCGCCGGTTTCCCCGTCGTGCGGGTGATGCCGAATACCCCGATGTTGGTGGGGGAGGGGATCAGCGCGATCGCCCCGGGACGACACGTGAAACCCGACCACCTCGAGACGGTGCGTGGGGTTCTCGGGTCTGTCGGAAAGGTCGTCACCGTCAAGGAATCGCAGATCGACGCCGTCACCGCGGTATCGGGTTCCGGACCCGCCTATTTCTTCCTCGTCGCCGAGGCGATGAT
>JAAZAD010000103.1 GCA_012514505.1 Rhodococcus sp. (in: high G+C Gram-positive bacteria) | reverse complement strand
GTCGGACCACGTGGTCAGACCACAGGGGAAGCTACACCATGATGCGTGTCACAATCGAGCCCCCGGGGCGAAATCGTGAAGATTCGGAATCCCCGTGACGGCGTCCACGTTCATCCGCTAAGGTGTGGTCAGACCACACGAGCCGATGCGGAGTTTCCCATGCGAGTCGCGCTGTTCGCCACGTGTCTGGGCGACACGTTGTTCCCGAATGCAGTCAAAGCCACCGCTCTTCTGCTGGCCAGGCTCGGGCACGAGGTCGTGTTCCCCGACTCGCAGACCTGCTGCGGTCAGATGCACGTCAACACCGGTTACCAACCCGATGCGCTGCCGCTGGTCGAAAACTACGCCGGTACGTTCGGCGACCCTTCCATCGATGCCGTGGTCGCGCCGTCCGGCTCCTGCGTCGGATCGGTACGGCATCAGCATGAGATCGTCGCGTCGCGATACGGCAGCGCGGGCCTGTGCGGTCGCGTGAATACGGTCAAGGCCAAGACGTACGAACTGTCGGAGTTCCTCGTCGATGTCCTCGGCGTCACCGACGTCGGCGCCTACTTCCCGCATCGCGTGACTTACCACCCCACGTGTCACTCACTGCGGATGCTGCGTGTCGGAGATAAACCGTTGCAGCTTCTCCGCGCGGTTCGGGGAATCGACCTGGTCGAACTCCCCGAAGCCGACTCGTGCTGCGGCTTCGGGGGCACTTTCGCGCTCAAGAACGCGGAGACCTCCACCGCAATGCTGGCCGACAAGATCCGCAACGTCTCGACCACGGGTGCCGAATTCTGCAGCGCGAGCGATTCGTCCTGCCTGATGCACATCGGTGGTGGCATGTCGCGATTGCAGACGGGAACCCGCACCATCCATCTCGCCGAGATACTCTGCGCTACCGACTCGAAGGTGGTGCCGGCATGACATCCACCTCACTCGGACTCCCGTCGATACCGCCGCGCGGATTCGGCAATCTGCGCGGAACCGAGACGTTCCCGGCCGCGGCGCATCACGAGCTCGCGAACGGACAGCTGCGGCGCAACATCGGCAAAGCGACACACACCATCCGCGCCAAGAGACTCAACGTCACCGGTGAGATCCCCGACTGGGAACAGTTGCGCGACGCCGGTGCCGCTGTGAAAACCGATGTACTGAACCGGCTTCCCGAGTTGCTCGAGCAACTCGAAGCTGCGGTGATCGCGCGCGGCGGGGTCGTGCACTGGGCCGCGGACGCCGCCGAAGCCAACGCCATCGTGACGCGGCTCGTCCGCGAGACCGGATCCGACGAGGTCATCAAGGTCAAGTCGATGGCCACGCAGGAAATCGGCCTCAACGAGCACCTCGAGGACGAGGGAATCCACGCCTACGAGACCGACCTCGCCGAGCTCATCGTCCAGCTCGGACACGACAAGCCGTCGCACATCCTGGTGCCGGCCATCCACCGGAACCGCACCGAGATCCGCGAGATATTTCTGCGCGAGATGGCCGGCGTGGACCCGAATCTCGACGACAATCCCGCACATCTCGCCGAAGCGGCACGCAAGTTCCTCCGCCGGAAGTTCATGACCGTTCCGGTCGCCGTGTCCGGAG
>JAAZAD010000102.1 GCA_012514505.1 Rhodococcus sp. (in: high G+C Gram-positive bacteria) | reverse complement strand
TTCGGGCAGATCAACCTCGTCCTGATGGCGCTCGTCGCCCTCGACGTCCTGGTGAAGACCCCGAAGTGGCCGCGCGGAATGCTGATCGGACTGGCCGCCGCCGTCAAGCTCACGCCCATCGCGTTCCTGCTGCTGTTCCTGCTGCGGCGCGACCGGCGGACCAGCGCCACCATCCTCGCGTCGACCTTCGGTTTCACCGCCCTGGCGTTCGCCGTGATGCCCGCGACCTCCGCGAAGTACTGGCTGGACACCCTGCCCGACACCGGCCGGATCGGCGCGGCGTACTTCGCCACCAACCAGTCCTTCAAGGCCGTGATCTCCCGCTTCGGGCCGCCCGAACTCATGGCTTCCGTGCTGTGGCTGCTGGCCGTCGCGGTGATGCTGCTGGTCGCGGTGGTGGCCATCCGCCGTGCCCTCGAGCAGGGCGATCTCGTGCTCGCCCTGTTCGCGAACGCGACGGCCGTGCTGCTGGCGTCGCCGGTGTCGTGGTCGCACCACTGGGTGTGGGTCGCGCCGACACTGCTCGCCCCCGCGCTCGGGGCGTGGTGCGCACCCGATGCGCAGAGACTCACGGCGATCGCCGCCGGACTCGCGCTCGTCTTCCTGATCGGCCCGCACCACCTGTTCCCCACGGGTGGCGATCTCGAACTCGGCTGGGCCGCATGGCAGCACCTGCTCGGCACGCTCTACGTCACAGCAGGATTCGGATTCCTGCTCTGGCTCGCCTTCGGTCGGCGGACCGATCCGGACTCCGCCTCGCCGGAACAACTGCCGAACGCGGAGACCGCGAGTTGATCGTGTAGACGGTGCGCCGGTTGTCGGGCATCCGGGTTGTTGTTCGCGAAAGGCCGACGGGAACCCGGAAAGAACGTAATAGTGAAAGGGATGTCGCCGCCGCACAGGACGGTCGACAACTCGATTACGAGAAAGCCCATCAACTGCATCCGAGGGGAGAACACCGTGACCGATGTTTCGTCGCAGGGCCCGGCCCGGAGAGACGACCGACGTGTGTTGACCAACCGCCAGGGCCATCCCGTATACGACAACCAGAATCAGCGGACGGTGGGCCCACGCGGACCCGCGACGCTGGAGAACTATCAGTTCCTCGAAAAGATCAGCCATTTCGATCGAGAACGCATTCCGGAAAGAGTGGTGCACGCGCGCGGTTTCGTCGCCTACGGATATTTCGAAGCCACCGGGAAATGGGGCGATGAACCCATCACGAACTACACGCGCGCGAAACTCTTCGCCGAGCCGGGGAAGCGGACCGACGTCGCCATCCGGCTCTCCACGGTCATCGGTGGACGCGACTCGTCGGAAACCGCTCGCGATCCGCGAGGTTTCGCGGTCAAGTTCTACACCGAGGACGGTAACTGGGATCTTGTCGGAAACAACCTCGCGGTCTTCTTCATTCGCGACGCGATCAAGTTCCCCGACGTCATCCATTCGCTGAAGCCCGACCCCGTCACTTTCCGGCAGGAACCCGCACGCATCTTCGACTTCATGTCGCAGACCCCCGAAGCAATGCACATGCTGGTGAATCTGTTCAGTCCCCGGGGCATTCCGGCCAACTACCGGACTCAGCAGGGCTTCGGGGTCAACACCTACAAGTGGGTCAACGCCGAGGGCGTGACACACCTCGTGAAATACCATTGGATTCCGAAGATCGGTGTCAAGAGCCTGACCGAGGACGACGCGGCGGCCATTCAGGCGCACGATCTCGGGCATGCCAGCAAGGACATGTACGAGGCCATCGAGCGCGGTGACCATCCCGAATGGGAACTGCGCGTACAGATGATGAGCGACGACGACCATCCGGAGTTGAACTTCGACCCCCTGGACGACACGAAGGTCTGGCCGGAGAACGAATTCCCCGCCATGCCGGTCGGCAGGATGGTGATCGACCGCAACGTCGAGAATCACTTCCTCGAGAACGAACAGATCTCCTTCGGCACCGGCGTCCTCGTCGACGGACTCGACTTCTCCGACGACAAGATGCTCGTGGGACGCACGTTCTCCTATTCCGACACGCAGCGTTACCGGGTGGGTCCCAACTACCTGCAACTTCCGGTCAACTCGGCGAAGAACGCCCACGTGGCCACCAATCAGCAGGGCGGACCGATGGCATACGGCGTCGACGATGTCGGCGACAACCCGCACGTGAACTACGAACCGTCCATCACCGGCGGTCTGCGCGAGGCCGAGTTCCCGACCCACGACGATCAGGGGCCGGAGATCCGGGGTCGTCTCACGCGCAAACGTATTCCGCGTACCAACGACTACGAGCAGGCCGGTCAGCGCTACCAGCTCATGGAGCAGTGGGAGAAGGACGACCTGGTGAAGAACCTCGTCGGCGGTATCGGACAGGCCGTCCGCGACGTGCAGGAGCGGATGGTGTGGCACTTCTTCATGTGCGACGACGAGCTCGGACAACGCGTCGGCGACGGACTCGGTATCAGTGCCAACGACGTACGGGATCTACCTCCGTTGCAGAGCCAGACCCTCGACGAGGACGAACTGCAACGCGCAGCGAATCTCGGCAAGAACGGTCCCCGTGATGTGACCGGATTGCAGATGACGCATTGCGTGCCCAACGAGCGCGAGGTCCACGCGTCCTCGTAGCGTCCGTCCGTCTCGGCCCGGTGGGCAGTCACTTGTCGAAGTGGCTGCCCACCGGTCGTTCTCCGGAACCGTTCTCAGGCGGTGACGTCGACGACCACCCGGCCGCGCACCTTGCCCGCCAGGATCTCCTCGGCGAGTCGCGGGACGTCCGAGAGCGGTTCGACCCGCGACAGCGAATCCAGGGCGCTCGCAGGCAGATCGCGGGCGAGACGATCCCACGCCGACCGGCGCAGCGGAGCCGGCGCCATCACCGAGTCGACGCCCAGCAAGGCGACGCCGCGCAGGATGTGCGGCATCACCGTGGCATCGGGCATCGACGGCGACTCCGTGAGACCGCACGCGGCGACGGCACCGCCGTAGCGAATCTGCGACAGCACGTTCACGAGCGTCGAACCGCCCACCGCGTCCACCGCGGCATCCCAGCGTTCCTTGCCCAGGGGCCGGCCCTTGCCCTGCAGTTCGGCGCGGTCGACGAACGACGACGCACCGAGTTCGCTCAGGAAGTCGTGGGTCTCGGGACGGCCGGTCGCGGCGACGACCGTGTGTCCCGCGGCAGCGGCGAGGGCGACGGCGATCGACCCGACGCCACCGGCCGCGCCGGTGACGAGCAGTTCCGCGTCCGATGCGATCCCGTACCGCTCGAGCGCGTCGAGGCACAGGGCGGACGTGTAGCCGGCGGTGCCGATGGCCATGGCGTCGCGGGTGGAGAAGGCGTCGGGGATGCGGACGAGCCATTCGGGCTTCACACGCTGGCGCCGGGTGTACCCGCCCGATTGCGTCTCGGACAGACCCCAGCCGTTGACGACGACGCGGTCGCCCGGCTTCCAGTCGGGGTTGCTGCTCTCGAGGACGGTCCCGGCGAGATCGGCTCCGGCGACCAGCGGGGTGCGTCGCGCCATCTTCTGCGGTCCCGCGATCACGAGACCGTCCTTGTAGTTCAGCGAGGAGTACTCGACCTCGACGAGGACGTCGTGGTCGGGAAGGTCGGTGTCGGTCAGTTCGCGGAACTGTGCCACCTGGTCGTCGTCGGTGTCGTCGACGACCAGGGCACGGAAGGAGGACGGCTGTGTCATGGATCCGATCCTGACAGGCCGTCCTCCTCGCTGCAGCCGAAAGCGGTCAGGCCGCGTGTGCGCGGAACCGTCGCAGTCGCAGGCTGTTGGAGACCACGAACACCGACGAGAACGCCATCGCCGCACCGGCGAGCATCGGGTTGAGCAGGCCCGCGGCCGCCAGCGGCAGAGCCGCGACGTTGTACGCGAACGCCCAGAACAGGTTGCCCTTGATCGTCGTCAGCGTGCGGCGCGACAACCGGATGGCGTCGACCGCGACCATCAGGTCGCCGCGGACCAACGTCAGGTCGCTCGCCTCGATCGCCACGTCGGTGCCCGTG
>JAAZAD010000101.1 GCA_012514505.1 Rhodococcus sp. (in: high G+C Gram-positive bacteria) | reverse complement strand
GGCGCCGACGTCGTGGTGCATTCGACCACCAAGTACCTCGGCGGTCACTCCGACGTCGTGGGCGGCGCGCTGGTGACCAACGATGAGCAGTTCGACGCCGACATCGCGTTCCTGCAGAACGGTGCGGGCGCCGTGCCCGGCCCGTTCGACTCGTACCTGACCCTTCGCGGGATCAAGACGCTCGCGGTCCGGATGGATCGCCACTGCGACAACGCGGAGAAGCTGGTCGAGTTCTTCTCCTCGCACCCGAAGGTGTCGTCGGTGCTGTACCCGGGGCTGGAAGACCATCCCGGGCACGAGGCGGCGGCGCGTCAGATGCGTCGTTACGGCGGCATGATCTCGGTGCGGCTGGCCGGCGGTAGGGAAGCGGCGCTGGACTTCTGCGCGCGCACCAAGATCTTCACGCTGGCCGAGTCTCTCGGCGGCATTGAGTCGCTGATCGAGCACCCCGGGGCGATGACCCACGCCTCCACCGCGGGTTCGCTGCTGGAGGTGCCGGACGACCTGGTGCGTCTGTCGGTCGGTATCGAAGACGAGGCCGACCTGCTCGCCGTCGTGGAGCAGGCGTTGGCCTAGGCCGATTCCGAGCCGGGCTCGCCCGGTCGGTGTCCGCTCAGATCAGAACTGGGCGAAGTGCTTGATGGTGTCGGTGCGCACCGTCGAGAAGGCGGTGTTCGCGATCGGACCCGACAGGAAGTCGGGCAGGCTGGGGCCGGCCAGTTCCATCGCGAAACGCCAGATCAGGCGGGACCCGTGCTCGGCGGGAGTCACTTCGGTGTACTCGCCGAAGCGCCGCAGACCCGGGATGTTCGCGTTCACGCCGTGGAAGGCGTGGCGGAACGTCTCGGCGTCGGCATCCTCGTCCCAGATGAAGAACACCTCGTCCATCTTGATCGCGCCGGGCGCCAGCACCACCGAACGCGTGGTGCCCGGCTGGTACGGCTGCGGCGAGGTGAAGGTGACCGACCGCAGCGCACGGCACCAGTCCAGGGTGTTCTGTCGCGTGAACTCGGCCCACACCTGCGCCGGAGCCACCGGAACGTTCACGTCGATCTCGTAGCTCAGCGGAGCCGTGGTGAAGAAGTCTTCGTCGAAGGATTCGAGTGCATATGCCATGGTCCGCAAGTGTACGTGGTGGCCGATTCGAACTTTCTTGACGAAATGTGGAACCGGATCGTGCGCCGGTGCGTCTAATTCATACAACGCCGGAACTGCCGATCGGGGGGTAGCAGATTCGACGTTTAGGGGGAACTGCGATGGGGACCGGCGTTCGGGGGAACCGGTCCCCACCGCAGGCCCATAGACGTTCGGAGGGTGCATGTCAGACCTGGTCTCGATTGCTGAAGTCTGGCGCGATCGTGCGCGCGTCGCCGAGCAAGCTGCGTCGGATTTGGACGGGCTAGCTATGTCCGCGACGAACGTGGTGCGAACAAATCACTTCGGTCGTGACTGTTCGGAAGGCGTCGCGCTATTTGATCAGCTCAGAGTTCTACTTGATGGCTGGCGCGAGGACGTAAAAAGCCTAGCCATCGAACT
>JAAZAD010000100.1 GCA_012514505.1 Rhodococcus sp. (in: high G+C Gram-positive bacteria) | reverse complement strand
GCAGTGCCCCAGAACGGCCGCCGCACGACCGATAGTGCCCCACCGCCAACCAGATTGCCTGTGCCGTGGCACGGGCTGAAGCGGAGATCGTCAACGAGTGCAACAGCAGCTTTGCTGGGTGCAAGATCGATGGCTCTGGGGACCCACTGGGCGTTCTGGATTGTGTTGGTGGCCTATCTCGCAGGTTTGGTCGTCCTCCTGATAAAGAAGGATCAGTACAAGAAGGCACTCCATGCCTACAAGAGCGGAAAAGGTCGCTGAACTGCCGTAGAGCACCGCTCGGGACACCAAAGAATCGCGGGAGCAGCTACAGAGTCGATCGGCGAGTTGGTGCCCCGCGAGGGCGTCGCCCGGCGAAGCGTGTGCCGGGGATCGCTTCGGTCATGGAGCGCTCTGCGATGTCCGTTGTCTGATGTAGCTTCAGGCCCGTCGGGAAACCGAGCATGATGCGAAGGAGTTGGTGTGGCGGTCAAGGTGGTCTTCCTGCACGGTATCGGGGACGGCGATCCGCGGGCGGGGTGGCTCGAAGGCCTCAATCGGGGGTTGACGCAGGCGGGCCACGAGCCGATCGACCGTACGCACACACTTGCTCCTCGCTACAGTTCGATCCTTTCCACCGATGGGAACGGGGCGAAGATGCCCCCGGTGACCTATCGCGCGAAGGACGATACGAAGGCCCGCTTCGAGTTCGCGCGACGACAGGCCCGGATCCAACGGACAGTGGGGCTGCCGTCCACGCCGTCGGGGATAGGCGCCCATCTGATCCCCGAGGGTCCGCTGAACGCAGCGCAGGGCTTCGCGGTCGAGAATGTCGCCGCGTACGACCTCACCCAGGTGCGGCGGTACGTGCGCAACGAACCGCTTCGCGGGGAGATCCTGCGTCACCTGTTGGATCAGGACTACGGCGACGAGATCGTGTTGATCGGCCACAGTCTCGGCAGCGTCATCGCGATCGATCTGCTCGACCATCTGCCCGAGACCGTTCATGTCCGTCGCTTCATCACCATCGGTAGTCCTGCGGCCGCGCCCTCGCTCCACGAGGGCAGTGAGCGGCTGTTGAAGAGGTTCCCGTACGCCCGGGTCGACGACTGGTCCAACATCTTCAATCCCGCCGACGTGTTGACCGGGGGCCGCGGCTTGCCCTCGACGTTCCCTGCAGCGCAGGACTTCGCCATCGACATCGGACTGTTCGAGCACGGTGCCGGCGCGTACCTCGGACATCCGGCAACGGCGGGTCTCGTGGCACAGATCATCTACCCCAGTAAGGGTTTGGTCCTGTCGAAGCCTGAAGTCGCCGTACGCCTGACCGATGACCAGGCGTCGGTGTTGTTGCTGCTGCACTACGGTCACGCCGTTGCACGTCACATCAAGGATCAGGACGCCGCCGCACGTTATGCCGGTGCCCTGCGCCTACGCCAGGACCAAGTCATCGCAGAGATCGAGGAACTTGCTGCGGTCGGACGGCAGCCACTGGCCGCCGAATTGCACCAATTGGTCGACGGGCAGTTGCCCATGGTCACCCACCGGTGGGAACTGCATGAAGTAGTCAGCGAACTCGTCGTCCTCGCGCTCACCAATGTCGTGGATCCGTACGAGATCGACGTCGAGCGCGCACCGATACAGGCGATACCCGACATAGCTTTCTTGCTCGGGTTCAGTACCGATGTCGGCGAGAAGGTTGTGCGTGCGATCGAGGATGTTCAACGAGGTCTCGATCGGCGCGGCGGTGTGCCGTGGGGCCGTGTACTGACCGCCGCCGCCGGGTTGGCGTTGTTGGCGGCAGGACCGGTCGGCCTGATGGTCGCCGCACCCGCCGGTGCCGCCGGAGCAGCGGCGATCGTGGGCGGCCTCGCCGGGTTCGGTCCGGGCGGAATGGTGGGCGGTTTGGCGATGCTCGGCGGATTCGCCGGTGCCGGTGCGGCCGTAGCTGCCGCCGCTGTGGCGGGAGGGGGCGGAGAGCTCGGTCCCGAGGCTGATTTGAATACGCTCGTGTTGCGGGTGACGGTGGAACATGCGCGCAAGATGCTGGATCTGCCCTTCGATCACAACCTCTGGTATCAACTCGCCGATGCCGAAACGCGGGTGTGCGCGCAGGTCAACCGGTTCGAGGCCTTCAGCGGCGCCAAGTCCCCGCGGCTGACCATGCTGCGGGAGATCCGAGATTCCCTCGGCCGGCTGATGAAGTTCGTCATCGACAACGGGCTTGCCCCGCGTGCGATCACCGTCGGCGACGAACGGCCGATCGATCCGGACGAGCTGACCCCTGTCGCGATCGGGTAGGCCTGTCAGCTCGGCATGTGATCGTCAGCTGGTACCGAGAACAGCGGTGAGTGGTTCGTCTGCCCAGCTGACAACCGTAGGGACCGCAGATCGTGGGCGAGTTGGTAGATGACTTTCGTGCCCCAGCCGAGTGACTGTTGTCGTTGCCGGATCACGTACCCAAGGTTCCAGTACACGGTGAGCAGTTCGATGCTCGCGGCGCGGGAGGCACGGAGGCGTGCGTGACGAACCTCGAGTTTCGAGCTGCTCGAGGAATCCAGGAGTAGTCGTCGGGGAGCGGCGCGACAGGATCACTCATCGCACGACCTTCAACCGGCGCGATCGTAGCGGGGCGAGCACCGTCTGCTTGCACGTACCCAGCCGACGCGCACGCCCGCTCCTACCTCGCCCCGGACGGTTGGCTGCCCGCAGACAACCGCAGACGGACCGCCATCAGGATTACGCCGAGTGCATTGTCGCCGGGCGTATCTCGGTGCCGGGGGCAACTGCAGCTTCCCCATATCTGGTCGTGCCAGATGTTGCCCTCGACGAGGAGCGAACCTCGCGTGTCGGTGAGTTTGGCGGCCAGGTCGGGGTTGTTGCGGAACTTGGCCTCAACGATGGACTCCATCACCGCGTATTTCCGACGGTCCCAATTCGCGACGAGCGGTGCTTCTCGACCGATCTTCTTCGCCTCGGCAGCCCCGCTGGTTGCAGCGATCCGATCGACTACTTCGTGGTCATCTGTCTTGGCGGCGGCGTAGGCGTGTTCACTGGTGGGAAAGACACGGCCGCGGTAAGGGGTCGGTGCCGGCCAGAGATTCGACATGTACTCGTGTTCCTCGACGAACGCATCGATCACCAGGATCGGCAGGTGGCCGAGAGTCCACGGGCTACTTGTCATGCTCACTCCACTTCTGAGCGGGTTTCGTAGATTCGTCTCAAAGTACGCGAAGCGGATCCTCCCGATGCCGGCAAGAATGAGCGATTCGGCTGCGCCCTGAGACCGACGGATGAGAATTCGGAGATGATCGAGAATCCTCCGCCATCGGCCGATCCGTCTCGGTTGGTAGAGCTCCTGGTGCACGTAGCGGCCTTCTCATTTCCGAACATTCGAGACGGCCCGGCCGGCCCATGTGGTGGCCGTCCTACCGCCAGGTCGGCGAGTATCAAGAAACCTGCCTCATCAACAGGTCTCCGTACAAAGACGACCGGGCGCGGATCACGGGCCCGAGTTCGGGTATGGCGCTACGGCCTTTCCATGACCCTCGTCAATTCGTCGAGCAGCGCGTCGGCACGCGGTTCGATCTCGTCGAATGCGTCGGCGAGGTTCTCGTGGTCGCGGCAGCGGACCGCGGTGCCACGCTCGTAATAGCCCGGTCCCGGTCCATGTGCCGCTCGACGAGCGTGCCGATGTCTTCTGTCCGGCGAAGATGCTGCCGGGTTACGGCCACGACGGCGAGACCGACGACGAAAAGGTGATCGACGCGGTGGTGATGCGGGTGCCGGCCTCGTTCGGGAAAGCGCCACCGCCGAAGAGAAACCCGAAACTCGACCGGACGAGGCCGTCGATTCCGCGGGAGATCGACCGTGTCCTGATGCTCGACGCACCGGAAACGATGCAGATCTACAACCTGGACGAGGCCCGACGGTACGACACGCGAGCCTTTCGCGGAAGACGTGGCCGAGCCGACGGCGGTCGGTTTTCGCCGGTGTCACCGGCTCTTCGTAGGGTTGGACTGTGGATGACATCGAATTGACCG
>JAAZAD010000099.1 GCA_012514505.1 Rhodococcus sp. (in: high G+C Gram-positive bacteria) | reverse complement strand
CGTACGTCGCGAAGTGCCTGATAGACGTCTTTTGCCCGTTCTCCCGGGTTGGTGACACCGACCAGATCGTGGCTCGGCGACACCCCGAGCAGCATCACGCCGCCATCAGTGTTGGAGAACGCAACCGCCGTTTCCTGGATGCGGCTCGGACCAACACCCTGCTTCAGTTCGACGTGCTCGCCCTCGCCCGGAAACTCGGCGTGGAACGCGTCCACAGCCATGACCGTCGGCATCTCGCCGCGGCGAGCAGGATGAAACAGAGGATATGACATACTTGAAACTCGACGAGCGGCTCAAAACAAATATGTCATAACTCTGCCGAGGCTGCTGCACTCAGATCGTCTTGACGTCGGTGGACGGCGAGACCTCACGGAAGATCTGCTCGGCGTTGATGCGGGCATCGTCGCTGGCGAACCCGGCATCGAGGAAGACCGCTCGCAGCGGCTCCCGCTGGGCGATCGCCCGCACGACGCCAAGGTCGAGCTGCTTGTGGAAGCAGGCGATCAACGCGCCGTCGTCAACGACGAACACCTCGTAGCCGTCGACCGGATCGACGCTGATCGGCAGCGAGAGTTCGAGTCCCCAGTCGAGCAGCACCTGGAACAGCAGATCCTCACCCGTGCGACCCGGCTTGACGCTCTCAACACTGAGGTCGAGCTGCGCTTGCTCCGCCTCGTCCGGCACCCGCAGGACCTCCGCCATGTTCGTCGTGTCAACCTTCAACACCCGGAATCCGACGTCACCGTCCCAGGCGGAGTTGGTCTCACCTTCGAGGATCTCGCGCGCAGCCCGTCGAATCCTCTGCTTGGCAACCGCAGCGACGGTTGGGTAGCCGTGGTCACCGCTCATCTCCTCGGCAACCTGAACGAGCACAAACTGCCGCGAGCCACCGTCCGCGGCGTTCGCTTCGAGCACCGCGTGACCAAGGGTTCCTGAACCGGCAAAAAAGTCGAGTACCAACCCGTCGTTCGGGACGGTGATGTGGAGTAGCCGCCGCATAAGACGGACCGGCTTTGGTGTGTCGAAGACAGTCTGTGTTCCGAAGAGACGGCGGATCTCCTTGCGCGACTCGTCCGTGTGACCGACCTCCTCCGCAGGCCACCACGTCCAGGGCACGAACCCTTCGACCTCATCGAGATAGCGGATGATGCCCGGCTGGGAGCTCCCATCCTTCGCGAAGTACACGCGGCCCTCGTCCCTAAGCCGCAGGAATTCTGGTTCGGTCATACTCCAGCAGCGCCCATCCGGAGGAACGTGACGAGTGCCCGCAGGCGTGACCACTTCGTACATCTGGTTTGCCCGAAAACCCTGAGCGGTCATCGGCACGGCCCGCCACCGGCCGCGAGGGTCTCTGTTCGGGTTCTTGTAGATCTCGAGTTGCTTCTGTGTCGGTGGGATGAGCCCGCGGCTCTGCTGAAACACTTGCGGGTCGCGTGCGTAGATGATCAGGTACTCGTGAGCGTCGCCGATGACGCCGCGGTTCTCTCGGGAGTAGCGCTTCTGCCACACGACAGCAGCGACAAAGTTGTGCTCCCCGAAGATCTCGTCCATCACTCGCCGAAGGTTGGGCATCTCGTTGTCGTCGATGCTCACTGCGATTGCGCCGTCCGGCGCGAGGAATCCTCTCGCCAACTTCAGCCTTGGAAAGATCATGCTGAGCCAGTCCGAGTGGAACCGGCCGTTCGACTCCGTGTTGGCGACGAGCCTCGCGCCTACGTCATTCATCTGCCCTGACTTGGATAGATACTCGTCGGCCGTTTCCGCAAAGTCGTCGTCGTAGACGAAATCGGGCGCTTCGCGTCTGAGGGTTGGACTGGGCTGATCGGGTAGGTATCCCAGGCGCGTCGCAGGGGCTCTGTGATTCTCGGTGATGTCGAAGTCATCGAGTCTCGAGGAGCCCCTGCTTGGAAACGGAT
>JAAZAD010000098.1 GCA_012514505.1 Rhodococcus sp. (in: high G+C Gram-positive bacteria) | reverse complement strand
GATGGCCTGTTCAACCGCACCGCGACCTACCAGTGGTTCCTGAACGGCCAGCCGGTTGGCACCGACTCCACCACGTACGCCCAACAGTGGACCACGTCAGGCACCTTCACGCTCACCTTCCAGGTGACGCCGTCCGAAGGCGAGATCTGCGTGGTGAGCAAGACGATTACCGTCAGCACGCAGACGCTGGAGTGCGATATCGTTGGTCCGTTCCCGGCGCGTGTTGGCATCCCCGCTGTCTATGAAGCCCTGGTGGAAGGGCTGGGTAACCGGACGGCGAGCTACGAATGGCAGATCGACGGCTTGCCCGCCGGAAACGCTGCATCCATCGAGCGAACGTTTAACAACACAGGCAGCTTCAGCCTGTTCCTGCGCGTCACGACGAATGATGGCGACGTGTGTGAAGTCTCGCGCAACATCAACATTGAGATCGGCCAGCGCATCAACGCGATCGCCAATCCGAACGCGGGTGTCGCGCCGCTGCCGGTGACCTTCACCGCCGAAACGATCAACATCGACCGCTCGACGCTCGTCTGGCACTTCCCCAACGGCTCGACGCAGGCTAGCGAAGTCGGCAACTTCACGTTCCTGGTTCCGGGCGACTACACCGTCCGCGTGACCGGCACCGGCCCGCTCGGCCAGCAGGAAGCGTCGGTTGTGGTGCGTGTCGGGGGGCCCAACGACATCCGCGCCGCCTTCACGCCGAGCGTCTTTAGCGGCATCGCCCCGCTGGAAGTCTGCTTCACCGACCGCAGCGTGAGCGACGGTAGCCCGCTTAACGGGTGGACATGGACCTTCGGCGACGGAAGCACCAGCAACGATCAGAATCCGTGCCACACCTATACAGCGATCGGCAACTACCAGGTCCAACTGGACGTGACGAACACCGCAGGGCTGACGGCGCGGGCGACGAACCAGATCAACGTGTTCTCGCTCACGCAGGGCAGCGCGTCGTTCGGCTTTAACATCTTCCCGAACGGGCTGGTGTGCTTTACCAGCGTGCTGACGAATGGCTCGACGCTTGACCTGTGGGAGTTTGGCGACGGCACCACCAGCACCGAGGAGAATCCATGCCACACGTATCCCGCGGAAGGCGACTATGAGGTCGTGATGTGGGCGAGTGGCACGGACGTACACCGGACGATCCGCGTCCAGTTCAACGGGCAGCAAGACCCGCCGATGCTCCAGTTGTCCGGCGCCTGCACGATGACCGGCGCCCTGTTCACCATCGTGAACGCGGGCGGCACGATGCAGGGCCTGGACAGCTACACCGTCACCAACCAGAACGGGGTTACGGTGGCGCAGGGTGACTTCCAGCTTGGTCCCACGGACAGCCAGACTATCGAGGTCACGGGGCCGGGTGTCTTCACGCTGCGCGTCCAGGGAGCCAATCTGTCCGCGGTTGCCGACTGCGTGGAACTGCCGCAACTCAGCTACGGCGCTGTCTGTGTGGCGCCGGGTACTGCGGCCTTCACCGCGACGAACAGCGGCAGCGCGATGCAGAGCCCGGTGGACTACCAGATCTTGACCGGTGCCGGCGCGGTGCTGGATAGCGGCAGCTTCCAGTTGGGCGCGGGGCAGTCGCAGACCTTCTCGGTGACGGGCTTCTCGGGCCTGGTGCGGATGCTGGTTGCCGGCTCGCCGGTGATCGACACGACGTGCGACGATGGCACACCGCCTCCGCCGCCTCCAACCGAGCCGCCGACCACACCGCCTCCGACTGAGCCGCCGGTAACGCCACCACCGACAACACCTCCGCCTCCGGATGAGCCGCCGGTTGTGCCGCCCGGACCTCCGCCGGTTGAACCTCCGGTCGAGCCGCCCGATGATGAGATCGTCTGCGGCGCGATCACCGAGCAGCCGGTTGCAGGTGGCGGGCCTGGCTTCCCGCTGATTGACATGAACCCTGAGTTCTGCGTCGACGAGGAACTGCCGCTGGCAAGCTGGACACCCATCGAGATCGGCGAGGCTGTCTGCCCAGAGTGGTTCGTCTACCACACCAACCAGACCGGTGACTGGGAGATCTTTCGCTATGGCGACCTGCCGGGTAACCCCGACGCGGATGTGAACCTGTCGAAGGGTATCGGCGAGCAGATCTACGACATCGGGCCGTCGCGCTCGCCTGACGCAGGCTGGATCGCGTTCGCATCCAACCGCGACGAGAACTGGGAAATCTATGTGGCGACGACCGACGGCGAGTTCCAGCAGCGCGTGACCAACAACACCCGCGCCATCGACTACGACCCGGTGTGGTCGCCGGTGGGTGACCTGATCGTGTTCGAGTCGTCGCGCGATGGGAACTGGGAACTGTACGCCGTGAACGTTGCGACCGGCGAGCAAACGCGGCTGACCGACAACCCGGCGAACGACCTGAACGCGTTCTGGTCGCCAGATGGCACGCGGATCGTCTTCGAGAGCGACCGCGACGGGCTGTGGCAGATCTACGAGCTGGATCTTGCGACGCTCGAAGTGACCCGGATCAGCGACGGCACCGCCAACGACCAGGATCCGACCTACTCGATGGACGGCGAGCGAGTGGCCTTCCGCTCGGATCGGGACGGCGGCACGGGCATCTACGTGATGAACCGGGACGGCACGGATCTGCTGCAGATCTCCGACCCGAACGGGCAGGCGACGCTGCCGGTCTTCTCGCCGGACGACACGCTGCTGGCGTACCAGTCTGACCTGAACGGCACGCTCGACATCTATGTCTACGAGTTCGAGACCGGGACGACCCGTCGCGTGACGGAGAACGCCTCGCCGAACTACGCGCCGACGTGGTACTGCGACGCGCCGCAACTGATCCTGACCTCGGACGTGACGGGCGACGCGAACCTGTTCACGACGCCCGCGCTGCCGATCGACGCCGCTCCGGTCACGCTGACCAACGGCGACGGCGTGCAACTCACGACGAACGAGATGGCGGATCAGCACCCGCAGAACGTCCCGTCCGAAGAGAACGCCAGCCGCGAGCGCTCGGTCGTCGCGCCGCCGCGCAATCCGTAACGCACCGGTCGTTCTCTTGACCGCATGAATGAAGGGGCCGCTCCCGGCAAGGGGGCGGCCTTTTTAGCGGATAGCTGTTAGCGGTT
>JAAZAD010000097.1 GCA_012514505.1 Rhodococcus sp. (in: high G+C Gram-positive bacteria) | reverse complement strand
TACAGACCGTGGACGCCGGTCCGGTAGGACTGTCGCCGTCTGACGTCCCGGGCAGTGGCGTCACCCAACACGATCTGGACGGACTGGCCGAACGATTCCCCGGCGCCGACGTCTGGCCGCTCACCCCGTTGCAGCGAGGCTTGTACTTCCAATCGGGCCTGGCCCGCGACGAAGCCGTCGACGTTTACGTGACCCAGGCGGTCGTGCACTTGTCCGGGGAGGTGGATGCCGCCAGGTTGCGGCGGGCCGCCGACGGACTCCTCGTTCAGCATCGCGCCCTGCGTTCGGTTTTCGTGCGAACGGTCAGTGGGGCCGTGGTCACCGTCATCCCACCGTACGTGACGGTGCCGTGGCGGACCGTGGACCTGACGGTGTCGGAAGGCGAATCCATCGAAGACGCCGTCGGCGGGATCGTGCGCACCGAAAAACTTGAGCCGTTCGACCTGGAGGTGGCACCGCTATTGCGGGCAGTGCTGATCCGGCACGCCGAAGGCGCGCACCTCGTCATCACCAATCATCACCTGCTCTATGACGGATGGTCGGGCCCACTGGTGATGGCCGATCTGCTATCTCAGTATGCGATCGGTACCGGATATCCGAACCAGCACGATCCCGCCGCCGGTGACTTCGGCGACTACGCTCGGCGAATTGGTGCCGCTGATACCGCCGCCGGCCTCGAGGCCTGGAGGGAGCTGCTGGCGGCCGTCGACGAACCGACACTGGTCGGTACCGGAGCGGA
Source organism: Rhodococcus sp. (in: high G+C Gram-positive bacteria) (assembly GCA_012514505.1). Taxonomy (GTDB): domain Bacteria; phylum Actinomycetota; class Actinomycetes; order Mycobacteriales; family Mycobacteriaceae; genus Rhodococcus_F. Next base: position 2,789 of record JAAZAD010000097.1, on the reverse strand, counting down.
AGCCACCGCGGAGGCGCTGCCGCAGGACTATCGGACCACACTGGAGCCTGATGTCACGGCGGCGCTACAGGACCTGTCACGGGCGACCGGCGCGACCGTCTCGACGATCCTGCAGGGCGCCTGGGCCGTTCTCCTATCGCGCCTGACCGGCAATCAAATCGTCGTCTTCGGTGAAACGGTCTCCGGTCGCCCGGCGGATCTTCCCGGTGTCGAGTCGATGGTGGGCCTGTTCATCAATACCCTGCCCGTGGTGGTCGACGTCGATCCGGAGATCTCGGTCGAACAGATGCTCAGGCGGCTGCAGGCGAACAAGGTCAAGGTTCTGGACCATCAGCACATCGGTCTACCCGAACTGCTTGCGATGGCGGGCCGGTCGGCGCTGTTCGACACTCTGACCGTGTATGAGTCGTATCCGGTTGACACGAACGGGGTGGCAGCCACTGCCTCGGCGGTGGCCGGGGACGGACTGCAGATCCTCGCAGCCGACGTCAGTGATGCGACGCACTACCCGTTGAATCTGGCTGCGGCGCCGGGTTCGGATGGGATCGTCATCACCTTCAAGTACTTACCTACGGTATTCCCCGAGACCGAGGTCAGAAATTATTCACGTGCATTCGAACAGATACTGCGTGAGTTCGTAAGCCGTTCAGGTGCGGCCACATCGGATGTCACGTTGATATCGGCAGGGGAGCAGGAGCGACTTGCGGGGGTTTCGCAAGGTCGTGCTGTCGGAGACCCCCGCTTGCTGGCGAAGATCTTCACCACTGCCGCTCTACACCATCCGCACCGAATCGCGGTAGCGGATGATGACGGCCAGAAGTTGACCTATGCAGAGCTTGATGCGGCCTCGAATCGAATCGCGCGGTGGCTGATCGCTTCAGGTATCGGCGCCGAAGACCTGGTGGCTTTGGCGATCAGAAGGTCCGTGCATCTATTGACAGCGATCTGGGCGGTGACGAAGACCGGAGCCGGCTACGTTCCCGTCGACCCTGAGTACCCCGCTGATCGGGTGACCCACATGGTCGAGGACTCCGGTGCTGTCATCGGGTTGTCCGTCGAGGTCGTTGCTGAGCATTTCGGAACTGATTTCGACTGGTTGGCGCTGTCGGAGGCCGGTGCAGAGATCGAAGGATACCCCTCGTCTCCGATTTCCGACGATGAATTGCTGCGACCGGTGCGTGCAGAGAACACGGCGTACGTCATCTACACATCGGGGTCGACGGGACGCCCGAAGGGCGTGGCGGTTACGCATACCGGATTGGCGAGTTTTGCGGATGTGGAAGTCCGGCTGGCGGAAGCAGATGCAGACAGTCGGGTGCTGGGGTTCGCATCACCGAGTTTCGATGCCTCCGTCCTCGAGTATCTGCTGGCAGCTCGGTCGGGAGGGGCACTGATCTATCGTCCGGCGGAGACCGTCGGCGGGGATCGGCTCGCCGAGTACATGAATGCGAACGGCGTCACCCACCTCTTCCTGACTCCCACGGTTCTCGCAACCCTCGACCCGGTGCAGGTGCCGTCCATTCGTTGTCTCTACGTCGGTGGCGAGGCGTTGCCGCAGGCACTGAACGATCGCTGGGCGCCTGTCCATCAGGTGCGCAATGTCTACGGCCCGACCGAAACGACGATCGTCGTGATGATCAGTGAGGCAATTCAGCGTGGCGCACCGGTGAATTTGGGTCGGCCCGTCGATGGCGTAGGTATCCGGGTTCTGGACAGATGCCTGAATCCAGTGCCTTTCGATGTTCCCGGTGACCTCTACATCTCCGGGCCGCAGTTGGCGCGCGGATATCTCGGACGTCCAGGCCGAACTTGCAGCAGCTTCGTGGCGGATCCCCATGGGGATTCTGGGCAGCAGATGTACAAGACCGGCGACGTGGTGCGTTGGCGGACGACGCCCGAAGGTGCGGCGGTACTGGAGTTCGCCGGCCGCAGTGACGACCAGGTCAAGATCCGAGGGCTGCGCATAGAACTCGGTGAGATCGAGTCGGCGCTGGCTGCGCATGAAGTGGTTACCGCGGCAGTCGTCGTTGGAGTGGGTAGCCCCGTCGCAACAGGACTTGCGGCGTATGTGACCACCTCCGACGAGGTCAGCGGGGCGGCATTGCGGGACCACCTGGCGACTCGGCTGCCCTCGTACATGGTGCCAGCATCGATCATGATGCTCGATTCGCTGCCGCTGACACCTGTCGGAAAGCTCGACCGTGCCGCGCTTCCGGAGCCGCTGCTCCAGGGCGGCGAATACGTCTCACCAGAGGGGGCGAATGAGGAAGCTTTGGCGGGTGTCTTCGCTGAAGTTCTCGGCCTCGACAGGGTGGGAGTCGTCGACTCCTTCTTCGATCTCGGCGGCAACTCACTCTCCGCAATGCGGCTGGTGGCACGGGCCTCCGAGGCTCTGGCAGTCGAGGTATCGATTCGCGACCTGTTCGATGCGCCGAGTGTCCGTTCGCTCGTTGGAGCAGTCACTGGGAATGCGGCGGCACTGGCCCCGATCGACGCAGCCATTCCGCGGCCGGATCGAATCCCGTTGTCTTTCGCACAACAGCGGATGTGGTTCATCAATCAACTCGAACCAGGTTCGCCGGTCTACAACATTCCCACCGTTCTGCGAGTCAGAGGCGGACTCGTTGTCGATTCCCTTAAGACCGCACTCGCCGACGTAGTAGCCCGCCACGAAGGGCTACGCACCCGGTTCGCCATGGACAATGACGGCCCGCACCAACTGCTCGACGAGACGGAAACCATCCGGGAACAGTTGGACTTCACCGTCACGGACTCGACGACTGCGCTCG
>JAAZAD010000096.1 GCA_012514505.1 Rhodococcus sp. (in: high G+C Gram-positive bacteria) | reverse complement strand
GCGAGCTTCGAGCATCGGATGCAGGTAGCCGGTGTTCAACGAGCGCAGCAGCGACAGGACGGCGGGGTCGACGTGGTTCACCCGGGCGGATTCGTCTACGAACCATTGGCCCCAATGGTTGATGTCTCCCATTCCCAGCAGGATTTCGGCGGGGAGGTCCATCGACACGGCGATACCACGCAAGGCTTGTTCCATGAGTGCCAGCGCCCGTTCGGGAATGTCCCTAGTCAGGTCGACGTGGCCTTTGGCGAACGCTTCGATGGCGTCGGCGGGACCGTTCACGAACGTGGGCACCAGACGATTAGCAGCGTCCCTCGACCCTCGGACTTGGGAGACGGCGCGGATGATCCCGGCCGCTACCTCGTCCAGGTGCGGCCATTCCTTGTCGGCCCGGTTGTTGAGCATGGCGTCGGGGATCCCCTGAATCCCCGCACTAGCGGTGGACCACACCACGGCCTGGACGACTTCACGGGCAGCGAGATAAAGGGCGATGTCCTCCGACGCGGCACGCACCGAAGAGATGGCTTTCTCGCGCCATTCGGGGTCGGGTCGCCACACCCGGAACGCGTAGTCGTCGTCGGTGATCCGCCCAGCCGAATCCCGGTGGCCTCTGGATTCCCACTGCTTGTTCGACTTCGCCCACTCCGACGTGGACCAGATCGACCAGTCGCCGTCCGAGTTGCCGACCACAGCGCATTCGCCGACCACTTCCCGCTGTGTCACCAGTTGGCCCATCGCGGCGGACAGACCACCGTCGAACCCCTCGTCGAACTCGTCGAACACTTCCTGCACCACTCGAGGAACGTTCGGGTCGGGTTCCTCTTCCTCGGCGATACGAGCCGGGTAATAGCGGATCTTGGTGGCGGCGCCCGCTTTGAACTCCACCCCGTACTGTACCGGCCCGCAAGCCCGGTACATGTCCCACAGTTCACCGGCGTCCTTCGATGTGGGTTTGGTGACTTCCCCACGGTCGATCTTGATCGGCGAAGCGGAAGCAATAACGGGGTCGGGGCGGCGTCCTATGACGGTCACGGCGAGAATCCTACATGCCTGGTCACGTCTTGTCGGCTATCAGGGCCGCAATGGCGGAGAACGCCAACGGCAACGCTACCCACCAAGTAACGGTGGGGAGCCAGTACCAGGCGGCAGTCACCAGGGCGGCAACCCACACGCTCGCGCACCAACTGCATGAGATGAGGGTGCCGAACCAGGACGCTTCGACGGGGAAGTACCGACCGGGCGCCGACTCGAACAGGGCACGCCCGTAAGCGTTCGTCGGGGATTCGACGCCGGGGTCGTCGGCGTACTCGGTGTCATAAGCGGGGAACCGGGCCAGGACTCGTTCGCGGATCGGTTCAAGGATCGTGTCGTCGGTCACCAGACGGGTAATCCGGTACACGGCCAAAGCGATGACGACGGCTTCGAAGGGGGTCACTTGTCGAACCAGCCAGCCTTGTCCGCCGCGATAATCAAACCCAGGAACACGATGGTCCCGACCGCTACCGCGCACACGACCGCCACCGGGTCACCCATTCTTGCGGTTCCTCCGTTCGATGCGGGCACGTTTCGCTTCCTGCTCGGCGCGTAGTTTCTCCTTCGCAGCCGAAGCGCGTCGGTGTTTCGCCATCGGATCGGACTTCTTCTTACCGCAATTGCAGGCCATGCCAATGATTCTATCGGGGGAGGGTCATCGGTTGAGGAACCATCGACTCGACCGCAGCGGCGATGTTCAACTCGGTCAGCGCCCACACCAGAGCGTCGAGGCGGTTCGGTGACCAAGGCGAATCTGCCGTGAACGTCGTCATCTCCGCTTCCAACTGGTCGAACACACCGACGTGATGAACCCGCCCCTGCTCGTACAGGGCGGCTATCGGCTCGGCCCGAACCAGTTTGCCGCGGGTCGCCTGAGTGAACACGAACGGGATACCGGGCCGTATCGTCCGGATCGTCGACTCGACCATATCCCCGCCGTAGTTCCGCTCACCGGCGACCCGATCCCCCTGCACGCTGTCGAACGTCTCCACGACACGTCGGCCCCACCCGTCAGGGGACGCCTTCAACGAATCGTCGGCCAGGACTTGGGCGTGGGGGAGGAACTCGTCGGAACCACACAGACAGTCACGCATCACCGCACCCGCCGCCACGATCCCCGTCTCCGTGTTCACCGAACCGGCCGGGTCCACCCCGACCACGATGCGGGACATCACCGAAGGGGATCGGAGCCGATGCGCGTCGATGCCGCCCTGCGTCCACAACGCACCTTCGACGTTCTCGACGTACTCGCCTTCCAACTCCTGGCGTCCCAAATGCGTACCGGCATAAGCAGCGACGAGAGCGTCCACGGCCTCGGCGGACAGGTTGGCGGCGTTGTCCAACGTGCGCATCGTGTGGACCGGCACCATCGGGTCGTCGATCAGGCGGCGAACCAGCGGCCCACGGCGCCCCTTCGGCGTGCCGGTGCAGATCACTTTCGCCGGCGCCAGCCGCACAGCCGGCAACAGCGTCTCGTCCCAGGCGAGCACCCGGTCCCCGCCACCGATCAGCGAGGTCTCCTGTTTCGGTGTGCGCCACAGGCCGATCTCGTCGCACCAGGCGCCCCGAAGGTTCTTACCCTGCGTCCGCTTCGCCCCATCATCGGCCCCGTCGCAGAACACCGTCGAGCCGTCCGCCAGCATCAACTGGCCCTGCGACCGGTTCCACTTCACCACGAACCCCGCCAAAGTGCGCAGCAGACCAGACGGGCCTTCCACGCAGGTGTCCCGGGCGTCAGCGAACGTCGGGCCGATCACCGCCCAATCGCCCTCGTTCGGTTCCGACTCGACGATCAGGTCCGCCAAACCCTCCGCACCGGCCCGGGTCTTACCCGAACCGCGACCGCCCATGATGTAACACTGCGACCAGTTCCCCTCCGGTAACCGTTGGGACGGGCGTGCCAGGACTTCACGCCACGCCTTGCGGCGCAGCAGCACCCGGTCAGATGGACTGCTGGCGGGCATGCTCAGCGACGATGCGCTCCAACTCCAGGTCGATGGGAGCGACGGAAAGGTTCGACTGGCGGTCAGTGTGCTCGCCCATCTCCAGGCGGTACTTATCCACCGCTATCGCCGCCGCAGTCATCAACCGCTGCACTTCGGCGCCGGGAGGCTCGTCAGCAGCGTGGGCGTTGCCGTGCTTGTCGTACCAGACGAACGGCTCAGAGCACCGATCCACCAGGCGGACCGCGACACGCAACAGCCGGTCGCGGAGGATTCCCCGCATCACGTCGGCCCGTTCGGCTCGCCTTTTTAGGTCCGACTCGTCAGTTGACACGTCATCCGCCAACCAGTCGTAGATGGTCTGACGGGAACAGCCGATCTCTTTCGCCGCAGCCGTGGCGCCGCGGTCCCGGTAGATGTCGAGGGCCATTTGCCGCTCTACGTCGGTGAATGCCATCCCCGAATCCTACGCCACAGGGAACGGCAAACGATGCCACCCCGGCACATACCAGTCCGGCATGGTCGGATACTCCCCGAGGATGGTTGCTACAGCACCCCACAGGACAATGATCGGCATCAACAGAACCAGCGACACCAGTTCACCCCATATCGGGTTCTTGGTTCGTCGGTTCGGTACGACGATGGTTGCTGTCAGGTAGATGTGCAGGATCATTCCGAGAGTGGTCACGTTTGCCCTTCCATGCCGTATGGGTGGCCGTCAACGTCACCGTGGGGTGGACGTTGCTCGCAGCCGATGCAGACGATTTCGCTCATTGTCCGTCCCTCTCGGACTGGTAGCGGCTAATGACGACGTGCGGCCTTCCCGCCTGCCGTGCAGCGTCAGGGTTCAGGTAATGCTCCACCATCCATACGGTGGGCTCGTCGTCCTCTATCGACTCGGGGAAGGGTGGGTAGTCGATGAGACGGGCGAACGTTTCAGCGGCGATAGCGACG
>JAAZAD010000002.1 GCA_012514505.1 Rhodococcus sp. (in: high G+C Gram-positive bacteria) | reverse complement strand
CTCCGCCGCCTCGACTGCGTGCTGGAGCCGACCAAGGCGAAGGTGCTCGCCGAGCACGCCAAGCACGGCGACCGCGAGGCGATCCTGCGGGCGGCGGCCGGCCAGCCGTTCTTCAACACGTCGAAACTCGACTTCCGCCGGCTGCTCGACGACCCGGGAAACGTGGCCGGCAACCTGCGCGGCTACATTGCCGGGTTCTCGACCGGCGCACGCGACGTCATCGACAAGTTCGACTTCGACGTCCAGATCACCCGGCTCGACAACTCGAAGCTGCTCTACATGGTGGTGTCGAAGTTCGCCGAGGTCGACCTGCATCCCGAGGCCGTGTCGAACATCGAGATGGGCTACCTCTACGAGGAGCTGATCCGGCGCTTCTCCGAACTCTCGAACGAGACCGCTGGTGAACACTTCACCCCGCGTGAAGTGATCCAGCTGATGGTCCGGCTGCTCTTCATCGAGGACGACGACCTGCTCGGCAAGCCCGGTGTGGTGAAAACGCTGTTCGACCCGGCCTGCGGGACGGGCGGGATGCTGTCGGTCGCCGAGGACTACCTGCGCAACACGCACGACGCCGCCCGGCTCGAGGTGTACGGCCAGGAGTTGAACGCCGAGACGTACGCCATCTGCCGTTCGGACATGATGCTGAAGGGCCAGGACGCGTCGCACATCGCCCACGGCAACTCGTTCAGCGAGGACGGCCACCAGGGCGCCCACTTCGACTACCTGCTCGCCAACCCGCCGTTCGGGGTGGAGTGGAAGAAGGTCGAAGACGCCGTGCGCACCGAGCACACCAAGGCTGGGTTCGCCGGTCGTTTCGGCGCCGGCCTACCGCGGATCAACGACGGCAGCTTCCTGTTCCTCCAACACATGATCTCGAAGATGAAGCCGGTCGAACAGGGCGGCTCGCGGCTGGCGATCGTGTTCAACGGTTCCCCGCTCTTCACCGGCGCCGCCGGTTCGGGCGAGTCCGAGATCCGCCGCTGGATCATTGAGAACGACTGGCTCGAAGCCGTCGTCGCCCTGCCCGACCAGCTCTTCTACAACACCGGCATCTCGACATACTTTTGGATCGTCACCAACCGCAAGAGCCCCGAACGGCGCGGCAAGGTGCAACTCGTCGACGCCCGCGAGCTGTTCGTGAAGATGCGCAAGAGCCTCGGCGAGAAGCGCAAGGAGATCTCCCCCGACCAAATCGCCGAGATCACCCGGCTCTACGGCGACTTCACCGAAGGCGACCGGGTGAAGATCCTCCCGAACGAGTCGTTCGGGTTCATGCGCATCACTGTCGAACGTCCGCTCCGCCTGCGCTGGGAGGTCAACGACGACACCCTCGCAGCGGTCGGGTCGGCCAAGCCGCTCGCCAAGCTGAGCGACCCAGACGCGCCCGCGGACGCGTTGCGAGACCTGCACGGCTGGTCGACCACCGACCGCAAGGTCGCGTCGAAGACGATCGACCCCGTGCTCAAGCCGCTCGGCCTGTCGGCGCCGCAGACGAAGGCCGTGTGGTCCGCGCTCGCCGTCACCGACCCGGAAGCGCCGGTCGTCACCGACAAGAAGGGCAACCCGGAGCCCGACTCCGACCTGCGCGACGGCGAGAACGTCCCACTCCCCGCCGTTCCAGTCGTGTTCGAGGCCGACGTCACCGGCCGCCTCAACTCAATCGAGTACCGCACCGCCATCGACGACTACGTCACCGAGGAAGTCCACCCCTACGTCCCCGATGCGTGGGTCGATCACTCGAAGACGAAGATCGGCTACGAGATCCCCCTCACGCGCCACTTCTACAAGTACGTCCCGCCAAGGCCCCTTGAAGAAATCGACGCCGAAATCAAGACTCTCGAGGAAGAGATCCAACGCCTGCTCCACGAGGCGCCCGAGTGACCGTCAGGCCTCTCAAGTTCCTCGCATCGATCGAGGTAAGCAACGTCGACAAGCATTCCGTTGAGGGGGAAACCCCGGTACTTCTGTGCAATTACACCGACGTCTACTACAACGAGGCCATCACCTCTGACCTGGCGTTTATGGAGGCGACGGCGACGCCCGAACAGATTTCCCGCTTCACGCTTGAAGCCGGAGACACGCTGTTCACCAAGGATTCAGAAACACCTGAGGACATAGCCGTGCCGGCGTACGTCGCAAACGACATGCCGGGGGTCTTGTGTGGCTACCACCTCGCGATTGCACGACCGTTGAAAGTGGAACCCCGCTATCTGTACTGGGCTTTGGCGTCGCAGGTAGTTCGAGAGCAGATGTCACTCGCAGCGACGGGCGTTACTCGGCATGGGCTCCGTCAAGATCTCATGGGCCGAGTCCCCGTGCCCGTACCAGCGCAAGCCATCCAGCGGAAAGTGGCGCGCTTTCTCGACGGTGAGATTGCCCGCATCAACGACGTGCTTGCCAAGAAGCGTCGGCTCGTCGACCTGATGCAGGAACGCATCGATAGCGAGATCATGGGCCTGGTTGGCTGCAGTGAACTCGCCGGCTCCAATGGAACTCTTCTCGCCATTCCGCTTCGACGCGGCCTGGTGAAGGTCAACCGACCCGCCAACGGACCGATGATCACTGCGTATCGCGACGGTCAGGTTACGGCCCGCGCTCTACGCCGGTCAGACGGCTACACCGAGTCCTGGACGGACGGCGCCCGTGTCCAGGGTGTGTCCATGCGGGATGTGGTCGTTCACGGCCTCGACGGGTTTGCAGGGGCGATCGGCACGGCCGAGGTCGACGGTGTCTGCAGCCCCGTGTACCACGTCTGCGTTCCCGCGGATGGTGGCGACTCTCACTTCTACGGGCGTCTGCTGAGACTGCTCGCCACAACCGGCTATCTCGGCCTGTTCGCCAGCAGCACGCGGGAGCGGGCCGTGGACTTTCGGAACTGGGATCTGTTCGGACGGATTCCGATCCCGAAGGTCGATGTTGGCGATCAACGTCGGATTGGAGAGCGCATTCGCCGACTCGCTCCCCTGCGGATTGTCGTGGAGAGATCAGCGGAACTCGTGCAGGAGCGGAAGGAGGCGCTGATCACCGCGGCAGTGACCGGTCAGCTCGATCTCGCTCGCGAGATTGCTGAGGAGGCGTCGTGATTCCGTTTGGGCCGACAGTGCTTGTGCTGCGGATGTCGCTGCGCGATGTCGAGCCAGAGGTATGGCGGCGGATCGTGGTGCGGTCGGAGATGCCGTTGCGGAAACTCAGCCTGGCGTTGGAGCGGGCGATGGGCTGGGAGGGCTACCACCTGCACCTGTTCGACGTGGCTGGCGTCTTGTTCGGTGAGCCGGACGAGGACGCCGACTACATGATCCACGAGAACGCCGCTGCGGTGAAGCACCTCCTGCCGCGGGTGGGTGCATCCCTGCGGTGGGACTACGACTTCGGTGACGGGTGGGAGCACGACGTCGTCGTCGAGGCGATCGAGTCGGCGGTCGACGGCAAGCGATACCCGGTGTGTCTCGACGGGGCACGGGCGTGCCCGCCGGAAGACTGCGGCGGAACGTCGGGCTACGAACGCCTCCTCGCCGCGCTCGCCGACCCGAACGACCCAGAGCACGAGCGGCTGGTCGAGTGGGCGCCAGACGGGTTCGACCCGCAGGTGTTCGATCTCGTCGCCGCCAATCGAAGGCTCCGCGCCCGATGAGCACTGCCGCCCGCTCGCTGCCCGCGGACGCGGTGGTAGCCGTCTCGTCGGCCAGTCGCGCGGTGGGTGAGTTGGCGGGCCTTCTGATGGCCCTACCGGATCGGGCGGTGTGGACCCGCAGATTGCGGCATGCGGCAGCCGAAGGTGATGGCCTCGATATAGCGGTGGAGTGCGCGTTGGGGGACGCGACGTTGCTCGATGCGGTGCCGCTACGTCCGTCGACCACGCTGGCCACGCGCTTGGACGCGGTTGCCGAGGCGGCGCGTTGCGCTGCGGGCGCGGTACGGGCCGCCGACGAACTGCATCGAGACCACCTAGCACTCGCCGAGCGCGAACGTCTCGGAAGGTATGCGGGACCGCTGCTGACATTGCTGGCCGAGCACGGAGAGCTGACGATCGCTTTCGCGGTCGAGCAGATCGGCGGGACCCCGACGACGATCGGTGGGCTGCTCGACAAGTTGGTGGCAATGGGGATCATCGAAGAGACCACCGGCCAGAAGCGCAACCGCATCTATCGGTACTCGCCGTTCCTCGATCTGTTCACGTCCGACGACACGAGGCCGATGTCTCTACCGGTGGAGGTCACGCAGTGAAGCCGAACGAGGCAGCGTTCGAGGAGTACGTGGCGACGTGGCTGGTGGAGCACGGTGGCTACGACCATCTGAAGCGGCCGGGCGATGTGCAGCCGCGGGCGTTCGACCCGGCGACCGGGATCGACACCGAGGACCTGTTCGAGTTCATTGGCGCCACCCAGGCCGACGCGTGGGACCGCCTCAAGGATCTCCATGGCGGCCTGCCTGGCGCGCAGACGAAGTTCGTCGCCCGGCTGGCGGGCGAGATCGACAAGCGCGGCACGCTCGACGTGCTGCGTCACGGTGTGGTCGATCACGGGGTGACGATTCGCCTGGCTTACTTCCGCCCGGCACACGGCCTGACCCCGGAGCTGGTTCGGCTGTACGGGGCCAACCGGTTGAACGTCACCCGTCAACTCGCCTACCAGGCGGGGTCGACCAAGACGATCGACCTGGGGCTGTTCGTGAACGGTCTGCTGGTGGCCACCGCAGAGCTGAAGAACGCGTTGACCGGGCAGAGCGTCGAGGATGCGATCTCCCAGTACCGCACCGATCGGGATCCGAACGCGCCGGCGCTGTCGCGGCGGGCACTCGTGCACTTCGCGGTCGACACCGAGCGAGTGGCGATG
>JAAZAD010000095.1 GCA_012514505.1 Rhodococcus sp. (in: high G+C Gram-positive bacteria) | reverse complement strand
TCGGCGAGGACGACGCACTCATCCAGATCGACATGGGTGAGTTCCACGACCGCTTCACCGCTTCGCGACTGTTCGGTGCCCCTCCCGGGTACGTCGGTTACGAAGAGGGCGGCCAGCTCACCGAGAAGGTGCGCCGCAAGCCGTTCAGTGTGGTCCTGTTCGACGAGATCGAGAAGGCGCACCAGGAGATCTACAACACGCTCCTGCAGGTGCTCGAAGACGGCCGTCTCACGGACGGTCAGGGCCGGACCGTGGACTTCAAGAACACGGTGCTCATCTTCACCTCGAACCTCGGTACCTCGGACATCTCCAAGGCCGTGGGACTGGGCTTCACCACCGGCAAGGGCGACGAGTCCAACTACGAGCGGATGAAGCTCAAGGTCAACGACGAGCTGAAGAAGCACTTCCGGCCCGAGTTCCTCAACCGTATCGACGACATCGTGGTGTTCCACCAGCTCACCAACGAGCAGATCGTCGAGATGGTGGACCTGATGATCACGCGAGTCGAAACGGCTCTGAAGAACAAGGACATGGCCATCGAGATCACCGACAAGGCGAAGTCGCTTCTCGCCAAGCGCGGATTCGATCCGGTGCTGGGTGCGCGTCCGCTGCGTCGCACCATCCAGCGTGAGATCGAGGACCAGCTGTCGGAGAAGATCCTCTTCGGCGAGGTCGGACCCGGCCAGATCGTGCTCGTCGACGTCGAGAACTGGGACGGCGAAGGCCAGGGCGAGGATGCCAAGTTCACGTTCTCGCCGAGCGAGAAGCCGGTCGAGGTTCCGGATTCTCCGGAAACTGTCCTCTCGACCACCTCGGGCGAGGGCGAAGGCAAGACCCAGGAGTCCTGAGCAGAGACAGAGTCCTGAGATAAGGCAGTAATGAGGCGGGCCACCAGCAGAAATGCCGGTGGCCCGCCTCATTTGTCGTGTCAGTCCGTCCTTGTCAGCCAACTGACGACAGTTCCGTTGTCGAACTGTTCGGACGTTGTGAGACTGAATGGTCTCGGTCGAAACTCGCCGCCGAAGGCTGGGATGCCTGCACCGGCGACGACCGGGTACCGCTTGATGATCAGCTCGTCGATCTCTTCCAGCAGTGCCCCCGCAAGCTTCCCACCTCCACATAGCCAAATATCGAGACCGTCTTCCGCTTTCAGGGCCTTCACCAGGCCGATCGGATCTGTCGATGTCGTCACGGCGGGGTCGTCGACGTCAAGCGTCGTGGAGACCACGTACTGCCTTAGGTGGGCATAAGGGCTGGTGATACCCACAGACAGTGCAGGTTCATAGGTACTCCTGCCCATGATGAGGGTGTCGAATGCGAGGTTTTCAGCGGCCGGCAGTCCGACTTGGTTGCGGATATGGGTCGGGATGGTCTCGGGGTAGCGCGCGTTGATCCATGCGACCAGTTCGTCTGGCACCGGAAAGAATTCGACCTCGTGGTCGGGGCCGGCAATGTACCCATCGAGCGTGACACCTACGTAGTACACAAGCTTTCGCATTACCACTCCATCCGTAGTACTATGAACGTAGTGAAATGATGGGCCGCGGATGGAGTGGTGTCAAGTGCGACGAAACCCTGAACGCCGAGAGGCGCTGGTGGACGGCGCCATCGAGGTGCTGGCGCAAGAAGGTGCACGAGGTTTGACGTTTCGCGCAGTCGATGTGCAGGCGCAGGTGCCGCCCGGGACTGCCTCCAACTACTTCGTGAACCGTGACGACCTGTTGACGCAGGCCGGGGGCCGAATCTACGAGCGACTGACGCCGGACCGCGAGGTGTTCGTCGATGTGCTGTACGGGCACCACGACGTCGCGCACCTCACGAGGGTGATGCGTGAAACTGTCGAGCGCGTCGCGACGTTCCGCACCGGGTTTCTGGCCCTCCTCGAGTTGAGGCTCGAAGCCACTCGTCGGCCGGAATTGCGCCGTGTCCTCACCGAACGGGTAAGGGCGGACCTCCGATTCAACGTGGAGAACCACCTCGAATCCGGCATGCCCGGAGACGAGACCACCGTCGAGCTGTTGTACTCGGGGCTCAACTGGATGATCCTCGACCGGCTTACCTTGCCCGACCTGTTCGACGACGAGCATCTCGACCGCCTGGCTGCCGCGGCGGTCGAGCGCTCGCTTCCACGCTGATCCTGGGCAGTTGGGCCCCTGATCGTCGGCTTCCGGCCGTCAGATTTTGCTGTGGCCGGACCAATTCGCCAACCGCTCGGTCGGTCCGGCGTCGGGCGCCGAATCCACGACCTCGGCAAAGGGTATGAAGTCGCCGCGTGGCGAGGCCGGGATCATCGCCTTCGCCATGCCCACTGCTGCCTCGGCCACTGCGGGCTCGGCTTCGCACTTCTGTCCGGTTGCGACCGCGAGATCCCAGCCGTGCACGAGCGTCTCGTTGAGGTATCCACCGATCGCGCCTCTGCCGGGGACCTTGCCCCACGGGGGAGTCACTTCGGCATCCAGGAGCGCGTCGTCGTTCCAGACCGTCCACATGCGGTCGATCGCCGATTGGTAGGCGTCGGTGTAGCCGGCGTCGTCGATTTCTTCCATGACGAGCGGGATCGAACCGGCGTCGCCACCTTCACCGATGACGCGGGCGCGTTCGACGGTGGCGACCAGGTGCCCGAGCAAGGTGCGGACATCGAATTCCGAGCAGGGGGTGGGGGAATCGAACTGGTCGGGCTGCACGCCGGTGATCAGTTCTGCGACCCAACCGAGAGCGTCGCGGTAGAGGGGGCGCGGGTCTGTGTGCGTCGTTGTCTGAGTCATGAAGTAGATCCTCTTCGCCATACATGACATCCTGTGTCGTATATCTTTGGCAGACTTTCGGATATGCGCGCAGACCGGCTTCTCTCGCTTGTTCTGCTGTTGCGCAATCGGGGCCGGATGCCGGCATCGGCGCTTGCGCGGGAATTGGAAGTGTCGACACGGACCGTGCTGCGGGATATCGACGCGCTCTCGACGTCGGGCATCCCGGTGTTCGCGGAGCGCGGGCGTGACGGCGGATTCGAACTCCTGCCCGGCTTCACAACCGATCTGACCGGTCTCACCGCAGACGAGGCGAAAGCGCTACTCGGGGCAGGCTCGGCAGCCACCTCCGAATCGTTGGGCATGGCACCTGCATTCGCGTCGGCGATGCGGAAGGTGGTGGCGGCCATGCCCGATGCGCACCGTGCGGCGGCCGGGAAGCTGGCCGAACGCATCTACGTCACGCAGGACGGGTGGCTGCGAGATACCGAACGCAGCGAACATCTGGGATTGATCCAGCAGGCGGTGTTCGCGGGCAGTCGGTTGCGGATCCTCTACACCTCACGCGGAGGGGCACCCAGCTGGCGCACAGTCGATCCGGAAGGTCTGGTCAATGCGGCAGGGCACTGGTACCTGGTGGCACGAGACCGCGGCAACGAACGCACCTATCGCCTCGATCGGCTGACAGAAACCGAGTTGCTCGACGAACCAGCGAATCGACCGGCCGATGTCGACCTGGCCGCAACCTGGCGGCGCCGACGTTCGGAGTTTCGGGCCGGACACGATCCGTTGCAGGTCGAGCTTCGGGTGCGTGAAGAAGGTCGGGAGCAGTTGCAGGCCAAGGCAGTGGCGGTGCAATCCCTCGTCCCGGCCGACGACGGATGGCTACTGGCGCATGCCACGTTCGCGGATGTCGGACATGTCGGTGCTGCTCTGTGGACTCTCGGGGTGCCTGCGGAACTGCTGGGGCCGCCGGAGGTGCGCATCGAGATCGCAGCGCGCGCACAAGAGATGTGGGAGCGTCACGAGCCTTCGTAGCGTGAGACGTTGTACGGCCGATGCGCCTCGGCCCATTGACGGTGCGCGTAGGTTCGATAGCAGACCTGTCATCCGATGAGAAAGGGCTCCGCAATGCCGACACGTACCGCACGCACAGCATGGAACGGATCACTCGAGGAGGGGAGCGGCCAAGTAGAGCTCACAAGTTCCGGGGCCGCCACGTTCGACGTCTCGTTCCCCAAGCGTGCCGCAGACGACGCCGCTGGTACGACGAGCCCGGAGGAGCTGATCGCAGCAGCGCACGCGTCGTGCTACTCGATGCAACTGTCCGCCCTGATCGCGGAGGCCGGCGGGACCCCGCAGGCGCTCGACGTGAAGGCTGACGTGTCACTCGGTCCCGACGACCCCGGATTCAAGCTGACCGGCATCAAGTTGACGGTCCGCGGTGAGGTCGATGGGCTCGACGCGGACGGGTTCGCGAAGGCTGCGCAGGGCGCGAAGGAGTCGTGCCCGGTCAGTAAGGCGCTCACCGGCGTCGAGATCACGCTCGACGCCGCTCTCGAATCCTGACCGGCCGAATCCTGTTGTCCTACTCGCGGTGAAACCGTTGCCGCACTTCGTCGATCTTTGCCCGTAGTTCGTCCTGGCTGATCACGCCTCGATCGAGCAACACGTGCGTGGTGGTCACCACGGATCGGGTGTGGACGGGGAAGTCGCGGTACACGGTTTCACCCAGGTCGTCCTCGGTGTGCCGCCGGTCGAGATTGTCGAACGCACCTCGCCAGGAAAGACATTCGCAAGTTGCCTGCATGCTCGACTCCCACGGGTCCGGTTTGCGTTCCAGGTCGGGGAGCGTGGTGTCGGTCCGTGCGGATTCGGGTGTGAGGGTCTCGAGGATGACCTCGTACCCGTTGCCGGTGGTCATGAGCGAACCCCCACGCCAGACGGGGCACCGCTCGCCGTCCAGTCGGTCTGTGGCAGCGCGACCCCGATCATGGTGTCTCGGGTGACGATCTGGGCCAGCTGCTCCTCGGTCCAGCCGTCGGTGCCTTCGGGCCGCATCGGCATCACCATGAACCGCGACTTCTGGTTCGAATCATGTACCCGCACTTCTACGTCCGGCGGGAAATGTAATCCGAACTCGGCGATCACTTCGCGCGGCCAGCGGACCATGCGCCGTCTGTAGTTGGGCGTGCGATACCAGTCCGGTGACATGCCGAGTACGGGTCGGGGATAGCACGAGCACAACGTGCACACGATGACGTTGTGCACTTTCGGGGTGTTCTCGAGGACGTAGAAATAGGTGTAGTCGCTGGGTGTTCCGGAGCCGGTGGGGTCGCGCCAGTCGATGCCGACCTCCTTGCAGGTTTCGGTTCCGTCCTCGAGAAGACGCTTCTTGAACTCCGGATCGACCCATGCTTTTGCGACGAGGCGCGAACCGCCGGACGGCCCAACCGATTCCGCCCACTCCGAGAACCGTCGGTGGTCCTCCGACGAGAACAGTCCCTTCTCGATCGACAGCTCGCGGATCGCTGCTTCGAGAATTTCGAACTCGCTGATTTCCTCCGATGCACGGATCGGTGTGTGATCGCCGTGTGTGCCGCTCATGTAGCCGCCTCCAACCATCGCTGCGAACATTCGGTTTCCAGAGTGTCGATCTCGAAGCCCGTGTAGCGATCCCACAGGTCGGTCTGCTTGAAACGCACCACGTAGAAGGGTTCCTCGCGGCCGTCCTCCCTGCCCCAGGCCTCGTCCTCGGGGATCACCCATTCCGGCCGGTACTCGACGATCACTCCGGTGTGACCGCGAATGAAGGCCTGGGTGCGGGTGTGGAACATGGACGTGGTTTCACGAACGGTGACGCGATCACCGATCTCGAACTTTCTCATCATTTCGCCTCACGCATTCGCGCGCGAACCTCGTCGAGTTTGGCCGACAGCTCGTCGGGTGTGATGGCACCCTTCTCCACGAGCGTCTTCGCGGCGACGGTGATCCAGCGTGCGTAGTAGGGGAGCCCGAAGTACAGAGTGGCGCCGAGGTCGTTCTCGGCTCGGCGTCGTTCCTCGGAGTTCCACACGCCCCGCCACCCCAAACATTCGCAGGTGACGTAGGTGTTCATCTCCCAGTCTTCTTCGACCTTCTCCTTGTATTCGACAGGGAGTGCCGGTTGGCCGCCGACATCGTGGACGACGTGTCGTAGCGCCTCGAAAGAGCTGTTGGACAGCTCGTACGGGGAGTCGAGGGACTCACCACGCACGGGGTTGTATTCGGCAACGCGGTCCGATACCGAATCGAATTCGGCTCGGGTGGAATGCGTACCCATCTAACTCTCCGCTCGAAGATTCAGCGGCGCGTGCTCACCGGGTCAGTGGCAGGGCAGTGTCAGTGTCAGTGACAGGGCAATCCAAGGAGGTGCCGGCCGTCGTGCATCAGCTCGTGCATGAACATGCCGCTGCGAGAGATCGCCCCCTGGTCGAATCCGACCAGATACAGGGTGAGTAGTGCCAGAAGAACGGCACCCACTGCGAACAGTGCGATGCCGATGGTGTCGGTGATCGGCCGGTTCGGCGAATAGACCAGAGCCATACGTGCCCCCTGCGGGTGAATGGGCCGAGCAGACGCTCGACCCATTCGACGTTACTCCGCGGGCGCCGGTGAGCGGAACGAATTCGGAGGCGTTACTCAGGCATTGCTTGCGCTGCGGGCGGCGCGCTCGGTGAGGAACGCGAAGGCTGCGCCGAGTGCCAACCACAGTGTCGCCTGAGTGGCCAATGACGCCAGTCGGAAGTCCCACAGCAGGGTGGCGGGGAAGTCTTCACCGACCTCGTCGATGGTCGGCAGTGCCAGGTATCCGATGACGACGACCACGAGGAAGGCCGCGATCGGTGCGACCACTCGGACGGACGTGAGGTTCAGGTGGGAAACCCGCCGTGCCACGAACACACCGACCGTCACCGCGAGGAGACCGAGGATCACTGCGGCAAGCCACAACCACGTGCGTTGTGTGATGGTGTCCGGATCGCCCACTGCGGGTGGGTTCGCCGGGTACTTGAAGAACGGAACGGCCTCGATCGCCAGCCAGCCGAGCCCGGCAAGGATTATGGCCAGCACCGCACCCGGCATTGCGGTGAGTCGGCGTGCGTAATGCAGAACCACCGCAAAGATGGCCCCCAATGCCATGCCGGCGAGCGAGGTCGCGAGGAACAACCCGGCCTTCTGACCGGTGCGGCTGACGAGGGCGTCTTCCTCGGCGTGTGAGTGTCCACCAGCTTCGGTGGCGTGCTCGTGCGGCTCGGCGGCAGCGGCAGCTTCTTCGAGCGCGATCGCCGATTCCACATGCGGTTCGCCGAGGACGAATGCGACGCCCCCGGCGAGAATCCCGGCGATCAGCCCGGCAAGCAGGCCGCGGATCAGAAGCTTTGTGAACGATTCGGTGGCGAGGGTCGGCGCAGCCGACGTCAGTGGCACGGCAGGCCCATGAGGTGGCGCCCGTCATGCATGAGTTCGTGCATGTACATGCCGGTGCGTGACACCGCACCCTGATCGAATCCGACGACGTACAGCGCGAGCATCGACAGCAGCACTACCGCGAAGGCGAGAGCTGCGAGTTTGGTCGATTCGATGGATGCGTCCGGTGCATAGGCGAGTGCCACAGTGGTTCCTCCTGGGATTTCGCGTCCGCTAGGTCCGTGCGATGGCCCGCAGTGTCTGGCTGTTCAGTGGCGCGACCGCTCCGGACTTGCACCGGATTCCTGCCGACCATCGCTTTGTCCTGCGAACTTTGGCACCAGGCGGGTCAGCGTGTCAATCGGCGCGTGGTCGATCAGCTCTTGGCGGCGACCACGTCGAGGACGACCTCGAACTCGAGGAGGGACGCACCCGAGGCCACCGGCTTCTTGCGCTCACCCGCATGAGCTTCCCGGGCCGGGCCGTCGCGCCAGGCCTCGAACGCCTCTTCGGTCTCCCACTGGGTGACGACGAAGTAGCGGTCCTCGCCCTTGACGGGGCGCAGCAGCTGGAAACCGAGGAAGCCGGGCGAGTTCTCCACGGCGTGTGCACGATTGGCGAAGCGCTTCTCGAGCTCGGCGCCCGCGCCTTCGGGGATTTCGATTGCGTTGATCTTGACGACTGCCATGCCGGTGAGGCTACTCCGATACGGTGGCGTGCGTGTCGGACGATGGTGCACTTCACGACGAAGGCGGAAGCGGTACGCCGATCCTCTTGTTACACGGCCTCATGGGTAGCGCGCGCACGTGGCGGCGGCAGGTGCCGTGGCTTCGGGAACACGGCCACGTCTACACCTTCGACGCTGCAGGGCACGGTCGGCCCGAACCGGACGAGCTGACCACAGAGGCGTTCGTCGACGATGTGGCCCAGCACGTGGCGGCGATTGCGGAGCC
>JAAZAD010000094.1 GCA_012514505.1 Rhodococcus sp. (in: high G+C Gram-positive bacteria) | reverse complement strand
GGTGCCGGTCTTGTCGAGGACGACGGTGTCGACCCGGCGGGTCGATTCGAGGACTTCCGGGCCCTCGATCAGGATGCCGAGTTGAGCTCCGCGACCGGTGCCCACCATCAGAGCGGTCGGTGTCGCCAGACCGAGCGCGCACGGGCAGGCGATGATCAGTACGGCGACGGCTGCAGTGAACGCTGCCGCGACCGAGCCTCCGGTACCGAGCCAGAACCCGAGGGTTCCCACCGACAGTGCGATCACGATGGGGACGAAGACTCCCGAGATCCTGTCCGCGAGCCGTTGTGCCTGGGCCTTGCCGGTCTGAGCGTCTTCGACGAGTGCGGCCATCTGCGCGAGTTGGGTATCGGATCCGACGCGATTGGCGCGCACGATGATTCGGCCGCCCACGTTGACGGTGGCGCCGATGACCTGGTCGTCCGGTCCGATTTCTGCCGGTACCGATTCGCCGGTGACCATCGAGGCATCGACTGCGGAGGAGCCGTCGACGACGATGCCGTCGGTGGCGATCTTCTCGCCGGGCCGGACCACGAACTCGTCGCCGACGGACAATTGCTCGACGGGTACCCGTTGCTCTTCACCGTTGCGGAGTACCGAAACTTCTTTGGCGCCGAGTTCGAGGAGCGCACGTAGCGCTGCACCGGCATTGCGCTTGGATCGGGCCTCGAAGTATCGGCCTGCGAGGATGAAGGTCGTGACCCCGGCGGCAGCCTCGAGGTAGATGTTGCCAGTGCCGTCGGTGCGGGCGATGGTGAACTCGAACGGGTGGGTCATACCGGTGATGCCGGCGGTGCCCCAGAACAGGGCATAGACAGACCAGCCGAGCGCTGCGAGGGTGCCGACGGAGACGAGGGTGTCCATCGTGGCGGCGCCGTGCCGGAGGTTGGTGAGGGCGGCCTTGTGGAACGGCCAGGCCCCCCACACGACAACGGGCGCGGCGAGGGTCAGGGACAGCCACTGCCAGTTCGGGAACTGGAGAGCCGGAACCATCGCCATCGCGATCACCGGGATGGTGAGGGTCAGTGAGACCAGCAGTCGCTGCCGCAACGCGGCGGTCGGATCCGGCTCCGCGGTGGGATCGGATCCAGCGGCAGTGGGCGGCGAGGGTAGCGCGGCGGTGTATCCGGCCGCCTCGACGGTGGCGACGAGGTCGGCGGGCGACACATCGCCGATGTAGTCGACGCGCGCTTTCTCCGTGGCGTAGTTGACGGTGGCTGTGACGCCGTCGAGTTTGTTGAGTTTGCGCTCGATTCGGTTGGCGCACGACGCGCAGGTCATGCCACCGATCTCGAGTTCGACGCGACCATCTGCCGGACGGGCGACGGAGTTCATTCGGTACTCCTCTCGGATGCGGTGGTCAGTGTCCGTGCTCGTCGACGGTGGTGGTCGTCGGGGGGAGTGACGGGGAATCGATGTGGCTCGTGTTCTCGGGGCCGGTCAGCGTGCCGGCCCCGAACGCGAGGGCGAAGACTGCGACCAAGGAGAGGATGAATCCGGCGACCTTCGTCGGTGTTTTCATCGGAGGACTTCCTGTCGGAGTCGGTGTGGGTGGCTCAGTCGGCGATCTTGTAGCCGGCCTCATCGACGGCTGCTGCTATGGCTGCACTGTCGAGTGCGGTGTTCGACTCGATGTCTACGCGTCCGCTTGCGAGGTCGACTTCGACACCGGTGACGCCGGGGATCTCACTGATTTCTTCACGGACCGATGAGACGCAGTGTCCGCAGGTCATTCCGGACACGGTGACTGTGGTGGTGTTCATGAGTTCCTCTTTCTCGCTCGCTGCACGGAGGTGTTCCGTCGACCAATATACCTATACCCCCCATGGGTATCAACCCTTACCGGGGTGGACCCT
>JAAZAD010000093.1 GCA_012514505.1 Rhodococcus sp. (in: high G+C Gram-positive bacteria) | reverse complement strand
GAACCCGAGGACCACGGGCCGCTTTGCGCCGTTGCCCACCGAGACTGTGGGCTGGCTGTGGCGGATGACGAGTATCACGCGGCCTCCCGATTCCGTAGCCGTCCGCCCCACATACCGGCTGGGGTGGTCTGCTCTGCTGCGGCGGTGCGGCACATGCTGCGGACGGGGCATTGTTCGCAGAGTCGTCGTGCGTACGCGAGTCGTTTACCGCGTTCTGCGGGTGTTTCGCCGTCGATTTCGTGGTCGTGTATTGGGGCGCGGCCGGTGCATTTCGCTCCTTCGAGGCGGGGGTCGACGAGACGCTCGAGGAGGTCGACCTTGGCGGGGAATCCGGAACGGGGTTTACGGCGGGTCATCACTGCCCCCTCGGAACCGCGTACATGAAGTCGCCGAGACGCCCCTCGTCCTCCCAGTCGGGATCGACAGGTTCGACTTCCCCGCGCTCCTCGTTTACGACGCCGAGGACGACTCGTGTATCGCCGGTGATGGTGTTCTGCCGGAGTAGGGCAACGGGTGCATCGAACGTGTGGGTATTCCCCTCACAGTTGAGTGCAACGTCGTACGGCTGGGGCAGCGCGGTCACGGATATCGTGCGCCAGGGGCCGGAATGCTCGGTCATTGGATTCTGTTCCTTTCGTGGTGTTTCCCCAGGTGGGTTGTGAGTGTGGGGGGGACGGGGGGACGAGCCGTCCCCCCTGTGTTATTGCAGGTCAGGGCGTGTTTTAGTGGGGGGGACAGACCGTCCCCCCGTCCCCCCCTACGTCATCTCGTACCCCCCTGCGCGCTCGCCGACGATTCCCTCAGAAATCAGGTCGTCGAGCGTGGAGTCGAGGTGTCGTTTCAGCTCCGATCGCATCGAGGTTCTGATCGACTTCCGGGACACCACACCGCCCTTGTCGAGTCGTCGAATGACAGCGGCACGCGCCCGGGCGTAGACACGTTCCTCGGCACGGTCCGCGACAATCCCGTCAGCTTCGGCCCGTTGTTCCGCGCGCGCCCGGTTCACCTCCCGCGCCTTCTCGGTGAGCGTCCGTTCGATGTGTGAGCGAGTACGAGACGACACCCGCATCACGAGGCCGGCCAGCTCCCAGTCCTCGTCGTCGACGACAGACCGGCCGTCGAGGATGGTGAGCGCCGCGGCGACCTTGAGTTGGGTCAACATGCGGTGGCCGTCGAGGGGGTCGACGTCTTCCCCTCGGAGCGTCGCGAGGCGGTGACGGTCCATTGCTTCGCGTGCCACGTCGGGGACCGTGAGGTCCTGTGTCCCGGTTCCCCACCGTGGAGCTTTGACGACGGCTGGCTCCATCGGTGGCGGAGCAACATCGGGCGCGTCGGGGTCGCCTACCGGCATCCAGACGAATCGCTGTGGGGTGCCACCGTCGGCGTCGTACAGCAGGGGGCCGGCTTTCGCGGGTTGGACTCCGACCATGAGGCACGCGCGGTAGCTGTGCGCGGGCAGTGTGGAGCGGGTCGCTTTGTTCGCGTTGTTGAATCCGATGGTCTCGCCCATGTACAGCTTGCGGAGTTCGGGCATGAGGGTTGATCCCTGCCTGGATCCGAGAGCGGAGAGGGTGTCGACTTCGGGTGCGATGAACAGTGCGCGTGTCCGTGGGTTGCTTTCCTCGTCGTCGGTGCCTTGCGGGCGAAATGTCCGTGAGATGCCCTCTCCTGAGCCGAGGGGGAATTCCTCGATCTCGATCGGCCGGCCGTTGTGGTCGACGAACCGGATCGCGTCTCGGGCAGCGCCTTCTGCTGCGCCCTTGCCGCCGCCTGACGGTCCGACGAGTGCCACGAATAGGTTCGTCGATGCCGTGCTTCCGATGGTCGGGGGGAGCATCACATTCGGTTCGAGAGTGGCAGCGGCACGCGCAAGGGCCGCTGCGAGGACTGCCCACGGACCAGCGCGACGGGATCGGGCGAAGTCGCGGAGGTGTTCGAGGATCGGACGTCGAGTCCAGAACAGTTCTGCGGGGCTGAGTTCGGTCACGGTCGCTGCACTCATGCTGCCTCGATTCCGCGACGCTTCCGACGTCCGATTGCTGCTTGCTCACGTCGGCCGGCCTCGAAGCCGAGTCGGTACGCTTCGGCTCCCCAGTCGATGAGCGAGTCGACGCGGTCGCTGGATTCGGCGTACGCGACCCTCTCGTCTGGTCCTCGTTCTGCGGCCCAGATGCCCTGTAGCGCTGCGACGGCGACGACTGCCCACTTCGTCCCGTCCCCGGCTTTCTCCCACGCGGTAGTGCCGATGAGTGGCAGGGGCAGGAGGTTGCCGTTCCCGTCGTCGCGGATGTGGAGGATGTGCGGCATCACGAAGTCAGCGAGGACGGTCGATGAGGGGATGGGGCGTGTCAGTCCGGGGTCGGTACCGAGGATGGCTTCGAGGAGTTCGTTCTCCTGCTCGTTCACTTGACACCACCCTTCTGGCATTTCGGGCCGGCATGTGCGGCACGGGTTTTGGGGGCGACGAGCCAACGTCCGCACACGCTGCAACGGGTCGCGATGCGAGCACCGTGGAGTCGGGCTTCGGCGTCGATTCGGGCGACCGGATCGGGCTCGATTGGGATAGAATTCTCCTGACGCATTCGGCTGCGTCCTTCCTGGGTTCGGTGGGCCGGGAGTCCTTGGTTCGGGGCTCCCGGCCCCGTGGCGTTCAACGAGGTGTGCGGGTTCGTTTGAGCGCGGTAGATCAGTGGAATCAGGTCATGTCGTTGACCGCCTCATTGCGTTCGTGGCGTCCTCGCCGAACCTGTCGCGGCACATCTGCCGGTCGTGTGCGTGAGCGAGGAGCAGGCCGACGTTCTGTGCTGCGACGAACGAGATCAGCAGGATTTCGAGGAGGCTCACAGACCCTCCCGGATCTCGGCAGCGGTGCGGATGGTGTCCTCGTCGCGCCGCAGCGGCTTCGCTTCCTGGGCTGCGATGGCGCGATAGTCCGCGGCGATCGCATTGACGACGTCGACGAAATCTTCGAACTGGCCGTCGAGGATGGTGAGATCGGAGAACATCTGACCGCCCGCCTGATCTCGGGAGTCGATGGTCACCTCGAGTTCGTCGAGGACGATCTCGCCGCTCTCTGTGCGCCTTGCGTACTTGGTGATCTCAGCGGTGAACGGGCCCCGCTTGGCTGCGGCGAGCACGACCAGCGTGCCGTCGATCTGTTCGTCGAGAGGCAGCAGAGCGAGGACCGCTGCGGCGTCGGCGGGGTTCGGAACTGTATTCTGAGACATGAGATTGCCTTCCTGGTTGCTGGTGATTTCTTCGCCCTCGGAGCCGGTGGCCGCCGGTCCGGGGGCATCTCTTTGTTCACGGACGATCACGTGCCGGTTCTGCACCATCGAGAGCGCCATGTCTTCGTCGACGAAGTGCACGACCGACCATCCGGGGGCGCCGGGACGAGACGAGTCGATCTGGTGCTCGGTGCCGGCCTCGTCGATCCAGAACGCGGCGGTCATGCTGCGCCCGGGGTGTCGTCGGTGCGCTGCATCAGATTCGCTTCCGTCCAGGCGTAGACGTCGGTCCAGCGGTAGAGAACGCGGCGTCCGTGCTTCACGAATCTCGGGCCGATACCGCGGTAACGATCCTGGGCAAGCTTCTTGGTGGTGGTGCGCAGATAACCGGCGATTTCATCCGCCGTTGCGAGTGCCGAGTCGGCCATCTTCCTCATCCCCTTCGGTTGCTGATTGGGTGTTTCATCACCCGCGCATTCAGTTGTACAGTGAATGAGCGGGATCTGCAAGACCCCACCAAGACAGAGTGTTGGAGAACCCGCTCACAACGAGGCAGGCTTAACGAATGCCGCAGATCACGAAGAGGTCGACATCGATGCCGAACCATGAGGTTGCGCCGGGACTACTCGGCTACGAACAACTCGAAGTCACCGCTGGCCCCGAAGACGAGCTGGCGTACAAAGTGACTGCGCAAATCGAACCGCACGGCGGCAAGTACATCGTCACGAAGATCGTCGCCGAGCAAGTTCCGGACGGGCCACCGATTCAACGCGGTGAGCTTGCCAAGATTTCGATGGAACCGTTTGTTCGCGAAGCGGCGCGAGAGATCAGCATGTTGACCGGTGAAGGCAAGAGCCGGCCGATCGCGAGTGCACCAGAGTTCTGGGACAAGCTCGAGGCGACCAAGACGGTCTCCGATGAGGACCTGCCGCAGCTGGCCGCGCTCTACCGCTGGGTTCGGCTACAGGATGGCCGTCCGACCACGATCATGGCGCGGGACTTCGACGTGTCCCCCGCTACGGTCCGCCGCTGGCTTGTCCGGGCGGTCGAGGCCGGCCACCTCACCCAAGAGGAACGGACCAAATAGCCGTGGCGACGATTGAGTCGTACGAAACATCCTCGGGGAAGCGGTATATGGTCCGCTTCCGTACACCCGACCGCACCCAGTCGAAGAAGCGCGGATTCAAGACGAAGCGCGACGCCGAAGCATTCGCCGCCACGGTCGAAGTCGAGAAGATGCGCGGCGAGTACGTGCCACCGTCCCTCGGTCGCATCACGGTCGGCGAGCTGGCACCGGAATGGCTGGCGCGCAAACAGGTCGACACGAAGGCCTCGACGTACAACGCGATCGATTCGTCGTGGCGCACACATGTCGAGCCACGGTGGTCGTCCACGCGGATCGCGGATATCAAGCTCGGCACCGTCGAACGGTGGATCGCCGACATGGGGCGCGACGAGCTCGACGACAACGACGAGATCGTCGAGAAGGGATCCGGGGCCACCGTGGTGATCCGCGCGTACGGGATCCTCGCGGGCATCCTCGACGACGCCGTGAAGAACGGGCGGATCGCGAAGAACCCAGCGCGCGGAGTCGAGAACCTGCCACGGAAGACGAAGCGTCGACACAAGTACCTCACGCCCGACGACGTTGCGACGCTGGTGCACGAGGCTGGGCAGAACGGTGCGCTCGTCCTGGTGCTCGCCTACTGCGGACTTCGGTGGGGTGAAGCGATCGGGCTACGGGTACGTGACATCGACTTCCTGCGGCGGCGTCTCACCGTGCACGAGAACGCTGTCCAGGTCCGAATGAAGCACGTCGTCGGCACCACGAAGGGCGACAAGGTCCGATCCGTGCCAGTGCCGGCCTTCGTCCTCGATGCGGTGGCGAAGCAGTGCGAGGCGCGTGGACGTGAGGATCTCGTGTTCCCCGGCCGCGACGGCGAGCACATGCGCCGACCAGTCAGCCACAGCGGATGGTTCGAGCTGGCAGTCAGACGCGCGGGAATCGAACGCGTGACTCCTCACGATCTTCGGCACACTGCGGCATCGCTCGCGGTCGCGGCCGGAGTGAACGTGAAGGCACTACAGCGGATGCTCGGACACGCCTCCGCGGCGATGACGCTGGACACGTACAGCGACCTGTTCGACGAGGATCTCGACGCCGTTGCGGTCGTGCTCGATCATGCCTATTCGGGGGCGGGTGTGCCCAAAATGTGCCCACCGAAGCCAGCCGATCAATCAGTGGAGGCATGAAAAAGCCCCTCACCTGCTCGAACAGGTGAGGGGCTTTGGCGGAAGTGGAGGGATTTGAACCCCCGTTGGTGTTACCCAAGCTCGCTTTCAAGGCGAGTGCATTCGGCCGCTCTGCCACACTTCCGCCGCAAATCCT
>JAAZAD010000001.1 GCA_012514505.1 Rhodococcus sp. (in: high G+C Gram-positive bacteria) | reverse complement strand
CCAGATCCGTCTCGTCGACGGTGTCGCTTGGCTGCGCCTCGGGAGTGGCTCCCGGGTCGGCGAACATGGCCCACTTGCTGTCGAACTTGAGGACATCGAGCGACAGCGCGCCGCGAAGCGACCCGACGCCGGCGATGGAGGGTAATTGGTTGCCGAACATCTCGGATATGTGTTGGCGGTCGCGACACAGCATCGGCGCGATGATGTCGAACCGCCCAGAACAAATGGTCACCCCGATGGCCTCAGGAAGTTCGGCGACTTCGGCGGCGACGTCGCGAACGGAGCGGCCGGCCACTCTGAACGTGGCGAAGACGAGTTCGCGGTGACCGAAGAGCCGGATATCGGTGACCGCGACGATCCGTACCAGGTCGGCTTCCTCCAGGCGGCGCAGATGCGCCGCCACGGTGACTTCGTTCACGTTGAGTTGAGACGCCAACGCCCGATTGCCTTCCCGGCCGTCGAGGCGCAGGATCTCGATCAGGGCCCGGTCGAGGTCACTGAGCTCAGAAACGGAGGGAGAAGCCACAGCTGTGGCTTTCCTACTGGTCTTATGTGGCGTTCCGCTGCGCGAGCGGTCTGTCTGCCGGGCCACCTCGTCATCCTGTCAGTCGTCGGTACGCGGCGGTTGCGCCGCGACTACCTTCGTCCACCTCACGCACGGTACAAGAACTGTGCCGACCGGTCAGTCGGCGCGGGTGGCGTCCCGCCCGCGCAGCGGTGCGGCCGTCGTGACCATCAGCTGGCTGTCCGGGTTGTCTCCGTGAATGCAGTACACGGTCGACTCCGCGGTCACGGCGCACGTCGAGCCGCGGTAGGAGATAGCGGTGAGACGGGTCAGCAGCATATGTGCGGACGGAGCGGAAAATCGGGGTGCTTCAGTGTGGTAGATCCTGGGGAACGGGTCGCCGACGAACCAGGCGACCTCGTTGCTGCCCGGGGGAGCGCCGGGAAGGTCGCCCGAGCAGCCGTAGCTGCCGTCGTCCTCGATGGCGCAGCGTACGCCCAGCGGAGACGTAAACCAGACGCCGGTCTTCCCGACCACCTTGTAGTTTTGGATGTCCGACGCCGGCTGATACCCGTCGATCTCCGGGTATGCGCCCGCGGTTGGCGATGCCGACGATATCGCCGCAGCACACAAGCCGGCAACCAGCGCGAAAGCCCCCGTGAGAAGGCCTATCTCGGGTACACCGGTGATCATCGTCGGCTCAACTCAACCAGGTGTGGGTCGCGGTGATGAGAAAGCGGGCGGGTCCGCGCTCACAATAGGTGTCGTAATCGACGGTCGTGGCGCATTTGGTCCCCTCCACGTCGATGAAGGACAGCGGTGGGATCGCTGCGCTGCCGCGGGGACCCTGCGGAAATCTGACCGCCAGAGTCCAGTCGTAATGGGCTTTGGTATCGCCGGTGATCCAGCCGATCTGGTGCACTCCGGCTGGGGCGCCGGGAATATCTCCACTGCAACCAAAGCTTCCACGAAACCATATACCGCAGTTGAGCCCCTGCGCCGTGGTGAACCAGTAACCGGGTTGCTCTGGCAGCGACACACCCGGAGTGGGCGCCAGATTGTATGGTGCGGAATCGATTTCGGT
>JAAZAD010000092.1 GCA_012514505.1 Rhodococcus sp. (in: high G+C Gram-positive bacteria) | reverse complement strand
TCGCCGCGACCGGAGAGGCTGACCACGATGATCGCGCCCTCGCCGAGTTCACGGCCGAGCCGCAGGGCACCTGCCACGGCGTGTGCCGACTCGATCGCCGGAATGATTCCTTCTCGCTCCGACAGCAGGCGCAAAGCGTCCATGGCCTCGGTGTCGGTGACCGGCTCGTAGGTGGCACGGCCGACATCCTTGAGGAGCGCGTGTTCGGGACCGACCCCCGGGTAGTCGAGGCCGGCCGAGATCGAATGCGACTCGATGGTCTGGCCGTCTTCGTCCTGCAGCAGGTACGAGTACGCGCCCTGGAATGCTCCCGGGGTACCGGCGGCGAACGTGGCAGCGTGCCGCCCCGTCTCCACGCCGTCACCTGCGGCCTCGTAACCGACCAAACGCACCGACGGGTCGTCGAGGAACGCGTGGAAGATACCGATTGCATTGGATCCACCGCCCACACACGCAGTGACCGCATCGGGGAGGCGTCCGGTCAGATCCTGGACCTGCTCGCGCGCTTCCAGACCGATGACGCGCTGGAAATCCCGGACGATGGTCGGGAACGGGTGGGGGCCGGCCGCGGTGCCGAAGCAGTAATAGGTGTTGTGGGCGTTGGTGACCCAATCGCGCAAAGCCTCGTTGATCGCGTCCTTGAGGGTGCGTGAACCCGACTCCACGGAGACGACCGACGAACCGAGCAACCGCATCCGGGCCACATTGAGCGCCTGACGTTCGGTGTCCACGGCACCCATGTAGATGACGCATTCGAGGCCGAGCAGCGCACATGCCGTCGCGGTGGCCACACCGTGCTGACCGGCTCCGGTCTCGGCGATGATCCGAGTCTTGCCCATCTGCTTGGCCAGAAGAACCTGACCGAGCACGTTGTTGATCTTGTGCGATCCCGTGTGGTTGAGATCTTCGCGCTTGAGGATGAGCCGCGCGCCGCCCGCGTACTCCGACATCCGGGTCGCCTCGAAGATCGGTGAGGGACGTCCGGTGTAGTCACGTTGTAGACGATCGAGTTCGTTCAGGAAGGTCTGATCGGCGCGCGCCTTCTCGTATTCGGCCGTGACTTCCTCGATCACCGCCATCAGGGCCTCGGGCACATGGCGCCCGCCATAGACACCGAAGTGTCCGCCCACGTCGGGGTCGTGTGTGGTGCGTTCCACGATCCCTGCACTTGCGGTGGGCAATTCCCCACCCTTGAACGTCGTGCCGGATACGGAGGCGTCGTTGCGTGAAGTCACATGTCCAGTCTGCCCCAACACCGCTCCCCCTCGCCGCCCGGGTCGATCAGGCGATCACTCGACTACCTCGATGGTTTCGGGCACGACGGGTGCGCCCCTGCGTTGACCAGATCAGCGACCGCCTTGCGCGGGTCTCCACTGGTCACCAGCCCTTCACCGACCAGGACTGCATCGGCACCCGCGCCGGCGTACGCCAGCAGGTCTGCGGTGCCGCGTACCCCGGACTCTGCGATCTTGATGACTTCCGTGGGAAGACCTGGAGCAATGGAGCTGAAGGTCTCTTTGTCGACCTCGAGGGTCTTCAGGTTTCGGGCGTTGACGCCGATGACCTTGGCGCCGGCATCGAGCGCGCGGTTGGCTTCTTCCTCGGTGTGCACCTCGACGAGCGCGGTCATTCCGAGTGACTCGGTGCGGTCGATCAGCGATGCCAGTGCATCCTGTTCGAGGGCGGCGACGATCAACAGGACCACGTCGGCGCCGTGGGCCCTGGCCTCGTGGATCTGGTAAGGCCCGACGATGAAGTCCTTGCGCAGAATCGGGATGCTGACGGCACGCCGCACCGCGTCGAGGTCCGCCAGCGAACCGTGGAATCGACGTTCCTCGGTGAGAACGCTGATGACTCGTGCGCCACCAGCCTCGTACGCGGAAGCGAGTTCGGCGGGATCACCGATTTCGGCGAGTGGCCCCTTCGACGGGCTTGCCCGCTTCACCTCGGCGATGACTGCGATCCCAGGCTCGAGGAGCGCCGCCGCAGCGTCGATCGCAGGGGGCGCCGCGGCTGCAGCAGCCTTCACTGCGGCGAAGTCGAGGACGGCTTCGCGGGCGGCGACATCTGCGCGCACCCCGTCGAGAATCGAGTCGAGAACGGTCATCGTGGCCCGAATCCTTTCTGGGCTGAAACCCGATGTGAGGAACATCATCGAGGATGAATTACAGACTAGAGTGCGTCGCGGATCCGATTACGTCCGGGTACCCGAGCCTCCGCCTGTGGGACGCTCGTCCGGGCCGTCGGTCGGATCGTCCCCTGCGTCCAGCGCATCCCACATCACGCGTTGCGTCGGCGCCCCGCCCTCAGGCTCACCCGCGCGCTGAACGGCCTCACGCCGGGTCGCGGGAGCGTCGTATTTCGACGACAGGCCGGCACCGCGCATCGGCCGCCGCAACAGCGTCACCGCGGCGATCAGCGCGAGGACCACACCGACAGCAGCCAGGACGGCCGGCCCGTACGAGACCTCGATGTCGCGGACCTCTGCCCGACCCGGCAATTCGGCCAACTGGGCTGCCTTCGACTCCGACACCCCCGACGTCACCAACTGCACCACAGGTACTGCCGCGGCGACGCCGACGAGAGCGACGAGCACGCCGAGACCCCGCAACAGCCATCCCTTCACCGCAAACGATGCGGCGATCCCGGCGACGAGGACGAGAGCGAGCGGGGTCAGTGCTGCGGCCCACGTCGCACCGTCCAGGTCCACGGCGCGCTCCTCACCCAGCCCGTCCGCAGACGCGAACGAGACCCACACCATCCGCGACGACGCCCACAATGCGACCGCGGCCAGTGCGAGGCATCCGACGGTTACGGCAGTGCTGCGCCTCGCGGAGTACATCGACCCAGCGGAACTCGCCGAGCTTTCGGGGTTCTGGGGCCCAGCCGTGCTCATTGCGGGCCGCCCTTCCACGTGCGAACGGTTCCGGCAGCGGCGATCGCCGCCAGCACGGCCATGGCCTTGTTCTTCGCCTCGTCGTCCTCGGCCTCGGGGACGGAGTCCGCGACCACACCGGCGCCCGCCTGCACGTAGCCGACACCATCCTTGATGACAGCAGTACGAATCGCGATGGCCGTATCCGCGTCGCCTGCGAAATCGAGGTAGCCGACGATGCCGCCGTACACGCCGCGACGCGTCGGCTCGAGTTCCTCGATCAGTTGCATCGCCCGCACCTTGGGCGCTCCCGACAGAGTTCCCGCGGGGAAACAGGCCGTGACCGCATCCAGTGCGTGCTTGCCCTCGGCGAGCTGTCCGGTGACCGTCGACACCAGGTGCATGACGTGGCTGTACCGCTCGATGTGGCGGTAATCGTGCACCTTGACGGTGCCCGGGATGCAGACCCGCCCCAGATCGTTCCTGCCGAGGTCGACGAGCATGAGATGCTCGGCGTTCTCCTTCTCGTCAGCGATCAGGTCCTTCTCGAGGAGGATGTCTTCTTCCTCGTTCGCACCGCGCCACCGAGTGCCTGCGATGGGGTGCGTCGTGGCCGTTCCCTCGTGGACCTTGACCAACGCCTCCGGGCTGGACCCGACGATCGAGAACGCGGTTTCGTCGTCCGCACCCGGAACATGCACGAGGTACATGTACGGGCTCGGGTTGGACGCCCGCAGCATCCGGTACACGTCCATGGGCTCGGCGTCGCAGTCGACCTCGAATCGCTGCGATAGCACGACCTGAAATGCCTCACCAGCTTCGATGTCTCCTACCAGCTTGCGCACATCCCTGCGATAGCCCTCGGAGGTGCGCTGGCGCCGATAGTCGGGTGCGGGCTTGGAGAACGTCGACACCGTCGAGGGCGCGGGCGCGGCGAGCGCGGCCGTCATCGCGTCGAGTCGTGCCACGGCGTCGTCGTAGGCCTCGTCGACCCGTTCGTCCGAACCGTCCCAGTTGACTGCGTTCGCAATGAGGGTGATCGCACCCTCGTGGTGGTCGACAGCTGCAAGATCGGTGGCGAGCAACATGACCATCTCGGGGATCTGTAGATCGTCTTCGGCGTGATCACCGAGACGTTCGAGACGCCGCACGGCGTCGTAGCCGAGGAATCCGACCATGCCACCGGTCAGCGGTGGCAGATCGGGCAGACGCTCCGAGCGCAACAGCTCCAAAGTCCGTCCCAACGCAACAACGGGGTCACCGCCGGACGGCGCTCCGGACGGTACGTTCCCGTACCACGCGGCTTCACCCTCACGCACGGTCAGCGCGGCAGGGCTGACCACTCCGATGAACGACCATCGCGACCACGATCGGCCGTTCTCCGCCGACTCGAGGAGGAAAGTGCCTGGACGGTTCGCTGCCAGCTTGGAGTACGCCGACAGCGGTGTTTCCGCGTCCGCCAACACTTTCCGGGTCACCGGAACGACGCGATGTTCGGCTGCGAGAAGGCGGAACTGCTCGCGCGACGTCGTCGAATCCGATTCGGCCCCCGAAGCAGCCGTGCTGGAATTCGTTGCGGGAATGGTGGTGGGCTCGCCGTGCATGCACCCATCATCCCAGGCGTACCGGCCCGCTTGTCGCGCCCGGTACTGTCGGCGGGTATGAAACCAGGTCAGCAGGCGCCCGAATTCACACTCGCCGACCAAGACGGCACTGCCCGAACGCTGTCCGAACTCGTTGCGCCCGGACCACTCGTGCTGTTCTTCTACCCGGCTGCGTCGTCACTGGTGTGCACCGCAGAGGCATGCCACTTCCGCGACCTCGCCGCCGAGTTCGAGGCCGCAGGAGCTACCCGTGCAGGTGTCAGCACCAACGCGGTCGACGAGCAGGCCTCCTTCGCATCTGCCGAAGCTTTCGACTACCCGTTGCTGTCGGACCCCGACGGATCGGTGGCCCGACAGTTCGGGGTGAAACGTGGACTTCTCGGGAAGATCGCGCCGGTCAAACGAACCACGTTCGTCATCGATACGGACCGCACGATCCTGCACGTCGTCTCTTCGGAGCTCAATGCAAACGCACACGCCGACCGGGCACTCGACTTCCTGCACAGCCGTCAGGTGAAGTGAGCGGTCAGGACAGCTGCAGGGAACGCTTCGCGAGACCCATCCAGAATCCGTCGATCACCTGCTCCGGAATCTGCTCGGGATCGCTCGATGCTCCCAGCGACACGAACAGCGGTGCGAAGTGTTCGATCGTCGGGTGCGCGTAGGGCATACCGGGAGCGGCGGACCTGAAGTCGATCAGCGAGTTCACGTCACCCGCACCCATGCGCTCGCCCGCCCACACATCGAACTCGGCCGACCATCCGGGCGGTGTGGCGTCGGGCCGAGGATCTGTGAGGAACGGCAGACCGTGTGTGGTGAAGCCCGACCCGATGATCAGCACTCCCGCATCACGCAGCGGCCGCAGGCGGCGACCCAACCGAAGCAGTCGCTCCGGATCGAGCGTCGGTAGCGACACCTGCAACACCGGGATGTCGGCGTCGGGGTACATGACGGTCAGCGGCACGTACGCCCCGTGATCGAGTCGGCGGTGGGGCGCCGACGTCACTGCCTCGTCGTCCGGCATCAGCGCGGCGACCTTCTGCGCCAGATCGGGCGCCACCGGTGAGTCGTAGGTGGTTTGGTAGTAGCGCGCTGGAAAACCACCGAAATCGTAGGTCAGGGGTGTTCCGGGGACCGTGGACCCGATGGTCAACGGCGCGGATTCCCAATGCGCCGACACGACGAGAATCGCCTCGGGACGAGGCAGGTCGGCAGCCCAGGCCTTCAACTGGGCGACCCATCGTTCATCGTCCACCAGTGGCGGCGCACCGTGGCTGAGGAACAGTGTCGGCATCGAGGTCAT
Source organism: Rhodococcus sp. (in: high G+C Gram-positive bacteria) (assembly GCA_012514505.1). Lineage (GTDB taxonomy): Bacteria > Actinomycetota > Actinomycetes > Mycobacteriales > Mycobacteriaceae > Rhodococcus_F. The sequence continues at coordinate 35,215 of JAAZAD010000092.1, read as the reverse complement.
CACAACTCCTTTGTTGAAGCTTCAAGTTAGGATAGAATCAACATCAGAGATGACGCAAGTGTTCCCCACTACCGAAGGGTGACGACAGTGAGCGACGTGAGCACCGATCAGGGCACCGAGGCACGTCAGGGCACGCCGACTCGGTGGCTCGATTCGCAGCAGCAGGATGCCTGGCGGTCACTCATCGCCCTCGTCACCAGACTCCCCGCTGCCCTGGACACTCAATTACAACGGGAATCGAAGCTCACCCATTTCGAGTACTTCGTCCTCGCCGAACTGTCCGAGAGTCCCGAGCGTCGCCTGCAACTCTCGACACTCGCACAACAGGCAAACGCGTCACTGTCACGCCTGTCGCACGTCATCACCAAGATGGAACGTGCCGGCTGGGTCGAACGCAAGAAAGTAACCGGTTGCCGAGGATCCCAGGCCGTCCTCACCGACACCGGCATGGCAACGATCGTCGAGGCCGCCCCAGCGCACGTCGAATCGGTGCGCACCATGATCTTCGACGGACTCGACGCCGACCAGGTCCATCAACTGTCCGACGTCGCACGTGCGATGCTCACCCAACTCGACAAGGCCATCGCCAGCGGCGTCGGCCGAACCTGAACGCGCATCAACCGAGCGGCGACCCGCGCATCAACCCAGCGGCGACCCGCACATCACCCCAGCGGCGACCCGCCGACACCCCAGTTCTCGCGCGGAACCTCTGTGATCGTCACCCACACCTTGGATGCGTCCTTACCGGTCGCCTCCGCGTACGCCGCAGTAACGGCCTCGATGGTGGCGCGGTTCTGCTCCGCGGAAAGACCGGGCGTCTGACTGATCTGGATCAAAGGCATGGTCGATACTCTGCCACCGGCCTTCCCGCCGTCGACGACCGACCTGGTGGCCTATTCGGCGGCGAGCAGAACGTCCTCGTCGAAGCAGGTGTGCGCGCCGGTATGGCACGCCGCGCCTTCCTGGTCGACGACCAGCAGCACCGCGTCACCGTCGCAGTCCAGACGTACCTCGTGCACGTACTGGGTGTGACCGGACGTCTCACCCTTCACCCAGTACTGCTGCCGTGACCGCGAATAGTATGTGCCCTTGCGGGTTTCGAGAGTGCGTGCGAGCGCTTCGTCGTCCATCCAGGCGACCATCAGGACCTGCCCGGTCGACCGCTCCTGCGCCACTGCGTTGAACAGCCCTGCGTCGTTTCGTTTGAGCCTGGATGCGATTGCCTGGTCGAGACTCATCGGACGGTGATCCCTTCTTCGCGCATGGACGCCTTCACCTCGCCGATCGTCATGTCACCGAAATGGAAGACGCTGGCAGCGAGTACGGCGTCGGCACCGGCCTCGACCGCGGGAGCGAAGTGCTCGACCTCGCCCGCTCCCCCGCTCGCGATCACGGGAACCTTCACCGCCGCTCGGACCGCCCTGATCATCGGCAGGTCGAACCCGGCCTTTGTACCGTCGGCGTCCATGGAATTGAGCAGGATCTCCCCCACGCCGAGTTCGGCACCGCGGACAGCCCACTCGATGGCGTCGATACCGGTTCCACGCTTGCCGCCGTGGGTGGTGACCTCCCACCCTGACGGCGTGGGCTCGGAACCTTCCGGAACCGTGCGAGCGTCGACCGACAGGACGATGCACTGCGATCCGAAACGCTGGCTCAGTTCGGCCAAGAGTTCCGGGCGTGCGATCGCCGCGGTGTTCACGCTCACCTTGTCCGCTCCCGCGCGCAGCAGCCTGTCGACGTCCTCGACGGTGCGCACGCCGCCACCCACAGTGAGTGGAATGAAGACCTGCTCCGCGGTTCGACTGACCACGTCGAGCATCGTGCCACGATCCGAGGTCGACGCCGTGACGTCGAGGAACGTCAGTTCGTCGGCGCCCTGGGCGTCGTAGGCGGCGGCCAATTCGACCGGGTCCCCGGCGTCGCGAAGGTTCTCGAAGTTGACGCCCTTGACCACACGGCCTGCATCGACGTCGAGACACGGGATCACCCGAACTGCCAGAGTCATGTCGTACGCCCTCCTGAAGGCCGAGTTGATGGATCGCCCAATGATCCGAGAATATCGAGAATCTCGCCGTGCACTCCCGGCGCGGCTGCCAGGACCGACGAGGATGTGATCGTCCACGGCTGTCCGGCCAGGTCGGTGACGACACCTCCGGCGGCGCGCACCAACGCCACCCCGGCAGCGTTGTCCCACGCATTGTGGCCGAACACGACCGCGCCGCCGAGAATTCCCGCCGCAGTGAAGGCGAGATCCACGCCGGTCGATCCGTGCATCCTGATCCGCGACGACACCCGGCTGAGCTGCCCCAGCATTTCCAGACGGTGCGGTCCGGGGATGCGCCCGCGGCTGTCTATGTTGAGCGCGCCGAAGCCGACGATCGACGATGCCAGGGTGGTTCGCGACAGACGCGGCAGCGGTCGGCCGCCCTCGAGCAGCGGACCCGACTCGAGTGCTGCGTACCTACGGCCGACGAGCGGCAACCAGGTCAGGCCGAGAACGGGCACACCGTCGTCGAGCAGCGCAAGCAAGGTGCCGGCCGTCGGCAACCCTGCCGAATAGTTGAAAGTGCCGTCGATCGGGTCGACCACCCACACCGGTCCTTCGGTGAGGTCGGGGCCACCGAACTCCTCACCGTGGACGGGAATGCCCGTCCGGTCGAAGAGTTCTCCGGCGAGTCGCTTCTCGAGTTCGAGATCTATTGCGGTGGCAAAGTCGGCCGGTCCCTTGTGAACGGCACTCGGTGCACCCACCCCTGCCACGAAGCGATCGTGGACACCGTCGAGAAGTTCGCTCGCCGTGGCGAGCAACTCACGCGGATCACGGGGCAGGCTCACTCGCTCAGCCTCGGCTCGACACCGCTGCGAGAGCGTCGGGCAGGGTGAACTTGCCCGCGTACAGCGCCTTACCGATGATCGATCCTTCGACACCCCGATCGACCAGACCGGCGATGGCCGTCAGATCGTCGATGGCCGAAATACCGCCGGATGCCACAACCGGAGCATCGGTGGCGTCACACATCTGCGCGAGCAGATCCAGATTCGGTCCGGTCAGGGTGCCGTCCTTGGATACGTCGGTGACGACGTAACGCGCACAGCCGTCGCGGTCCAGGCGAGCGACCGTCTCGAACAGATCGCCACCCTCGGTCACCCAGCCGCGTCCACGCAGCTGGTAGCGCCCGTCCACGAGGCGCACGTCCAGACCGACGGCGATCTTGTCGCCGTGCTTTGCGATGGCAGATGCACACCAGTCGGGGTTCTCGATGGCAGCGGTTCCGAGATTGACTCGCCTGCATCCGGTCGCGAGTGCCGCATCGAGCGATTCGTCGTCGCGGATTCCGCCGGAAAGTTCGACGTTCACATCGAGCTCACCGATCACGTCGGCAAGCAGTTCACGGTTGGAGCCGCGACCGAATGCGGCATCGAGATCGACGATATGAATCCACTCGGCACCGTCGTTCTGCCACGCCAAGGCGGCATCTCGCGGAGACCCGTAACCGGTTTCGCTGCCGGCCTCCCCTTGAACGAGGCGAACAGCTTCACCGTTGACAACATCCACAGCAGGCAAAAGGACCAGGCTCACTGCGACAACCCTAGTCGTTCAGGAGCCGGAACCCTGTGTCGGGTCCGGCGCGTTGCCGTAGGCGCGGCGTGTCATTCGCTTGGAGACGACGCCCATTGCGACGACCGCACCGACGAGCCCGGCTGCGGCAATGGCCAGAGAAACTCCCGCGCTCGGTTGCAGGACGCCGATGAGGACGACAGCAACAACCAGCACGGCCACTGCAGCACCGAGGGCGGCCATGGCCAGCTTGCCGATCGACAGGTCCTTCGGTTCTTCGGTCACAGGCTTTTCACCCAGTTCTCCAGCAGTTCGGCGCCGGCGTCTCCCGACTTCTCGGGATGGAACTGCGTCGCCGACAGTGCGCCGTTCTCGACGGCAGCGAGGAAGCGGCCGCCGTGGTCGGCCCACGTCAACGCCGGTGGTGCGATCCGCTCCGGCGTCGGCAGCTCCCACTTCTGCACGGCGTAGGAATGGACGAAGTAGAAGCGAGTGTCCGCATCCAGACCGGCGAACAGTGTGCTGTTCTCCGGAGCCTCCACGGTGTTCCAGCCCATGTGCGGCAGGACGTCGGCCTTCAGGTGATCGACGGTCCCGGGCCACTCTCCGCAGCCCTCCGCCTCCACGCCGAACTCGACACCACGCTCGAAGAGGATCTGCATGCCGACGCAGATACCGAGGACCGGGCGACCGCCCGCAAGGCGCCTGCCGATGATGCGCTCACCGCGTACCGCCTTCAGTCCCTCCATGCATGCGGAAAACGCCCCGACGCCGGGAACGACCAGTCCGTCGGCGTCGAGTGCCGTCTGGATGTCCGAGGTGACCTCTACCGACGCACCGGTACGGGCCAGTGCCCGAGTAGCCGAATGCAGGTTGCCCGAGCCGTAGTCGAGCACGGCGATCGTGGAAGCGCTCATAGAACAACCTTATCGGGCCACCGAGTATTGGTCGGACCAGCCTCGACCATCAGACCAGTCGCAGAATTCCGGCGACCGCGGCCAACACCGCGACAGCCAACAGGACACCCGAGAACAGCTTGTTGATCTTCCACATCGAATAGGAACCGCCCGCCGCGATTCCGGCGACGATGAACAGTGCGTAGATCCAGACGACGTCCATCGGGTTACAGACTGCCCTTCGTGGACGGCACACCCTTGACACGGGGATCCGGTTCGACGGCCTCACGCAGAGCGCGCGCGACTGCCTTGAACTCGGCCTCGGTGATGTGATGCTGATCGCGGCCGTACAACACGCGAACGTGCAGTGCGATGCGTGCGTTCAGAGCGATCGACTCGAATACGTGCCGGTTGATGACGGTCGAGTACGGCACACCCGGGTACCCGCCGATCACGGAGTGCACCATGTAGTCCGGCTCGCCGGTGTGGACGCAATACGGCCGACCCGAGACGTCGACGGAGGCGTGCGCCAGCGTCTCGTCCATCGGAATGAACGCGTCGCCGAAGCGGCGAATGCCCTTCTTGTCTCCCAGTGCCTGACAGAGCGCCTGCCCGAGGACGATCGACGTGTCCTCCACCGTGTGGTGCGCTTCGATCTCGATGTCACCCTTCGCCTGCACAGAGAGGTCGAAACTCGCGTGTGAGCCGAGCGCGTTCAGCATGTGGTCGAAGAACGGCACACCGGTCGACACGTCCACCTGGCCCGTGCCGTCGAGGTTCAGTTCGACGACGATGCTGGACTCCTTGGTGGTGCGTTCCACCCGTGCGATCCGGTCGGTCATCCGTTGTCTCCTGCCGTGGTGAGTTCGGTGGCGGCGATCTCGTCGCTCGCCGCGATGAAGGCGTCGTTCTCGGACGGTAGGCCGACCGTGGTGCGAAGGTACCCCGGAATGCCGACGTCGCGAATGAGAACGCCGCGGTCGAGGTATGCCTGCCACGCCCGTGCACTGTCGGTGAACTCGCCGAACAGAACGAAATTCGCATCACTCGGAATGACCCGGAAGCCGCTGTCCGCAAGCGCCTTCGAGACCCGCACACGTTCCGCTGCCAGCGCGTGCACACTGCCGAGAGTCTCGTCCGCGTGCCGTAGCGCGGCTCGCGCCGCCGCCTGGGTGACCACCGACAGGTGGTACGGCAGGCGCACCAGCAGTAGAGCCTCGATGAACGCCGGCGCCGCCGCCAGATAGCCGAGCCGGCCACCTGCGAAAGCGAATGCCTTGCTCATCGTGCGAGTCACAACCAGCTTCGCCGGGTACTCGTCGATCAGGGTCATCGCACTCGGCGCTTCGGAAAACTCCGCGTACGCCTCGTCGACGATCACGACGCCCGGGGCCGCGCCGAGCACCCGCCGCAGCTCGGCGATGCGGACGCTGTGTCCGGTCGGATTGTTCGGGCTCGTGACGAACACGACGTCGGGACGCTTGTCCCCGATCGCCTCCACCGCAGCGTCGACGTCGAGGGCGAAGTCGGCGCGCCGGAACACCGGAATCCACTCGGTGTCGGTGCCGTCCGAGATGATCGGGTGCATCGAGTACGAGGGCACGAAGCCCATCGCGCTGCGTCCCGGCCCGGCGAACGCCTGCAGCAACTGCTGCAGGATCTCGTTGGAACCGTTTGCCGCCCACACGTTGTCGACCGTGACGGCCACCCCGGTCTGACGAGCCAGATAGGCGGCGAGATCGGTGCGCAGCGCCACGGCATCGCGGTCGGGGTAACGGTGCAGTTCGCGGGCTGCCTCCCGCACCGATTCGGCGACGTCGTCCACGAGCGCCTTGGTGGGCGGGTGCGGATTCTCGTTGGTGTTCAACTGCACCGGCACGGTCAACTGCGGTGCGCCGTAGGCAGACTTGCCACGCAAATTGTCCCGGAGGGGTAGTGCCTCCACCCCGATCGACGAACCCGGAATGCTCACTTCTCCTCCCCCGCGCGGAGGGCCTCGAAGCGCAGCCGGACGGCTTCACCGTGCGCCGGCAGATCTTCCGCGTTCGCCAGGGCGATGACGTGGCCGGATACTTCCTTCAGTGCCGACTCCGAGTAGTCGACCACGTGGATACCACGAAGGAATGTCTGCACGCTCAGTCCGGAGGAGTGACGGGCACAGCCCGCCGTCGGCAGCACGTGGTTCGACCCGGCGCAGTAGTCGCCGAGGCTGACCGGCGCCCACGCACCGACGAACACGGCGCCGGCACTGGTGACCTGAGCCGCCACCGCGGAAGAATTCTCCGTCTGAATCTCGAGGTGCTCAGCCGCGTACGCGTTGACGACGCGAAGCCCGGATTCGACGTCGGACACCAGCACGGTCCCCGACTGCGAACCGGACAGAGCGGTGGTGACACGCTCGCGGTGACGAGTGGTCTCCAGCTGTGCCGCGACCGCCGTATCGACCGCGTCGGCGAGTTCCGGACTCGTGGTGACGAGGACGCTCGCCGCCATGACATCGTGTTCGGCCTGGCTGATCATGTCGGCGGCCACGTGCACGGGATCGGCGGTGTGGTCGGCGAGGATCGCGATCTCGGTGGGTCCGGCCTCCGCGTCGATGCCGACGAGTCCGCGGCACAAACGCTTGGCTGCCGTCACGTAGATGTTGCCGGGGCCGGTGATGAGGTCGACGGGCGCCAACTCCTCACCGTTCGTATCCGTGCCGCCGTACGTCAGGAGCGCCACGCCTTGACCGCCACCGACGGCCCATACCTCGTCGACACCGAGCATCGCGGCAGCGGCCAGGATGGTCGGGTGCGGCAGGCCGCCGAACGCGGCCTGCGGGGGTGAGGCCACGACAAGCGAGCCGACACCGGCTGCCTGGGCGGGCACGACGTTCATCACGACGCTGGAGGGGTACACCGCGTTGCCGCCGGGCACATACAGGCCGACACGGTCGACCGGGACCCAGCGTTCGGTGACGATCCCACCCGGAACGACCTCGGTGACGGTGTCGGTGCGCCGTTGATCGGCGTGCACCTTGCGGGTGCGCTCGATGGCAACCTCGAGTGCGGCGCGCACCGCGGGATCGAGTTCGGTCAGAGCACGATCGAGTTCGGCCTGGGGAACGCGCACCTGCTCCGGGCGCACGCCGTCGAACTTCTCACTGAGCTCGAGTGCCGCGTCGACACCGCGATCACGAACGTCGTCGACCACCGGGCGGACCTGATGCAGCACCGCGTCCACATCCACTCCACCTCGCGGAAGCGCGGCCCGAAGTTCGGCCGTGGATGGGGTTCGACCACGAAGGTCGGTGCGGGCGAGCATGAGGGGTCCTCTCTGGCGAACGGTATGCCTGTCCGGGGTGCATCCCGGACAGAGTTCACCATCGATTATCCGCGATGGGTGCAACTGCGTTTCCAGGCAGCCCCCTACCGCTCACCGAAAGGCCCCGTACGGGCCATTGTCGGTGGTGTCGTTCATCTCGAGAAGGTGCGCTTACCTGGTGTTTCGTTCTGCTCCGGTCTCAGGTGACCTTGGTGGTCGACGGCAGGAACCGCCGAGCCAGATTCTCGTCTGTGGATACACCGGGCGTCCACTCGGGAATCCACGGCCCCGTCCCCTCGCTCTGATCGAGTACCCCGTGCTCGAGCCAGGTGTACCGACCCTCGAGCACATCGCCGGCGAGCTTCCGGTCGGCGTCGTCGGTGTTTTTCCACAAAGCCGCGAACAACCCGTCCACCCGTATGGCGGCCTGCTGGCAGAACATGTCGGCGAGTTCGTAGGCGGCGGCGCCTTCGGCGGCGTTGTCACCCCGTTCCATCTCGGCCCGGACGCAGCTTGCCGACATGGCGAACAGTTCGGCACCGATGTCGACGATCCGGCCGAGGAATCCCTGCTGCTTCTCGAGACCCGCTTGCCACCGGGCCATGCCGTAGAACGTGGATCGGGCGAGTTTGCGTGAACTGCGCTCGACGAACCGCAGATGCTTCGCCAGCACTCCGAATTCGCTGAACGACGTGGGCACCTGCCCCTTGCCCGCAACCAGCTGCGGCAACCACTTCGCGTAGAAACCACTCGCCTTGGCTGCGGCACGCGCCTTAGTGGATACATCGGCCTTGGGGTCGACCAGATCGCCGGCGGCGGTCAGGTGCGCATCGACTGCCTCACGCGCGACGAGCAACCGCATGATCTCGCTCGATCCCTCGAAGATTCGGTTGATTCGCAGATCACGCAGCAGCTGCTCTGTGGGGACCGCCCGCTCACCGCGCGCTGCCAGAGATGCCGCGGTCTCGTATCCGCGCCCGCCGCGCACCTGAAGCAACTCGTCGGCGATCTGGCAGGACATTTCACTCGACCACAGTTTGGCGAGCGCCGCTTCGATACGAATGTCGTTGCGGCCTTCGTCGTTCATCTGGGCAGACAGATCGACAACCGCTTCGAGCGCGAAGGTGGTGGCAGCCATGAAGGAGATCTTGCTCGCGACGGCGCCGTGCTGACCGACTGGCTTACCCCACTGCACTCTGACAGCTGACCATTCCCGTGCGATCTTCAGCGACCACTTTCCGGCGCCCGCGCACATTGCCGGAATCGCCAATCGGCCCGCGTTGAGTGTGGTGAGGGCGATCTTGAGACCGTCCCCCTCGCGTCCGATCAGATTCTCCTTCGGAACCCGCACCTGATGGAGGCGAGTCAACCCGTTCTCGATCCCGTGCAGGCCCATGAACGAATTGCGCCGTTCGACGGTGATCCCCGGCGAGTCCGCCTCGACGACGAAAGCGGATATGCCGCCTCGGTGGCCGTCACTGCGCGGCACGCGAGCCATGACGACGAGGAGTTCAGCGACGACTCCGTTGGTCGTCCACAGCTTGAGGCCGTCGAGCAGGTAGGCCGTGCCGTCTTCGGTAGGTGTTGCACTCGAGGCCAACCGGGCAGGGTCCGAGCCGACATCCGGCTCGGTGAGCAGGAACGCGGAGATCGCCCCCTTCGCGCAGCGTGGGAGAAACTCCTTCTTCTGCTCTGGCGTCCCCGCCAGTTTCAGGGGCTCGGGAACCCCGATCGACTGGTGCGCCGACAGCAGTGCACCGAGACTGGGGTGCACCGACGCAACCAGCATCAGTGCTTTGTTGTAGGCAACCTGAGACATCCCCAGCCCGCCGTATTCCACAGGAATTTTGAGACCGAAGCAGCCGAGATTCGCGAATCCTCGAACGTAGCCGTCGGGAATCCGCGACTCGGTTTCGATCACCTGCCCATCGAGTCCCGCGCAGTACTCGCGAAGCTCGCCGAGGAATCGATTCGTGTACTCCACATCGCCGGGCGTCGGGCGAGGGAACGGATGAACCAGATCGAGTCGGAGCCGGCCCATGAAGAGTTCCTTCGCGAACGAGGGCTTGTCCCACCCCGATTCGCGCGCCTCCTCGGCTACTGCCCGGGCTTCTTCTTCGGTGACTTTTGGTGCGGATGAATCGACCATGTCGCGCCTCCTACCGACGAGTATTCCCCTTTCGGCGTAGTTCGACACGAGATCCGGCGAATGCATCGCACAGACATCTGGTATCGCTTCGGTGTCACTGGATGACACGTACCCCATACCAGACCGCACTTCCGGTTTGGCGGTCGCAGAAATACCACCGGAGCTGCACATATCCGTCCCGCCACTCTTGTCACCGCACTGACGACGGAGGAATGTGGAAGGTGCTCGGAACACGGGACACCGCGAGCCGAAACATGATTGCACCGCCGCGTCCCGCACTCATCGGAAACCTCGTACCGGGAGGAATCATGCTCGGCCTTGTACTGGGACTCGGCGGCGGCGCCGTCGGCGTCGGCATTGGTCTACTGGGCGCGGGAGTGGGAATACTGCTCAGCGACGCCACCATCAAATACGACATCCAAGAACTCACCGAGTAGGACCCGGTGACCCGCACGGACGGCGCGGCAACGCGGCGCCGTGCACGTGTGAACGCAGGCGTACGGCACCCGGTCGCCTGGGTTCGATCGCACGTCGGCAGGCGCCGAGGTGTCTCCTCGTCCGAACCGATCCCGACCGGCGCCCACGAAATAGTGGAACGACTCTCGACACTGCCCATCAGCACATGGACGTACGGATTCGATCACGAGTCGGTGCGCCACCTCGGCCCAACCGCCCAGGACTTCGCCGACGCCTTCGGGCTCGGCGACGACCCGCGTCACATCGCCGCTGTCGATGCGAACGGAGTCTGCATGGCTAGCATTCAGGATCTCCATCGGCGACTCTCGGAGTTGGAAGCAGAGGTCCAACGCCTCCGTGAACGTGCGTCCGGAAACGACCTACCGTCGTGACCTGGCAGGTCCTCTTCCTCCACGGGCTCTTCGGCCGTCCTCGGCTGCTCGACCCGTGGATTCGTCGGCTCACCACAGCCGGTTTCGAATGCCACACCGTCACTCTGCCCGGCCGGGAACCAACCGATGAGAAGACGTTGCGCAACAGCGGCGTCGACGAGTTCTTCGCCGCGGTCCTGACGGCCCGCGAACGACTGTCCGTACCGCCGATCCTGATCGGCCACAGCTTCGGCGGCCTGCTCGCGCAGAAGCTCGCGGCTCGAACCGAGACGGCCGCACTCGTGCTGTTGGCATCGGTCCCGCCGGGCATTCTCTGGCCCCAATTGCGAGCGCTGCCACACCTGTTCCCGCTCCTACCGAAGCTGACGGCAGGCGCACCGATCCTGCCCTCGCCGCGCACGTTTCGCGCTGTCCCCTTCAGCACGCTGCCCGCGGACGAGCAGACAGAACTGACCGCACGGATGGTTCCGGAGTCGGGCCGAGTGTTCCGCGCGATGACACTCGGCACCCCGGCGATGCGCGTGGCGCGCTCCGCAGTCAGCTGCCCCGTGCTCAGCGTCTCCGGCGGAGCCGACCGCAACGTCTCGAACGCCGCGTCCAGGAGGATCGCCCGTCGCTACGGCGCCGAACATCGCGTTGTCACGCACGCGCCGCACTGGATCGTCGCCGAGTCACTGGCAGACGAGATCGTTCCGCCGGTGATCGATTGGTTGCGGAACACAGTGCCTGACCCGAGTACTCGGCCGACCACCGAACAGTCGAGTTGATTGCCACGTTGTTGTCGGTACCCGGACCTACCGTGGGCGCTATGACGAGCACACACCACACCCTCGACTACATCGAGATTCCCGTCCACGACCTCGCGCGCGCACGAGACTTCTACACAGCCGCGTTCGGGTGGTCGTTCAACGATTAAGGCCCCACCTACGCCGGAATTCGATCGGCGGACGGCACTACGGATGTCGGAGGACTCGCACTGACGGAGGGCCGCCATACGGCGACCGGCGGAGTCTTCGTCTTGCTCTACTCGGACGACCTCGATGCCAGTGTCACAGCCGTCGAATCGGCCGGCGGATCAGTTCTGCAGGGGCCGTACGAATTCCCCGGCGGACGTCGATTCCACTTCGCCGACCCCAGCGGTAACGAGCTCGGAGTGTGGGCGACTCAGTAGCAGCGCATATCCGCAGTCACATATCGAGACCCAGGTCCAGTACACCGACCGAGTGGGTCAGCGCGCCCACGGCCAGGTAGTCGACCCCGGTGGCGGCGTAATCGGCCGCCATGTCCAGGGTCAGGCCACCGGACGATTCGAGCTTGGTCGAAGGCGACGCCGCATCGCGCCGCTGCACCGCCATCTGCGTCTGCCACAACGGAAAGTTGTCCAGCAGTACCAGTTCGGCATTCTCGGCGAGAACCTCGTCCAATTGCGTGAGGTTGTCCACCTCGACCTCACATTCGAGGTCCGGGTAGGCCGCACGTACTGCGCGCAGCGCCGCAACCACAGAACCTGCCGCGGCAACATGATTGTCCTTGATGAGCGCGGCGTCACCGAGCCCCATGCGGTGATTCACTCCCCCGCCCACCCGAACCGCGTACTTCTGCAACGCCCGCAGACCAGGCAGTGTTTTGCGGCTGTCGCGGATCTTCGCGTCGGTGCCCTCGACGGCATCGACCCACTGCGCCGTGGCCGTGGCGATGCCGGACAGGTGGCACATCAGGTTCAGCATCGTGCGTTCTGCGGTGAGCAGTCCACGGGTCGGCGCTGTCACGGTCAACACCGCTTGGCCGGGAACGACGCGGGTACCGTCCGCCACCCGATCCACGACCTCGTAGTTGCCCGAGCCGATCACCTCGTCGAGAACGAGCAGTCCGACGTCGATGCCGGCGACCGTTCCGGCGGCACGCGACGCTACGGACGCCTTCGCCACTGCATCTGCGGGCACTGTTGCCGTCGACGTCACGTCGGGGCCGTACCGGAGGTCCTCGTCCAGCGCTGTCCGAAGTAGCTGCAGCACTTCGTCACGCGAAAGTTCGTCCGGCAGGCCCTTGCCCTCGTTCACGGGCGAACTCGTCATGGGCAGGCTCCTGTCAATTGCGGTTGGTCTGATCGGTCGCGTTCGAGTGCTTCGAGCGCACCGTCGCGCATTCGAAGACGGACGCTGAGCCTCCAGTCCTCGGATGTGGCCGGGAAATCGGTACGGGTGTGGCAACCGCGACTCTCGGTGCGGGTGTCCGCGGCCAATGCCACGGCACTCGCTGTGAGCGTGAGTGCGGAGTCCTCGAGCACCGATGGATCGGTCGACGCCGAGTGCGCCGACCGAGCTGCGAGTGCCGTTCGAAGCCCACGCAAGTCGTCGCCGTCACGAATCACGGAGGCGTGCTTCGTCATCAATTCCTGCACGACGGCGCGCGGCGCCGCCCACGACGGAGCGACAGATACGTCGGTCACCTCACCGCGCACTTCGGCCCGTTCGGCCGCTGCGATTCCGACGCGTTCACCGAGGACGAGTCCTTCGAGCAGGCTGTTCGATGCCAACCGGTTCGCGCCGTGCAGTCCGGTGCGGGCAACTTCACCCGCCGCGTACAAGCCCGGGACAGTGGTGCGTCCGTGCACATCGGTGACGACTCCGCCGCACGAATAGTGCGCGGCCGGGGCCACCGGAATCAGTTGGGACCGTGGATCTATGCCGGCGTCGAGGCAGGACGCGGTGATCGTCGGGAACCGGTCCGCGAACCCGTTGATCCGCCGCGCATCGAGGAAAACGTGGTCGGCGCCGGATGCGGTGAGGCGTGCAGCGATGGCGCGGGACACCACGTCGCGCGGAGCCAGATCACCGAGTGGGTGCACACCCGCGGTCACGGACTTTCCGTCGTCATCGACGAGCACCGCGCCTTCGCCGCGCACTGCCTCACTGATCAGCGGACGACGGCCCACGCCGTCGGCGGCGAACAGCACGGTGGGGTGAAACTGGACGAACTCGAGATCGGCAATGTCGGCACCGGTGGCGAGAGCCAACGCGATTCCGTCCGCGGTGGCGCCGGAAGGATTGGTGCTGCAGGAGTACAGCTGGCCGAGCCCGCCTGTCGCCAGCAGGACGGCCGGGGCGTGGATCACACCGAGTCCGCGCTGCGAACTCACCAGCAGACCGGACACTCCGGCCACGCCGGTCAGCACCCGAACCGCCATCGTGTCGAACAGCACGTTCTGATCCGCGGCGCTGACGCGTTGCACCTCGGCACCGGTGGCGTCACCGCCCGCATGCACGATTCGGCGGGCGCTGTGCCCGCCCTCGCGGGTGTGAGCGATGTTGCCGTCGCGGCCACGGTCGAACACAGCGCCCAATTCGGTGAGGTTTGCCACGGCGCCGCGGCCGGCCGCGACGATCGACCGGACCGCATCCTCATCGCACAAACCCACGCCCGCTGCGCAGGTGTCCGCGACATGACTGGCGACCGTGTCGAAAGGGTCATGTCCGTCTACCACCGCGATGCCGCCCTGGGCGAACTGTGTCGCCGTGTCGAGCGGGCCGTTCTTGCTGACGGTGAGCACCCGCAGCCCCCGCAACGACGCCGTCCGTGCGGCGGTAAGGCCCGCGACACCGCCACCGACCACCACCAGATCGGCGTGGTCTTCCCAGGAAACCCCCGGGACGGGCATCGTCACTCGCCTCCGCCGGGGTTACCGATCTCGATCATCCGCTGAACGGACGCACGTGCCTGCTCCGCTGTGGCCGGGTCGACGTGGACTTCGTCCTTGTTCTCGATGAGGCACCGCAGCAGGGCTGCCGGGGTGATCATCTTCATGTACGGGCAGGAGGCGCGATCGTTGACGGCCTGGAAGTCCACCTCGGGGGCGGCCTTGCGCAACTGGTGCAGCATGCCGACCTCGGTGGCGACGAGGACCTGCTTCGCTCCGGTTTCGCGGGCGGCGTCGAGCATGCCGCCGGTCGAGAGGATCTTCACCTTGTCCTCGGGCACGAAGCCTTCACCGGCGAGGTACAGCGCCGACGTCGCGCAACCGCATTCCGGGTGCACGAACAGCTCGGCGTCGGGGTGCGCCTTCGACTGGGCGGTGAGTTCGTCACCGTTGATTCCGGCGTGCACGTGGCACTCGCCAGCCCAGATGTGCATGTTCTCGCGGCCGGTCACACGCTTGACGTGCGCGCCGAGGAACTGATCGGGCAGGAACAGCACCTCGCGGTCCGGGTCGATCGACGCCACCACGTCGACCGCGTTGGACGACGTGCAGCAGATGTCGGTGAGGCCCTTCACCTCGGCGGTGGTGTTCACGTACGACACCACGACGGCATCCGGGTGATCGGCCTTCCACGCACGGAGATCGGCCGCGGTGATCGAGTCGGCGAGCGAGCAGCCGGCGCGCTCGTCGGGGATCAGCACCGTCTTCTGCGGGCTCAGGATCTTGGCGGTCTCGGCCATGAAGTGCACACCGCAGAAGACGATGGTGTCTTCCGGTGCCTCCGCCGCGATCCGCGAGAGCGCGAGCGAGTCTCCGACGTGGTCGGCGACGTCCTGGATGGCCGGGAGCTGGTAGTTGTGTGCCAGCAGTGTGGCCCCGCGCGCACGTGCCAGACGTTTGATCTCGGCGGCCCATTCCTCGCTCGCCTCGACACCGGTGTATCCCCCGGGACCGTCCTGGATTTGCGAGTCGTTACCCGCCCACAACGTGCTCGTCATGGCTTGCTCCTTCACCGTGAACCCGGGCGAGCTGGCCCGGATTTCTCAAACCGAGGTTTTCGACTTAGGATCGAAAACATGCTCAATGGTAGCACCACCACCCACGAGGTCCTCACCGCGGTGTTCCAAGTTCGCGGTATCGAGCAACCGGAACTCGCCGTTCTGCTATGGCAACGGGCGCTCGATCCAGCCAAGGGAACGTGGTCCCTCCCCGGCGGCACCCTCCGCGGCGACGAAGACCTGTCCACGTCTGCGCACCGGCAACTTGCCGAGAAGGTGGACGTTCGCAAGGTGGCCCACCTCGAGCAGCTGTCCGTGTTCAGCGCACCCGACCGCGTCCCCGGCCCCCGCCGAATCGCCTCGACGTTCCTCGGACTGGTTCCGCTGACGTCCGACCCACAGCTACCCGACGACACCGCGTGGCATCCCGTCTCGCACCTGCCACTCATGTCGTTCGACCACGGCACCGTCGTCGACCACGCCCGCAATCGCCTGGCCGCAAAGTTGTCGTACACGAACATCGCCTTCGGTCTCGCCCCGGACGAGTTCGCCATGTCGACCCTGCGGGAAATCTATTGCGCAGCACTCGGATACCAGGTCGATGCCACAAACTTACAGCGCGTCCTGAACAGACGCGGAGTGCTCACTGCGACCGGAAACACGGCGAAGTCCGGCAAGACCGGCGGCCGCCCACCTGCCCTCTACCGCTTCACAGACAGAACCCTTCGAGTCACAGACGAGTTTGCGGCGCTTCGGCCACCCACCTGATCTCCCCCGGCGCGAGGTCACCCTCCAACGAGCCGGGGTCTTGCACATCGCCGTCTTCCACAGCGCTCCCCGGTTGGTCGTCCTCGTGGTCGGTGACACCGAGATCGTCGTAGGGATTGAACGCGGCCAGAATCAGCGTGATCACACACACCGCCAACGGCTGGAAGACGAGCACGAGGAACGTACCGACTCCCGGAGCGACGGCGAATACGTCGCCCGGCTTCAATTCCGACGGCTGCGGATAGCGCAATCCCGCTACCCAGATCCCGACACCGGCCATCGCCGCAGCGCCTGCAGCCGAACCGATCAGCACACCGGCAAAGGTGAGCGGACCACGGCTTCGTCGAAAAGCCCACGCGGCAACCGCGGAGACGACACCGACCACCAGGCCCGCACACCCGAGCATCGCCGTCGCATCGAAGCGGTGCAGACTCTCGCCGGTCAACGGTACGACCCGACCGGACGACCGCATCAGATCGTGTTGCGCCGGGGCGAGGAACCCCCACGCAACACCCACCACGGCACTGGCGACGACGATCGCACACGCCGCGACCACTGCCGCGGCGAGCTGAGTTCCTCGAAGACGGGTCACGCCGTCCGACGCTACCTCCGGCCGAGGTCCACCGAGTCGAACACGCCGTGGCGTGAGCATTTTGCCCACCACCCGTCGGGGCTGATCTGCACGATCATGCGTCGACCGCACGCCATGCAGTACCGGGGCGGCTCGAGTCCGAGTTGTGCAGCAGTCGGAACGACGTCGTCGACACCTGCGACGACCGGACGCCCGGTATACACGTTGAACGCAGCCTCGAGCTCGCCCCCGACCCCGTCCTGCACCGGGACCATCACAGCGTGTCGTTCAGAGCCTTGATCGGCATCTGCAGGTCGACCAGAAGGTCGAGGTCCTGCTCAGCCGGGCGTCCGAGGGTGGTCAGGTAGTTGCCCACGATGACAGCGTTGATACCGCCGAGGATTCCCTTCTGGGCACCGAGATCGCCGAGGGTGATCTCGCGTCCGCCGGCAAATCGGAGAATGGTCCGCGGAAGTGCGAGACGGAACGCGGCAACCGACTTGAGCGCTTCGCTCGCCGGCAGCACTTCGAGGTCCCCGAACGGGGTGCCCGGGCGCGGGTTCAGGAAGTTGAGCGGCACCTCGTCGGGCTCGAGTTCGGCAAGGTTGGCGGCGAACTCGGCGCGCTGCTCGAGGCTCTCCCCCATACCGAGGATGCCACCGCAGCACACCTCCATGCCGGCCTCGCGGACCATGCGCAGGGTGCCCCAGCGCTCTTCCCAGGTGTGCGTGGTCACGACGTTCGGGAAGTGCGACTTCGAGGTTTCGAGGTTGTGGTTGTACCGGTGCACACCCATCGCAGCGAGCTGGTCGACCTGCTCCTGCGTGAGCATTCCCAGCGAGCAGGCGATCTGGATGTCGACCTCGTTGCGGATGGCCTCGATACCGGCGGCGACCTGGGCGAGCAGACGCTCGTCGGGACCGCGGACCGCGGCGACGATGCAGAACTCGCTGGCACCCGATTTCGCGGTCTGCTTCGCAGCCTCCACCAGCGACGGAATGTCGAGCCACGCCGCACGCACGGGCGACTGGAACAGACCCGACTGCGAGCAGAAGTGGCAGTCCTCGGGGCAACCGCCGGTCTTGAGGCTGATGATGCCCTCGACCTCGACCTCGGGGCCGCACCACTTCATGCGGACGTCGTGCGCGAGGCCCAGCAGCTCTTCGAGGCGATCGTCGTCGAGTTGCAGGACCTCGAGAACCTGAGCCTCGGTCAACGGCTCACCGCGCTCGAGAACCTGTTCACGCGCGGTAGCGAGAATGTCTGTCTGGACGGGCACCGACGTCACGTGAATCTCCTGAGCCATAGAATTGAACACCGTACAAGTTGAACGGTGTTCACCGTAGATCCGTGGTGCAATGGTGTCAAAGCACACGTACGAACAGGAGCGAATCAGTGCAATTGCGACGAGGCGACGTGCTCGATGGCGCGATGTCCATCCTGGACGAGTACGGCCTGGGCGACCTCACGATGCGCCGACTCGCGACCTCGCTCGGCGTGCAGCCCGGCGCCCTGTACTGGCATTTCCCCAACAAGCAGACGCTGCTGGGCGCGATGGCAGACAAGATCCTCGAAGACGTCGATGCCATACCCGCGTCCCACTTGGACGGCACGCCCACCGACTGGTCCGAGCGAGTCGTCGAACTGGCTCATCGTCTGCGCTCGGCCATGCTGGCACACCGCGACGCCGCCGAACTGGTGGCCGCGACGTACGCCTCACGAATGACCAACAGCCGCGTCCGCGAGAGCTTCGCCAGCGCCGCCGCGATGTCCGGGATCTCCCGTGAGCACGCCGAACTGGCTTCGTACTCGCTGCTCTACTACGTGCTCGGCCACACGGTCGACGAACAGTCGCACACTCAGATGATCGTCGCCGGAGCCTTGACTCGCGGCACGATTGCACCGGATGCACCGGCGTCGTCATTGGCCGAGTACGACGAGGATCTGCGCGACGGCGACCCGGCCGTCCGCTTCGATTTCGGTCTGAACCTGTTCGTCGACGGCATTCGTGCTCGACTGAAAGATCGCACGCCCCACTCCTGAAGGGCGCACACTGAACGTCACGGCACCACCCCGCCACGGTCGTCACCGATCGGAGCCGCCCCATGTTCAGCTCCACACAGTTCAGGTCCACACTCGTCGCTCTCGTGGCGATGGCCGTCGTCTCGTTCCTGGCGACCCCGGTGGTGCATGCCGACGACCGGACACCAGAAGATGCAGCTCCAGGAGCCGTCGTCGACGTCTCCCCTCTCCCCCGTGACAGCTGGCTCGACGGCACCGAACGCGCCCACCTGCTGACCTACCGAACCACGGGGCCGACCGGCGAGCCGGCACTGAGCACCGGTGCAGTATTCGTTCCACCCGGCACGCCACCGCCCGGAGGTTGGCCTGTGGTCTCGTGGGCGCACGGGACGGTCGGAATCGCGGACCACTGCGCGCCGACCCGGACCGGACTGATCGGCGGATCGTATGTAACGCATTGGTTGTCGCAGGGTTACGCACTGGTGGCGACCGACTACGTCGGCCTCGGCACACCCGGTGTCCACCCCTATCTCGACGGAGCTTCGGAAGCCCACGCGGTGATCGACATGGTCCGCGCGGCGCGCGGCGTCGAACCCGACCTGTCGGCCCGGTGGGCGGTGATCGGCCAGTCTCAGGGCGGCCATGCGGCCCTGAGTACCGCGGCGATCGCCACCGAGTACGCCCCCGAACTCGACTATCGAGGAGCGGTGGCCACGGGCGCACCGTCGAACATCGAGAACCTGGCGTTCCTCGGAGGGCCGAACTTCCCGGAGTTGCCGCTCGAGGGCAGCACCGTGTTCATCGCGTACATGCTAGCCGGCCTACGAGCGTCTCGGCCGTCCGTCGATATCGACTCCTACCTGAGTGCGCAAGGCCGTGAGGCACTGCGGATCGCGGAACAGTACTGCTATCAGGACGCCGCCGAACAGTTGGCCGGTGTGACGATCGGTGATCTGCTCTCGAAGTCCTTGAACGATCCGGTCTTTCTGGACGCGGCACGCAGCGCGCTGCGCGTTCCCGACTCCGGATACGACCGCCCGCTCTTCATCGGACACGGACTGGTCGACGTGATGGTGCCGGTGCCGTTCACATTCGCGCTGGTCACCCAACTCCGTGCGAACGGCGAACACTTCGAGTTCCGCACTTATCCCACGGGGCACCTGCAGACCATGCCCGCTTCCCTACCGGACACCACACCCTTCGTTGCGCGCATTCTGACCAGGTGAACGAACTGGTATTACCACTTGACCTCTACCAGCTGCGGGCATAGATTCGGAAGATGTTCGAGCCGATCACCCGCACCTCGACGTCCACGGCCGTTTTCGACCAGATCGCGTCCCGGGTACTGGACGGCGAACTGAGCGCAGGCACGTCACTACCGAGCGAACGGCGCCTGGCCGAGGCCTTCGGAGTCTCACGTCCCGTGGTTCGAGAAGCCGTGCAGAAGCTGAGCCAAGCCGGATTGATCGACATCCGTCACGGCGAGTCCACCTCGGTGCGCGATTTCAGGCGCAGCGCGGGCCCCGAGCTGCTTGGGCAACTGCTCGTTCGTAACGGCGTGCCCGACTGGTCGGTGGCGCGCAGCGTTCTCGAGGCACGGCAGACGATCGGCATCCACATCGCCTGCCTCGCGGCGCAGCGTGCCACCGCACAATCCGCGCAAGCGATACGTGACGCCCTCCCACCGCTGTTCGACAGCGACGACCCCGTCGACCTTCAGGTGAGCGCGCTGACGTTCTGGGAATGCGTGGTCGACGCAGCGGATTCCATTGCATTTCGGCTGATCTTCAACAGCCTGCGACACGCATACGAGCCGACTATGACCGCGATGGCGACCGTCATGATCGCGGAGGTCAGCCGCTCCGACCTCTACGAATCCCTTTCCGCCGCAATCGCTTCGCACGACGCGGACGCTGCAGAATCGGCCGCGGCGACCCTCCTCGGGGCAGGCACCGCCGCGATCATCGCCGTGATCGAGGATCTCCAACAACACGATTCGGAGTGAGGCGATGTCGAATTCGCGGCGCACGAGCCCCCAGCGGTCGAATCGCACGCGACGACGGTCGATGACGTTGCGCGACGCCGCGTCCGAATTCGTGCGGCATCCGTCGCCGTGGATGATCGGCGGGCTTCTCGTCGTCGCGCTCACCCTGCGCGTCGTCGTCGGCAACTGGCAGCTCACCGACCTGGTGGTGCCTGTGGTGATGCTGGCAGCATTTCCGTTCGTCGAGTGGGTCATCCATGTCTGTGTTTTGCACTGGAAGCCACGACACGTTCTTGGACTGACGGTGGACTCTCTGCTCGCCCGCAAACACCGCGAGCACCATGCGGATCCCCGCGACATCCCGTTGATCTTCATCCCGTGGCAGACGTTGGTGATGCTGGTTCCGGTCCTGGCCGTCGTCGCTATGTTCGCATTTCCGCGAGTGGGTTTGGGTTTGACGTTCGTCGTCACCCTCAGCGTCTTCGGACTCGCGTACGAGTGGATTCATTACCTCATCCACACCGATTACACACCGAAATCACATGCCTACCGGGCAGTCTGGCGCAACCATCGGCACCACCACTACCGGAATGAGCATTACTGGTTCACGGTCACCACATCCGGGACGGCTGATCGAGTTCTCGGCACCGACCCGGACCCCGACGCGACTCCGAAATCACCCACAGCCCGAAACCTGCACGCCGCGTAGCGCCGGCCCGTTGTCCTGGTAGGCGGCGCTAACTCGGGGGTTGGTGTCAGGCGGCGTTGGGTCCGGCCCGGTTATCGTGTGGACCGTCCCGAGTCGTGTGCGCCCGGTGGTTCGAGGGCAACGGCTCCGGCCGCACCCCGAACCGTGGTGGTGGCAGGAACCACGGGTGCCGGTCGGCGCCCATCCGGATTTCCCACGCCGAATGATGCAACAACCGGTGGTGAAATCCGCACAGCAACACCAGATTGTCCATGTTCGTGGGCCCGTGATCGGACCAATGCTTGATGTGGTGACCTTCGCACCAGGAAGCCGGGGCCCCACAGTTCGGGAACGCGCACCCACGATCGCGGGCCACCAGGGCGCGGCGCTGCTTACCGGTCACCGTCCGCATCGTGTCCCCCAAATCCAACGGCGCACCATGCACGTCCACGACCACGGTGGACAGCAGGCAATCACAGGACAACAGGCGTGCAGTGTTCACCGTGAGCGGCCCCATCCACGACGTCCACCCCACATGATCCCGATCCGGGTCGGTGAACAGATCCTCGTAGGAAGAGCGCTCCGACCGCGCCGCGTCCGCGCGACCGTCCGGGGCGCGGTGTTCGGCCAGATCTGCTGCCTTCACCGTCACACTGATGTGGGGTTTCTGCCCACCCTCGACCGGACCGATGCCGGATGCCAGATAGCGGCGCAGCAGTTCGGTGAACCCGTCCGCTCGCCGCCGGGCCGGGGTCCGCGAATCCGGGGTGCCATCGGACGCAGGTCGGGGTTTCGACAACCCAGACAACGCGGCCAGCAGCATCTCCCCCGTCACCACATCCAGATCACCCTTCACCGACATGCGCCCATTCAAGGTTCTCGAAGCATGAAACTCGTTGCGCTCGGTGTCCTCGGCTGGCGGCGGGGTGTCGGATTCGAAAATGTGCTCGAGCTTCGAGATAACCGCCCGCACCCCATCGCTGGTGGCGGTTGGACCTGTCGCAGCCCCCAACAACGCATCCCGGCACGCCGACAACGCCTCCGCCGGCATTCCAGTAGGTGGCTTCTCGCAGAAACGCACGATCAACCCCGCATGCGCAATGGAAATGCCCCCGGCATCCAGGGCGGCGCCAACCTCCGGATGATCCCGCAACGTAGCCCCCAGAGCGATCAACCTGCCTGCCGCCCCGACCTCCAGCAAGGTGTTGCACGCCAACCACATTTTGGTGCTCCGATACCCGAGCACATCCATCTTGCAGCGGGCATCGACCTCCGCCACCAGCCACACCCGACGGGCCTCCAAACGGGTGATCTCCGCCGACACGTCGAGCACCGAGTCACACAACTGCCGATCCGCCAACTGCCACGACTCGGGTGCATTCGCGGACAACCGCAACGCGTCCGCCCGCAGTTGCTCGTCTACCCCGTGGTGTGAATCCCCCGACCCCATACGTAAATCATAGTTCGAACACCAGTTCGATTCAAGGGTTCCCTGGGGTCGAACTCAGTCGTTCTCGTCCTTGCAGCTCACAGCTCACGATGTTGGCGACAAAAGGTCTTAGCCCCATGCGCTGCCCCGCAACCGATGCACAATAGATCGCCGCGGGTCGCTCAGGCCAGGGCCCGCGACCCGCTCGTGGTGTCAGCGAGCCACTCCGGATCGAACCAGCCCGCAGCGGCACGGGTGAAGTCATCCCGACCGAGCCCTCCGCTTCCAGCGGGCACCCGTCCAGTGACGGGGACACCCGTCACCACGGGAAGGTCATCGAGGTTGCACGTCTCCGCGAGGTCTGGCTCGTCGGGCCACGAACCGATCACTACACCCGCACACGTCACTCCGTCGGCCTTCAAGGCGCGAACAGTCAGCTCCGAATGATTCAGGGTCCCCAGCGAAGCCGAGGCGACCACCACCACGGGCGCACCGAGGTCACGGGCCACATCGGACAGCGTGAATCCGTCGACACCGAGCCGCACCAGCAGCCCGCCCGCACCTTCGACGAGCACAAGGTCGTGCGAGGCCGCCAATTCGTTCACCGCGTCGACCATTGGTTTGCGTTCGAGCAACGGCATTCCGGCTCGGCGTGCTGCGGTGTCCGGCGCCAGCGGGTCGGGATAGCGGACCAATTCGACGAGATCGGTGACGCCCGTGAGCCGTTCGATCTCCTCGAGATCTCCGGCCTCACCGGGAGCGACTCCGGTCTGGGCGGGTTTGCACACCGCCACCGTTCGCCCTGCCGCCGCAGCGGCGGCCGCCAATGCCGCGGTGACGACCGTCTTGCCGACATCGGTCGAGGTGCCGGTGATCACGAGGACGCTCACGCGCTCGCCCCTGCCAGCACGTCGGACAAGACCTTCTCGATGAGCGTCATGTCGTCTTCGTCGAGAGTTGCACGGGCGGTCAGACGCAGCCGCGACGTGCCTTCCGGCACCGACGGCGGTCGAAAGCACCCCACGTGCAAGCCCCGCGCGCGGCATGCCGTCGCCGCATCGAACGCACGCTGCGCATCACCGAGAATCACCGACACCACCGCCGACTCCGGCGTGCGCGCCCCAGTCATCTCGGCCAGTTGACGGGCACGGGCGAGAACGCGATCTGCCCGCTCGGGTTCTGCGATCAGCACATGCAGCGCCGCATGGGCAGCTCCCACGGCGGCGGGCGCGAGGCCGGTGTCGAAGATGAACGTACGCGCCGCATCGACCAGATGGGCCCGCACCTTGTCGGCGCCGAGCACCACACCTCCCTGGCTGGCGAGCGATTTGGACAGCGTCGCCGTCACGATGATGTCGGGCTCCCCCGCCAGACCCACCTCGTGAACGAGCCCTCGCCCGCCCTGGCCGCGCACCCCGATCGCGTGCGCCTCATCGACGAGCAGCAAGGCACCGTTCTCACGGCACACGCGGTGCAGTTCGACCAACGGCGCCAGGTCGCCGTCCGCGCTGAATACCGAGTCGGTGAGCACGAGGGCACGAGCCTCGGTCCGCGCGGCCAGTGCGTCGGCGACGAAGGCGGGGTCGTTGTGCGGGGCAACCACCACGCGGGAGCGGGACAGCCGGCACGCGTCGACCAGCGACGCGTGACTGCCCGCGTCCGAGATCACCAGCGCATCGCGTCCCGCGAGGGCCGTCACCGCACCGAGGTTCGCGGCATAGCCGGACGAGAACACCAGACCGGATTCGGTGCCGACGAATTCGGCGAGTTCCTGTTCGAGCACCTCGTGTGCGGTGGTCGACCCCGTGACCAGGCGCGATCCGGTGGCGCCCGTCCCCCAGCTACGGACGGCGTCGATCGCGCCCTCCACGACGTCCGGGTGCCGGACCAGGCCGAGATAGTCGTTGGACGCCAGGTCTACAGGCTCCCCCACTTCATGCCGAGGCCGCAGCTCACGGCGCAGACCGGCCTTGCGACGAGCGGCTTCGATCTCGTCCAGCCAGGCCAATGAGGTGTATTCGGTGCCCACGATTCTCGACCATACTCGACTTGAACACCGTTCAACCCCGGCGGTGGCCCACAAATTGTGGCCGCTATCGTCGGGGCGTGGCTGCAATACCTACTCGACTCTCGCCCGCCCGGATCTCCGAGCTCGATGCCCAACACCTGTGGCATCCGTACGGCGCCGTACCTGCGTCCACGGTCCCTCTCGTGGTCGAGAGCGCGCAAGGAACCCGCCTACGTCTGGCCGACGGCCGCGAGATCGTGGACGGGATGAGCAGCTGGTGGGCGGCCGTTCACGGCTACGGGCACCCAGTGCTCGACGAGGCGGCAACCGCGCAGCTCGGACGCATGAGCCATGTGATGTTCGGCGGGCTCACCCACGAACCCGCGGCGCGACTCGCGGAACTCCTCGTCGACATCACCCCGGACGGGCTCGACCGGGTGTTCCTCGCCGATTCCGGCTCGGTGTCCGTCGAGGTCGCCGTGAAGATGGCTCTCCAATACTGGCGAAGCAGAGGGCGGCCGGAAAAGCATCGCCTGCTGACATGGCGGGGCGGCTACCACGGCGACACCTTCGCACCGATGAGCGTGTGCGACCCGGACGGCGGCATGCACTCACTGTGGACCGACGTGCTGGCCCGTCAGGTGTTCGCACCGAAACCGCCCGCCGAGTTCGATCCGTCCTACATCGCCGAGTTCGAAAAACTCGTGCTCGCCCACCGCGACGAACTCGCGGCGATCATCGTCGAACCGCTGGTCCAGGGCGCAGGCGGCATGAGCTTCCACGACCGGCGCTACCTCACCGAACTGCGCAGGCTGTGCGACGAGCACGACCTGCTGCTGATCTTCGACGAGATCGCCACGGGCTTCGGGCGCACCGGCGAACTGTTCGCCGCCGACCACGCCGATATCAGCCCCGACGTGATGTGCGTCGGAAAGGCTCTCACCGGCGGGTACATGACCCTCGCCGCCACATTGTGCTCCGCAGAAATCGCCGCGACGATCAGCGCGGGCGAAGCCGGCGGGCTCATGCACGGGCCCACCTTCATGGCCAATCCCCTGGCCTGCGCGGTGGCTGTCGCCTCGACCGAACTCCTGCTCTCACGTGACTGGCGAAGTGAAGTCGCCGCGCTCACCGAAGGACTCGAACGGGGGCTCGCACCGGCGCGCACCATGCCCGGCGTCGTGGACGTACGAGTGCTGGGCGGAATCGGCGTGATCGAACTGGACCGCCCCGTCGACATGGAAGCGGCCACCGATGCGGCCGTGAACGCGGGCGTGTGGTTGCGCCCCTTCCGCACCCTGATCTACGCGATGCCGCCGTACATCTGCTCCGAGGACGACGTGGCGTCGATCTGCTCGGCGATGCTGGCGGCCGCCGCCACGGGAGCACCATCGCCGCAAAGCTGAGGGTTGGCGCCTAGGGTTCTAGTCATGGCCGAGAACGCTTCGATGCCCGTGTGGCCCGGAAGCGCCTACCCGCTCGGCGCCACCTACGACGGAGCGGGCACCAACTTCTCCGTGTTCTCCGAAGTCGCCGAAGCCGTCGACCTGTGCCTCATCGCCAAGGACGGCACCGAGACGCGCATCCCCCTCGAGGAAGTCGACGGTTACGTCTGGCACGCATACCTCCCGTCCGTCGTCCCGGGCCAGCGGTACGGATACCGGATCGCCGGTCCGTGGGATCCGGCGAACGGTCTGCGATGCGATCCGAGCAAGCTGCTCCTCGACCCGTACGGCAAAGCGTTCGACGGCACCTTCGACAACGATCCGTCGCTGTTCTCCTACGATCTCGCTTCCCGTGACGAGACTGCGCCGACGGGGTTGGACTCGTTGGGCCACACCATGACCACGGTGGTGATCAATCCGTTCTTCGACTGGGCATCCGACCGGCCCCCGAAACGGCCGTACCACGAGACCGTCATCTACGAGGCCCACGTCAAAGGTATGACGGCGACGCATCCGGGTGTACCCGAGGAACTGCGCGGAACGTACGCCGGGCTCGCGCACCCGGCGGTGATCGACCACCTCACCCGGCTCGGGGTCACCGCGATCGAACTGATGCCCGTCCACCAGTTCATGCACGACCAGATACTGCTCGACCGTGGCCTGCGGAACTATTGGGGTTACAACACGTTCGGCTTCCTCGCCCCGCACACCGGATACTCGTCCGCCGACAAGCCGGGTGCGGCTGTCTCCGAGTTCAAGGCGATGGTGCGCTCTTTCCACGCGGCCGGAATCGAGGTGATCCTGGACGTCGTCTACAACCACACTGCCGAGGGAAATCACCTCGGCCCCACCATCTGTTTCCGTGGCATCGACAACGCCGCCTACTACCGCCTCGTCGACGGCGACGCCGCGCACTACATGGACTACACCGGCACCGGGAACAGCCTCAACGCCCGCCACCCCCACACGCTGCAACTGATCATGGATTCGTTGCGGTACTGGGTGACGGAGATGCACGTCGACGGATTCCGATTCGACCTGGCCGCCACGCTCGCGCGCGAACTGCATGATGTGGACCGACTTTCGGCGTTCTTCGATCTGGTCCAGCAAGATCCGATCGTCAGTCAGGTGAAGCTGATCGCCGAGCCGTGGGACGTCGGCGAGGGCGGATATCAGGTCGGTAATTTCCCCGGTCTGTGGACGGAATGGAACGGTAAGTACCGGGACACCGTGCGCGACTACTGGCGTGGCGAACCGTCCACCCTGGGCGAGTTCGCATCTCGGCTTACCGGATCGTCGGATCTGTACGAGGCGACGGGCAGACGGCCGGGAGCCAGCATCAACTTCGTCGTCGCCCACGACGGCTTCACGCTCCGCGATCTGGTCTCGTACAACGAAAAGCACAACCTGGCGAACGGGGAAGACAACCACGACGGCGAAAGCTACAACCGCTCGTGGAACTGCGGTGTCGAGGGACCGACCGACGATCCGGACGTTATCGCGCTCCGTGATCGACAGAGCCGCAACCTCCTCGCCACGCTGCTACTGAGCCAGGGCACTCCGATGCTGGCGCACGGCGACGAGATGGGCCGAACCCAGCACGGCAACAACAACGTCTATTGCCAAGACTCCGAATTGTCGTGGATGGACTGGTCGCTCGCGGAAACCAATTCCGATCTCGTCGAATTCACCCGGCGCGCAATTGGGCTGCGCAAGGACAACCCCGTATTCCGTCGTCGCAGGTTCTTCGAGGGCAAACCGATCCGCAGTGGGGAGCAGACCCGAGATATCGCCTGGATGACGCCCACTGGCGACGAAATGACCCCGGGTGACTGGGACAGCGGATTCGGAAAATCGCTCGCCGTGTTCCTCAGCGGCGAGGGCATTCCCGAACCCGACCGACGCGGCGAACGCATAGTCGGAGATTCGTTCCTGTTGTGCTTCAACGCCCACTACGAGGACATCGAGTTCGTCACCCCCGACGCCGATCACGCCGGAGAGTGGGCGGTCGTTCTCGACACCGTGTCAGCAACGGGTGCGAGCGACACCGTGGTCGAGGCCGGTTCTCCGCTGACGATCCAAGCTCGTTCCCTCGCGGTACTCCGAAGGACGCGGTGAACGTCATGACAGAACGGCCCATCACCTCCACGTATCGACTCCAGTTGCGCGGCGACGGGTTCGGTTTCGCCGATGCACTGGGTCTTCTCGACTACCTCGACGATCTGGGCGTCTCGCACCTGTACCTGTCCCCCATCCTCACGGCCACCACCGGCTCCACGCATGGGTACGACGTCACCGATCCGACGTCGGTGTCGAAGGCACTCGGCGGCCGCGATGGATTCGTGGCCCTCGCGAACGCGCTGCACGATCGCGGAATGGGGCTGGTCGTCGACATCGTGCCCAACCACCTCGGAATCAGCGTTCCCAGCGAAAACGCCTGGTGGTGGGACGTTCTCACACATGGCCGAGACTCCGAACACGCCCGTTTCTTCGACATCGACTGGCGCGGCGACAACGGCGTCGACGGCAAGCTGGCCCTGCCGATTCTCGGTTCCGCGTCCGATGTGAGCGTACTGACCATCGACCGAGATGGGGCGCAGCCACAACTCGCGTACTACGAGCACCGCTTCCCGGTCGCTCCCGGCACCGACGGCGACGACCCAGCCGCCGTCCACAATGCTCAGTGCTATCGACTGGTCCCGTGGGATGCCGGGATCGTCGGCTACCGCAGATTCTTCGGCATCAACGAACTCGCGGCCGTCCGCCAGGAAGACCCGGTCGTCTTCGACGCCACCCACCGTGAACTCGCAACCTGGGTCGAGGACGGCCTGATCGACGGCGTCCGCGTGGACCACCCGGACGGCTTGGCGAACCCGCACGAGTATTTGAACCGCCTTCGCGGCATTATCGGGCCGGATCGTCTCCTCGTGATCGAGAAGATTCTCGGCTCTCACGAAACCCTCGATCCGACATTGCCGGTGGACGGAACCACCGGTTACGACGCGCTTTCCGATCTCGGTGCCGTCCTTCTCGACCGCCGAGGCGCTGCTGGTCTCACCGCGCTCTCGGTGAGCAGTGCCGGCGACCGGGGCGATGCCGGCGACCTCGCCGAACAGGAACGGACCCTCAAGCTGCAGGTCGCGTCCGCGGACTTGGCGAACGAAGTGCGCCGACTCGCCCGAGCTGTCGAACGCGAATCATCGACATCCACCGACCGGGTTGAACTCACGACAGCGCTGATCGAACTTCTCGCCGAAGTCCCGGTGTATCGGACGGACTACACGCCGCTGCGCGGAGGCATCGGCCGCGCCGTCGGGAGACTCTCGGTGGACCAGCCCGAACGAGGTGATGAATGGACCGCGATCATCGAATCCCTCACCGCGCGCGGCGAAGCAGCCGTTCGCTTTCAACAGGTGTGCGGTGCCGTCACGGCGAAAGCTGTCGAAGACTGTCTCTTCTACCGGACCGCACGACTGGTGTCGCTGCAGGAAGTCGGTAGCGACCCAGGCCGCTTCGCCATTCCGGTGGGTGAATTTCACCTCGCCTCCGCCGAGCGAGCCCGGGCTTGGCCCCGCACCATGACCACCCTCTCCACCCACGACACGAAGCGCGGCGAGGACGTCCGCGCCCGCATCGGCGTTCTGTCCCAAGTTCCCGGTCTGTGGGCGAGGTGCGTCGACCAGTGGGAACGACGAGCCCCCAGCCCCGATCCTGCGACCGGATTGTTTCTGTGGCAGAACCTGTTCGGCGTGTGGCCTGCAAACGGCCGGACCACCCCGGAACTGCGGCGGCGTCTTCACACGTACGCCGAGAAGGCGGCGCGCGAAGCCGGCACGCACACAACGTGGACGCAGGTGAACCGTGACTTCGAAACCCGGCTCCACGAATGGATGGACGACGTCATCGACGGACCGGTCGGCGAATCGCTCGGCACCCTCGCCGCGCAGCTCGCGCCGCACGGATGGTCCGACTCGCTCGGCCAGAAACTGCTGCAACTGTGCGGACCCGGCATCCCCGACGTGTACCAGGGCACCGAGCTGTGGGAAGACTCTCTCGTGGACCCGGACAACCGCCGGATCGTCGACTACGACCGGCTGCGGATGGGATTCGATGACCTGAGCGCCTCCGCCCCGCCGATCGACGACACCGGTTTGGCGAAACAGCATCTCGTCCAACAAGCTCTGCGACTGCGTCGCGAGCACCCGACATACTTCGTCGGCGGAGGGCACACACCGATCTTCGCCCACGGTCCCTCCGCCGATCACCTGATCGGCTTCGGACGCGGACCGGACCAAGAACCGGTACGAGTCATTGCCCTGGCGACCCGACTGTCCGTCACACTCGAGGAGACCGGCTGGGGTGACACCACGGTGGACCTTCCGGAAGGTCAGTGGACCGACTTGCTCACCCGTCGACAGCACTATGAGACGTCCCCGGTTTCCGGTTTGCTCGACCGATACCCCGTAGCCCTGCTACACCGGAATGAGCACGACAACTGATCGGAGTGTCATGACTACACGCAAGGTCGTTGCCCGCGAGTACGGCGGCCCGGAAGCGCTCGCCGTCGTAGAAAGAGACGTACCCGATCCTGCCGCCGGTGAAGTACGTGTCTCTGTGCGCGCCATCGGTGTGAATCCCTACGACTACAAAAGCTATGGCGGACTGTTCGATGCCGACGAAAGCAAGCTTCCGATCTCGCTGGGTGCAGAAGCAGCCGGCGTGGTCGACGCGGTGGGTGCCGGCGTGGAGGTCGAGGTCGGCAGCGAAGTGATCGTCTACCCCGCGAAAGGCGGCAGCTACGCCGATACCATCGTGGTTCCGGAGGCGTCGATCATCCCGAAACCCGCGAACTTGTCTTGGGAGCAGGCCAGCGGACTGCTCCTGACGGGCGTCACTGCCGCCGACCTGGTCGAGACTGTTGGGGTGAAGTCCGGCGACACCGTCCTGGTCCACGCAGCGGCGGGTGCCGTAGGCTCGATGATCGTTCAGTTGGCGGTCGCCCGAGGCGCTTCCGTGATCGGCACCGCACGGGAGGCCAACCACGAGTACGTTCGCGAGCTCGGCGCGGTTGCAGTCGAATACGGCCCCGGCCTGGCCGATCGCGTACGAGCAGCGACTTCCAATGACGTCGATGCGGCCATCGACACTATCGGCACCGAAGAAGCTGCAGACGCCTCGGTCGAATTGGTCGCCGATCGCACGCGCATCGCGACGACCGTGCCCGGCCCGATCGCGGAAGAACGCGGAATCACGTTGGTCGGTACGAGCGCATCCAGCACCGAGAACCGAAGGAACGCTCAGCCCGCGCTGGTGGAGGCGGCGGCAGTCGGCGACCTACACGTGCGAATTGCCAAGGTGTTCCCACTGTCCGACGCGGCAGAGGCACACCGGCAACTCGCGGAACCACACGAGCCAGGGAAATTCATTCTCCTCCCCTGACCCCCCTGACGAATGTCACACCGGTTCAGCTCACGCGAACCGGTGTGACATTCGTCGGGGAAGGTGGGCCGTCAGTCCAGTACGGCTACGGCCTCCACCTCGACAAGTAGATCGGGTTCTGCCAGCGCCGCAATCCCCAGCAAGGTGATCGGTTTGACCGGATCGATGCCGAGCTTGGCTGCAGCACGCGATACCCCTTCGCCGAGCAGCGGCATTTTCTCCGCCGACCAGTCGACGACGTAGATCGTCAGCTTCGCCACGTCGTCGAAGGTGCCTCCGACCTCCGCCAGGGCGGTCGCAATGTTCAGGTACGCCTGCTCGACCTGCGCCGCAAAGTCTCCTTCACCGACCGGCGCGCCGTCGGCGTCGCGGGCCACCTGCCCCGCCAAGAACACCGTCCTCGAACCCGTGGCGACCGACATCTGTCGATACATCTCCGGTTTCGGAATCCCGTCGGGATTCACCAATGTCACTGCCATGTTCGCCCTTTCGCATCGAGTAACAGCCCGTCCCGTCGAACAATAGCATTGCACTGTTATGCTATTTTCGTCATGGCGAAACCCAAACAGCCCGACGTTCGGGCCAAGCTGATCAACCGTGCCGCGCAGATGCTGCGACGACGGCAACCGGTCACCCTGCGCGCGCTCGTAGACGGAACCGGCCTGTCGACGATGGCGGTCTACACCTATTTCGGCGGTATGGACGGGCTGTGGAAGGCGCTACGGCAGGAAGGATTCACCAGGCTGGCGAGCAAGCTCTCCGCGGTGCCCGAAACGTCGGATCCCGTCCACGATCTCGCCGCGTTGGGGGCGGCCTACCTCGCCAACGCGCTCGAGAACCCCGACCACTACCGTGTGATGTTCGACGCCGAGGCGGAACTCGAAGATTCAGAAGCCGCAGACGAGACTCTTCACGTCATGGTCCGAACCATCGAGAGAGCCACGGCGGCCGGCCGCTTCGCCAGCGACATCGACGCACTCGACCTGGCCACCCAGGCCTGGATGATCGGCCACGGCGTGGCATCCCTGGTCGCCACCGGCCCACTGGACCATCGAGCCGCCGCGCACACGGTTCCTCTACTCACGGCCCTCTACACGAATGCGGGTGACGACCCCGACCAATGCCGACGCTCGGTGGAGCAAGGCTGGGCGCACCCCTGACCCGACCAATGCCACAGCGGTTCGCGTGAGCTGAACCGGTGTGACATTGGTCGGGAGCGGGGTGGGTGGGTCAGTTGTCCTGCTCGCGCTGCTTACGCCGTTCACGCTCGACGCGCCGCTGTTCTTCGGCGCGCTCACGGCAGCGGCGAAGGAACTCCTCGTCGTCTTCAGGGTTCTGCGCGATGTGCCGGCCGGGGCGCTCGTACTCGCCGTAGCCGGAGCGGGACAACGACGCCGAACCGGCGAAGCTGTGGCCACGACCCACGAAGAGCCACAACAATGAGCCCAAGGTCGGCAGGATGACCACCACCACGAGCCAGCCCATTTTCGGGAGATGCAGAATCTCACGTTCGTCGCGTGTGACAACGTCGACGATGCAGAACACCCACAGCAACATCGTGATGAGACCGAACACAAAATACGGCACGAACGATTCTTCCCCTCTGGCGACGGTGGCTGCAGACGACCCCCGTCCCGCAGATTTCTGGACAAATCGAACCACAGCCACAGGGCTTCAGCCCAACAGACCGGACCGAATGGTCGCCTTGACCCAGTTTCGATACGCAACCGTGTCCCAGTTGCACTGTCGGCGCAGCAGATCATGCACTTGCGGCGACACCACGGTGTACAGGACGTCGGCCGCGTACTGAACCGTCACGTCGTGACGCAACATGCCGTTGGAAGCCAAGCCCTCCGCAATGGTCATCGCGTTCGCCGCAGTGTCGAGTCCGTGTTCCGCCGAGAACCGAGCCATGTCCTCGTCAGCGCCCGACGACTCCACAGCGGCCAGCACGAGCCGTCCGATGTTCTCGTGAATCTCCGTCGCCTGCCACACCAAGTGATCCAGAACGAAGTCGGCATCGTCGCGGCTCGGATCGCGTGGGGCGTCGAACAAGATCTGTGGGAGCGCGGACGCCGATTCGAGCGCCGAATGAAAAAGTTCGGCCTTCCCCCCAGGAAACACCGCAGACACCGTGCGAACAGCAACACCGGCCCGCTCGGCGACAAGCCGGACAGTGGTGCCCACGTACCCGCGTTCACGGAACAGTTCCGCTGCCGCACTGCGAATCGTCTCACGGGTTCGCCGCGCCGCATCCTCCCGCAACGGTGAGCGGTATACCCGCTTCACCTGGTTGTTTGCATCGCTCTCACTCATCCATTGCACTATAGCAATATTCGATGCATGACTATTGCAATCAACTCAGCCGGGGTGTTTCACCCGTCCTGACCGGGGTGTCCACCTGTCTAACCGGGGTGTTCCACCCAGGCATCCGAGCCCGGAAACACGAGCACCTCGTGCCCATCGTCGTATCGAACGAGATACGGCGGCGCACCGTCCTCGCCGTGCACCTCGATCACCTCCGCGGTCTGCTGCTTCTGGCCGACAACTCGTCCCTGTACGTGCAACCGGTCGCCCACTGCTACCCGCATCGCAAACTCCTTCTCTCCGATTCGCTTGCGCTTGTATTCAGCTTGCGCTCGACGACCGGACTTTCGAAAGAGGGTCGGTCGGCCGGTACGTCTGCACCACACGCCCTGAGGAGGCATTCTGGACTCGTGCACACCTTCGAGGTCTGGGCCCCAATCGCCGGCAATGTTCACGTCCACGTCGACGGCGCTCTCCACGACATGGACCGAGCGGACGACGGGTGGTGGCGGGCAGACACTCCGGCCTCGTCAGACGCCCGCTACGGATTCGTCGTCGACGACGAACGCGATGCGGACGGCGATCACCTCGTACTCCCCGACCCTCGTTCACCGCGACAACCCGATGGTGTGCACGAACCGTCACAACTGCACCGCCTCGATCCGAGCGTGTGGACGGACTCCGAGTGGACGGGGCAGCAACTCTCCGGCTGTGTCGTCTACGAACTGCATGTCGGCACCTTCACCCACGAAGGCACCTTCGACGCCGCGATCGACCGCCTGGACCATCTCGTGCAACTCGGCGTCGACTTCGTCGAGATCATGCCGGTCAACGGTTTCAACGGCACTCACAACTGGGGCTACGACGGTGTGCTCTGGTACACCGTGCACGAGGGGTACGGGGGCCCAGACGGGCTGCAACGCCTCGTCGATGCCTGCCACCGACACGGGCTCGGCGTGGCACTGGACGTCGTCTACAACCATCTGGGGCCATCGGGCAATTATCTGGATCGGTTCGGGCCCTACCTGTCCGAGCAAACGAATCCGTGGGGACGCGGACTCAACCTGGACGGCCGGTTCAGTGACGAGGTGCGCCGAT
>JAAZAD010000091.1 GCA_012514505.1 Rhodococcus sp. (in: high G+C Gram-positive bacteria) | reverse complement strand
CCAGCGCTTGTCGTCCTCGCGGCGCGACCAATCCTTGATATTGAACGGGGGATTGGCCATCACATAGTCGGCCAACAGATCCGGGTGCTTGTCCTGGGCGAACGTGTCCTCCCAGCGATCTGCCAGATCGCCCGTCACACCGTGAATCGCGAGGTTCATCCGCGCCATCTGCCACGTGCGCTGATTCAGCTCCTGGCCGTACACCGCCACCTGCGTCGGATTGCCGCCATGATGCTCGATGAACTTCTCCGTCTGCACGAACATGCCGCCCGAACCGCAGCACGGGTCGTACACGCGTCCGTTGTACGGCTCCAGCACCTCGACGAGCACGCGGACAACACCTGCAGGCGTATAGAACTCGCCGCCCCGCTTACCCTCGGCCCGCGCGAACTTCTCCAAGAAGTACTCGTACACCTCACCGAGCACGTCGCGGGCCTTCTTTGCGCCGTGACCGGTGAACCGGGTGTCACCCAGCAGGTCGATCAGCTCCCCGAGCCGGCGCTGATCCACACTCACGTTGTTGTAGAGAATTGGCAAGGTGCCGCTGAGCACCGAGGCATTCGCGGTCATCAACGAGCGCATCGCGTCGTCGACGATCTGCCCGATTGTCTTCCCGGCGACCCCGCCAACTTCCTGGGTGCCCTTGGCGTTCTGCGACAGATACGTCCATCGCGCCGTCTCGGGGACGTAGAACACGCCACTGCCGACGTACTCGTCCTGATCGTCGATCAGGTCCGCGATCTGCTCGTCATCCATGCCGTCGGCAACGAGCTCTTCCCGAATCTGTTCGCGCCGTTCGTCGAACGCATCCGAGACGTACTTGAGGAACACCAAACCCAAGATCACGTCCTTGTACTGCGACGCATCCATCGACCCGCGCAGCTTGTCCGCGGCCTTCCACAGCGTGTCCTTGAGTTCCTTCATGGTCGACGGCGCAGACACCGCCGCCTTCTTCTTCGGTGGCATGGATCAGCCTTTCTCGGGGGAGATCGTGGGCCTGTCGGAAACGGTCAGCACGCCGTGTGCCAGACCGTCGACAAGGGTGGACGTGAAGTGGTCGAGGTTGTTCACAAGTTCTTCGGCAGCTCTGCGTCGTTCGCGGATATCGGAAAGTGCGTGACGCACCGCCGGCACCTTGTCGTTCGCGAGCTGCGGGACGTGCCAATACTTCCAGTCGTTGCCGGAGCGAATGGCACGTTGCGGGCGGGTCCTCGGTGCGGACTCGGCAATATGGCGTGCCATGAGTTCCGGAATGAGCCCGGACCGCTCGGAATCCTTCACCCGCAGCACCCGCGCCGGTGCGAGCACCACAGCAGCGCCGTCGTGATCGACGATGGCGCCCACCGCCGGACTGGCACAGAACACGATGTCGCCGGGCTCGGTGTACCGGGCATTCGGATGCTTGGTCGCGAACGTGAACCGGTCGATGCCGCGGACACCGATCCGTGTGCGACCGAGCACCTCGTCGACACCCAGAACCCGAATATCGCCGCCGTCCACCACATCCGACGCGTCGATGCGGTGGCCCGGTAGGAGCTTGACCCGCTTCTGCGCGGCCAGTTCGCCGAGCGTCGGCAACGCAGTGCCGCCGGGCTGTCGATACTCGAGCGATACCTCCAGCGGGCCCGCGGCCTGTGACGCCCGGTGGTTGAGTGCATCGAGCGTCTCGAGTGCCTGCGCGGCCAACTCGGCACCCGAGCGAACTCGCCTTCGGGACGCGGTGCGCGGCGCCAAACCGTGCTGGTCGTTGGCGAGAAGTTTGGCGGTCATGCGGATCGCACCGTGCCGGAACGCGTGTGCCCTGACGGAACCAGTGGTGCCCATCGCAGCGGTCACGTCGGAGACGATTGCCTCGATGAGCGGCTCGTCCAGATCGGTGGCGCTCACATCGGCGGTGACGGTCCACCGGTCAGCGGGCTTGATGGACGGATCGGCCGAACCGAGCACCCACATCGCCATTGGCAACCCGGGCCGGGTGGTCAGCAGGCCCTCGGGCAGCCGAATCGCGGCACGAAGCCGGTCCGAACGCAGCAGCCCCGCTCGAATCAGACGCGCCTCGCGGTCGGCGATCGGATCGACCAATGCGCTTGCGGGACCGATCACCACACCCCGATGATGCGGGCCCATCTGCAACACGATGTTGTCGATCCGCTCGAGAATCTGCGCATCCGACAGGCCCACCGTGGACGGAGAGGGAAACTGGGTGAGGAACATGGCGGGACCGTCGATGGTGAAACCGTCCGCGAAGCCGCCGGTGGGAGCCTTCGTCCGGCGCCACCCGTGGACGGCCAGCCGCCGCCGCGCCAATCGGGAAGCAGCAGTGTCCGACTCGCCGGTCATGGCGAGGGGTTCCTCGAACTCAGGGAGTGCATGCCGAAGCGCAATCAGGAGGTCACTGCCATCGACCGACGGATCGACGAACACCTCGTGCTCGTCGGTCGCCAACGCGGCACACACCCGCGCCCCCAGTTCCAGTGCGCGGGGAGCCAACGCACTGTCGGCCAGATCGGCGCGCTGCATCCGGAAACGCTGAGCCATCAACGATTCGAATGCCTGCGCCGGCGTGTATGCGGCGTCGGCCATCTGATCGACATACCGCGCGAACGTCTCACGCTGGTCGCCGAGTGCGTCGACTTCGGAGAACAGGAACTCGTCGTTCGGGTCGAGTTCGTCTGTCTCGTCGAGGAGGTCTTCACCGTCCATCTCGGAAAGCTGATCAGCCAGCATCGCCTTCACGCACAACAAGGCGGTGATGCCGTGGAACGCGGCGTCCGCGGTGAGCTCGGACCGATGGTCCAGGGCGGCGAACATCGCGAGATCCTCCGACAGGCTCTCGCTGTTCCCGAGTCCACGCGCACGAATCCACTCGACCACCTCGGTGCCGGCGAACAACTCCTCACGGCCCCGTGTGGAGACGGCAGTCGGAAACGGTGCGTCGGTGGAGCGGTACCGCGACACCCACACCGACACGACGGGCCGCTGAACCTTCGCCAGGGCGGCGATGTCGGGCTTGCTGAGTAATAGGGTGGACGCGGTGCCAGGCATTGAACCCGTCATGGATGTCGCACCCCCTTCGTAGACTCGGCGTAATCAGCTCCCACAACGTAGCCCATCGGTCGGACATGGATGGCGTGTTGTTCGATAACCCCCCTTATCAATGAGTTCGATGCTTTCGGCACGTGTTCGATCCAAGCTGGTCCTCGTCGCTACGAACGAGGGAGAACCACATGCTCGCCGCCATTCACATCCGCCAGACCGATACGCCCGAGGGGGAGCGCACCTACGCAGCCCTCGCCTGGGAATCGGGTGGAGAACCACAGGTACTGCTGTTCGGTCGTGAGGGTAGGACGGCAGAGTCTCGTTACGCCGCCGGCCTCGACGCTTTCGCTGCTGCGGTCGATGTGAGCATGCAGAACGGAACGCCCGCCCTCGTTCACATCACCGACTCGGGATTACGCCGCGAAGTCGCTGCCGTCGCGGAGTCGTTCCCCTCCGTCCGGTTGATCGACACGGCGCGGGGACAGTTTCTGCCGATGATCGATCGCGCAACACACCTCATCGGTGACGAAGTGGGGAACCTGTGGAGCGAGTGCGAACAGCGCCGCCTGGACGAGCGCGCGGCGTTGCCCGAACTCGTCGTCGCCACCGACGCGTCGAAATCCTTTCGCCGTAAGGGAGTCGGAGTCGCGTGCGTGAGTAGCGAAGGCCAGCACCGGCAGAAGGATTACCCCCGAGTCGGATCGGTGTTGGCGGGTGAACTGCTGGCAATTGCGCTGGCGATCAAGACCTTCCGCAACCGCAAGCTTCACATTCTGACCGACAGTCAGCATGCGATCGCGTGCCTGAAAGCCTCGCACGCCGAGTTGGTTACGAAAGGTGGCGGCGAAGTTCTGACCAACGTCGACGATATTCACCGTCTGTTCCACGGTCGTGAGGTGCGGATTTCCTGGGTGAGGGGTCATTCCGGTCACCCGCTCAACGAGATCGCCGACCGCCTCGCCGTCTCGGCTCGGCGAACCTTCGAGGCGGGGGTGCCTGCCGATTCTCGGCGCCGGATCGGTCACAACATCGTCAGCTCGCTCGAACTCGCCCGCCCCGCCGCCTGAGTAGGAGAAGCACATGCACGAATGAATGGACGCCTACCGGGAAATCGGCTTCGAGGGGCCCGACTCCTACGACACGATGAGCGCACGGATCGGCGGCGTCGACTTCACCGCGTGTCAGATGCCCGGCAAAATTGTGGCCGTCGTCGGCACCTGGAGTACGGCCGATTCGAGCGGCTTCCGCGAGATCGTCTGCGACGCAACTTGGGATGCGCGGCGGCTCCTAGAAGCTTTGTCCGGTTTGTCGCAAACAAATCAGTGTACTCCCAGCTCACCAGGTTCATGACGTACGTATGGCCGAGTAGTCGGCGGTTTCGTTGAGGTCTTAACATCATGCGTGAATGTGAAGCAGGTCACTTCTGTTGGTGGCGTCGGCGCAGGAACTCTGGGGAAGTAGAAGGGCATCAGACGATGGCAACACCCGTGCACTACCGCGATGCGGTGTTTGCGTACGTCGAGACGGCGAAGTCTCCTCAGGCCATTGTTTCGGCGTGCGTGTTCGCCGCGAGTGACCGCCCGACCGACGAGCTCGCTGCGTGGTTGGCCGAGCGTGCCTCCAAGCTTGCATTGGCCCGTCGGAAGATGGTTCGTCCGCTGGGTGATATCGGCTTACCGGTATGGGCCGACGACCCGAACTTCGACGCCGATCGTCACATTCACGTCCACGAAGCCGACGACTGGGAGGCGCTGTGTGCGCTGCTCCCGGCCATCCATGCGGCACCGTTCGACTGGTCGCGGCCACTGTGGGAACGCCATCTGATTCGCGGCGTGCGCGGCATCGGCGGTCGGGACGAGCCCTGTGACGTGGTGGTCGGAAAGATCCACCATGCCGTGGTGGACGGCAAGGGTGGCGCCGAGCTCATCCGAACACTGTTCAGTGCCGAACCACTTCCCGATTACGTTCCCGAGAAATCGACCACCCGGACGGCGGTGACGACACGCGCCGTCGCAGCGTTTCCGGTCACGTGCGGGCGGCTCATCGGTGATCTCGTCCGGTATCGGCGCGCCAAGAAACAGGTGCGAGCGGAGGCAGACCAATGGGCCAAGCCGGTGGCGCAGTGGCCGCGGACGGCGATCAACCGGGAACTCGGTCCCGGCAGGGTCGTCGATGCGACCTTCTTCAATGTTGCGGAGCTGAGCGCCGCCGCCGCGAAGATCGGTGACGTCACCGTCAACGATGTGGTGCTGGCGGTCATCGGCGGTGCGCTGGCGGACTACCTGGGTGAGGTCGACGGATCCTTGGCGGCCACGGTCCCCATCTCGACGCGGGATCTGGTCGACGTGGAAACGCACAACAGGTTCACGACCGCGACGGTGAACCTGCACACCGAGATCGCCGACCCGGTGATGCGTGTTCGTGCAGTGCACGACGAGGTGCGGGCGGAGTGGGCCCGAAAGCTCAGCCCGGCGCACGTCCGCGCGGACGCGGCGGCGCCTCGCCTGCCCGGTTTCGTGATCCGCGCAGCAGTCCGAGTATTCGGCGCGCTACCGAAGAAATCCCCGACCATGCCCTTCGCCAATTTCCTCGCAACGAGCGTGCCGATGGGCCCGGCCGAGGGATGGGAGTTGGCCGGATCGCCGATCCTGGCGCACTTCGGTATGACCACATTGGTGGAGCCAGGAGGCGTCGGATACTTGATCACCACGATCGGTGATCGCCTTGCAGTCAGCGTGACCGCGGACCCACGTCAGGTTCCCGATCTTGCCGACCACATCGCCCAGATCCGTCGCGGCTACGAACGGCTCATGGAACGCACTGCCGAGGAATCTGTGCCCGTTGCTGACGAAGGTCGTCGGCTCGGCGCCTGATTGCACCCGCTTTCATGCCCGGACGTACGTATTGTCGATCGTGTGACGATTCTGGTGACGGGCGCAACGGGAAATATCGGCCGCATGGTCGTCGACCACCTGCTCACACGGGGTGCAACCGATGTGCGGGCCTTGACCAACAAACCGGAGAAAGCGCAGCTCCCTGACGGTGTAGATGTCGTCAAGGGTTACCTGCGCGACCTCGACAGTCTCGCCGGAGCGTTCGACGGGGTGGAGGCGATGTACTTGGCCCCGACTCCCGAGACCACGGCCGACGTGCTGAAACTCGCGAAAGAGGCCGGCGTTGGGTACGTGGTCGATCTGTCCGGCGAGCACGAAAGTCACTGGGGCGATGTGACACGGGCCGTGGAGGACTCGGGAATCGAGTGGACTCACCTGTCGCCGGACGAGTTCATGGAGAACACCACCATGCTGGCCGAACAGATCAAGAACCACGGCGTGGTGCGCGAACCGTTCCCCGATTCCGCGAGCCCGCTGATCACTATGAACGACATCGCGGAAGTAGCGGCGGCCCTTCTCCTGAGCAGGGATCGTATCGGGGAATCGTTGTCCATCACGGGACCCGAAACCCTCAGCCGTCGCGAACTGGTGCGTCATATCGGTGACGCATTGGGACGCGCGATCGAATTCCGGCAGGTCTCGGTAGAAGAAGGTATCGAAGCGCTCACCCCGGCGATGGGGGACTACGCGCAGTGGTACGTCCAACTCAAAGAAGGTGACGGCGCCGGATACGTCGTTCCCGCCAACGACTTGGTGGAACAGATCACCGGACGCCCTGCCACCGGCATCGACGAGTGGCTGCAGACGAACGCCGACGCCTTCCGCTGATCTCAGGCCGAGACGCGGGGTTCAGGTAGCTTTTCGGCGCCCAACGCCAATGCCTCACGCACGTAATCGGGATGGGCGTCTGTGATCACCAAAGCATTGCCGTCAATGCTGACGGAGGCCCGAGCGAACTCGTGGAACCAGCGTGCGGACGAGGCGGTTACGACAATGAGGACTACGCCAGCGATCAGCGAAACCTGGGCGAGGCCTTGTTGCGACATCTCCACCATGGTTCGTGGCACGGCGACGAGTAAGCAGAGAGTGAGGACGGTGAGTGCAGCAGTTCGCGAGCGACGTCGGCGAAGCCATCTGCGGCACTCTCCGCAGCCGTGGGCGGCGACTTCAGTGGAAGGGGCGTTGCGGAGTCGGTTGGCGCCGCGCGACAACGGACCAGCCCCTGGCACAAAGAGGTCGTGCACGATCTTGGCCGGCCCGGACTTCCGTTCGAACTCTGTATCCGGTTTCGCCCACACCCGCGCCCGCCTGGACCAGGCGGAGGGCGCGCCGTGCATTACGCACAGTTGAGGCTCCGGGTGCACGGGGAACCGGACCAACCTCCGTACCCGAGCGTCCGCCTTCCAGCGGCCCAACTCCTCGTCAGTGCCGTCACGTAAGGGGAAGGCGACTCGCTTGGTGGCTACATCGGGCACGGCGGTAATCCTTAGCTCCTTCTGCTTCTCGAGTGCAACTCCGTGGCTGTAGATCCCCAGCGCAGTAAATAACGACTCCGTTACAGCGGCTGAAGGCAAGCCTGAAGGTCGATAAC
The DNA here is from genome assembly GCA_012514505.1 of Rhodococcus sp. (in: high G+C Gram-positive bacteria). GTDB lineage: Bacteria > Actinomycetota > Actinomycetes > Mycobacteriales > Mycobacteriaceae > Rhodococcus_F. The sequence goes on along the minus strand of JAAZAD010000091.1, from coordinate 15,903 downwards.
CGACCGCTTGTTACGTCGTTTTCGTCTGTTACCAGGGCCGATAGAACGTGTCGGCCGTCGCATTTTTCCTGTGTCGCTCGTCACATAACGAGTAGGTAACAGTTTGGGCTCAGTTTGGCGTATGGATTCGTGACCTGCAAAAAGTTCCCGACAAGCCAAAATAACATGGACGGTCGTCCAGAAAATCTCTCCGTGACCTTTCCGTGATGTTTCTTTACGGTCGTTCTCAGCTCGAAAAGCTTCGGGTCGAACAACCGAAGCAACGGACCGAAACACACCGGACCTGCCATCTGCCAGATTCTGCCCCGCAGGCACCGGAATCCATACCCCCAAGGGGCAGAAACGAGAACAACAAGACCCAGGGCGCAACAGTGCACGGTCTTCTCGTCGGTGGGTGTGGAGAGGATTTACCCCGCATGACCAGTATCAACATCAAGAATGCCCTGGGCGCAGCCGCAACCGCAGGAGCGGTCGTTGCACTCCCCATCGCTTTCGGCGGTGGAGTCGCACAGGCTCAGCCCAGCCACGACTGGTCGGGGGTCGCAGAATGCGAATCGTCCGGCAACTGGGCGGCCAACACCGGCAACGGCTTCTACGGCGGCCTGCAGTTCAAGCAGAGCACCTGGGAAGGCTTCGGCGGCTCGGGCAACCCCGCAAACGCCAGCAAGGCCGAGCAGATCCGCGTTGCAGAGAACGTCCTCGCAGGCCAGGGTGTCGGCGCATGGCCCGTGTGCGGTCAGTACCTGACCAGCGGCACCACCCCGGGCGCCGACGCACCGGCAGAGCAGGCCGCAGCGCCCGCCCCCGAGGTAGCACCGGCACCTGCCGCCGCACCGCCGGCACCGGCAGATGTGCAGAGCTACATCGTCAAGCTCGGCGACACCCTGTCCGGCATCGCGCTCACCGAGCAGGTGTCGCTGCAGGATCTCGTCGCGCAGGTCGTCAACCCCGACCTGATCTACCCGGGTGACGCCCTCGCCCTCGGCTCCAGTCAGGCTCCCGCTCCGGCAGCCCCCGAGGCTCCCGCCGCACCGGCACCGGCAGACCCGGTCGCCGCCGCAACGCAGGCCGTGCAGGACATCGTGCAGCCCGTCGTCGGCACGCTCACCTCGAACTTCGGCAGCCGCTGGGGCACCCAGCACGGCGGCATCGACGTCGCCGCTCCGATCGGAACCCCGGTCCTCGCGACCGAGGGTGGCGAGGTCATCAGCGCAGGACCGGCAGACGGATTCGGCCAGTGGGTGCGCATCCTGCACCCCAGCGGCGCAACCTCCGTCTACGGCCACATCAACACCTTCCTCGTGAACGTGGGCGAGACGGTCTCGGCCGGTCAGCAGATCGCGACGGTCGGCAACCTCGGCCAGTCCACCGGCCCGCACCTGCACTTCGAGGTTCACGATGCCGCCGGCATCAAGCTCGATCCCGCAGCATGGCTCGCCGACAACGGCGTGGTCGCCAGCTGGCTCGGCTGATCCACAGCCACCCAAATCCGAGGACCATCGAGTCCTCCGTCTGGTGCAAGACCTGGAAAACCCCCGCTTATCGCGGGGGTTTTCTGGGTCTCGGGGGTCAGGGACTTTCGAAGGTGAAGATCCGGCAACCGCGCATGTTCGCGGCCGCGACGACCTCCTTGGCGCGGGCTGTCTGGTTCTGTGCCGCGAGATTGTTCGCGGCGGTGGCCTGACCGTCGCAGAAGCTTTGCAGCGAGGAGTCGGTGACCGGGTTGCTGATGTATGTGTCAGCGGAATCGGCGAAGGCGGGGGTGGAAGAGACGATGGACGCGGCCATCGAAACCGATACCAATGCGGCCGCCGCAAAGTGGCGGATCATGACGTTCTCCGGTGAAACAGTGTGAGCAGAGGTTCGGCCCCACAATCATCCACCGATCGGGGGCCATGCACCAGCGTCAATTATTCCAAAGCCACGCGCACCCGCTGCGCTGCGACGGCCGCATCCTCGTGCTCCCACACCCGGACCACGGTCCAACCAGCCGCGGCCAGACGCTCGTCGGTGTCGCGATCACGCCGCACGTTCCCGGCGAGCTTTTCGGCCCACCACGCGGCGTTGTTCTTCGGTGCGGTGGCATGTTGCGGGCAGCTGTGCCAAAAGCAACCGTCCACGTAGACCGCCACTTTTCGTCTGGGAAACACCAGGTCTGCGCGCCGTCGCAATCCTCTGATCGGCGCCCGATCCACGAAGTAGCGATAACCACGACGGTGCAGTTCCCGACGTAACGCCATCTCCGGCGCGGTGTCGCGTCGGCGCTGCGCAGACAGTCGCGCGCTGGTGGCGGGATCGGTGGCCGGCATGGCCTACGCGGCCGCCTCCGGGAAACCGCCCATCCGGGCGAGATGACTCTCCACGTCGTCGATGAATCCGGGGGCGAAGCGCAGGTTTCCTGCCCGTGCACGTTTGAGGAAACCGGCTGTGGCCCTCGCGGACAACAGTCTCGAATCCTCGAGGAAACCGCTGAGATCCTCGTACGGTTCCTGCACCGGCCACGTGGACGTGTGCACGCGAACCGTGTGACCGCCGCGCCCCCACGCCGCCGTCGGCCAAGCGTCGCCACGGACGAGGGTGCTTTCGGTTTCCCCTTCGTAGGGGATCGGGTGGCCGAGCCTGTCGGCAACCCACGACGCCATCCGCACGCTCACCGCGTTGCCGACGAGCTTCCACCGGTGACTGTTGCGCATCCCCGGAGCCTCGGCGGCCGGAGCGGTCCACTCGGGGTCGAAACCCTGCAGACGTTCTGCGTCGAGCAACCCCGGCGTGACGATCTCACCGGACGGCAGCCGAACGGCGGGGGGACTGGCGATACCCACCGACGACCCGCCCTTGAGGGTCGGCACCGCATTGACCGCCCACCCCAGGCCGCGGGTTCCCTCCGTCCAGTAGAAGCCGCAGGGAACGTCCCGGAAGTCCTCGTCGGGGCGTTCCCCGGCATCCTCGCCGAACAACACGGTGCGCGGATCCTCGGTGCGGGACGCGAGCATCAACACCCGCTGCCGACGCTGGGGGAGTCCGAACGCGCGGGCATCCACCACCCGGTAGGCCCACATGTAACCGAGGTCCTCGAGCGCATCGGTGATGTGCCGCATCGCGGCACCCCGCCCGAGCTGCAACATGAACGGCACGTTCTCGATCAGCAGCCAGCGGGGGCCTTTGCGCCGTTTGACGAGACGGAACACTTCGTCCACCAGTCCCGAACGGGAACCGGTGATGCCGGCGGTGCGTCCCGCCTGCGACAGGTCCTGGCAGGGGAATCCGGCGGCGACGAGTTCGATGTCGGCGGGCAGCGAGCGCAGCGTCGTCACGTCCGGGTGCAGGGGGACCTCGGGGAAACGCTTTTGGAGGACAGCGCCTGCCCCGGCGTCGATCTCGCAGAGCAGCTCGGTGTTCCAACCGTGTTCACGCAGGCCGAGTTCGAGTCCGCCGATACCGGCGAACAAGCCCACCATGTTCCCGGTTGTCGTCACGGCACCCTCTCTCACGAACAGTCAGCACAAGACGTTACTCGAGATTCGGACGCTCCATGACCAGCGACCTACCGAAATGCTCGGGAGGGGCGTCGTATGGGAAAATTCCGCCATCACCAGACCCGCACCGACGTGCCGGTACGCGGCCCATTGCCCCGCATCGAGCTCTCGTCGCTTACCGTAGATGGGTGAACATGCCAGCGTCCGAAGCTCCGACCTGGCCCGCCATGCTGACCTGGCGGGCGCACAACGCACCCCGCATGGAATCGGCGCGTGTGCAACTCAACGGCAACCGGATCAGAGCCTTCGGGCGCATCATCGGTGGGGACTGTCCGGAACACCCGGCCTTCAGCGCCTCCTACGACCTGGTGACGGATGAAAACGGCATCACCAGAAGGTTGTCGCTGCGGACGTCGATGGCCGCCGGTGAGCGTCAGATGTCGATCAGCCGCGACGACGAGGGCGTGTGGATGGTCGACAGCGGGTCACGCCATCAGCGGTCCACCTTCGACGGCGCACTCGACGTTGACGTGGTGCTCAGCCCACTGTTCAACACCCTGCCGATCCGGCGGTTCGGTATGAACTCGATGTCCGAGGACATCGAGGTGCCGGTGGTGTACGTGAAGCTCCTCGACCTCGAGGTGAACCCGGCGAGCATCACCTACAGCAGTGGCCCTGACGGCATTCACGTGCTGTCGCCGGTTTCGTCGTCTTCCGTGCACATCGACGGTGACGGTTTCGTCCTCGACTACCCGGGGTTGGCGCAGCGCATCTGACCCCTGTGAGTGCGTGACGAGTCTCTGGACTCGCTGGCCACGCACAGAGGTCAGTCGGGCCGATCCTGTAGCGCCGGTGCTGCGGCGGACAGCAATGCGTCGCGGTCTCGGTTCAGAGGCGGATAAATGCGCTGCGTGTTGATGGTGACCTTGGTGGCCTTGGCGCTCGCGCCCTGCGATACAACCTGCCGATCCCATCCTTCGGTGTACACCGCGCCCGCCGGTCCCAGGTCGAGAACCGTGACATACCAGGGGATGTGAAGTGGGATCATGGGCTCACCGAGTAGATCGCCGATGACGTTGTAGCCCGCGTAGCGGCCCATCGGGCGCCCATGCTGGCACGACATCACCGACAGGTGTTGCTCGTCCATACGCGCCGCGGCGACGTCACCGGCGGCGAACACTCCGGGCTCACCGATCACCCGCAGATAGCCGTCGACCGGCAGGCGTCCGAGCTTGTCGTGTTCGGCGCCGAGCTGGTCGGTCAGTGGATTCGCTCGCATGCCCGCGCACCATACGAGGGTGTCCGTGGCCAGTATCTCGCCGGAGGAGAGTGTCACACCCTCGGCGTCGACGGCCGCGACGCCCGCACCGGTCATCAGCTCGACGCCGTTCTCCGCCAGTGCCGCTTCGATCATCGGTCGCGCCGATTCCCCCATGTCCGAGCCGACATGCGGGTTGTGGTCGATCAGGACCACGCGCGGTGCCAGGCCGGTTCCTGCGAATACCTTCGTCAGTCGTCCCGGCAGTTCGGACGCAGTTTCGATGCCCGTCAGCCCGGCGCCTACCACCACTACGGTCGCCGCACCTGCGTCTGCCGGGCTTTCCGCCAGCGCGGCCAGGTGGCGCTGGAGCCTCACCGCGCCGTCGTAGGTGTCCACGTCGAAGCCGAATTCTCGCAACCCGGGGATATCAGGTTTTGCGACCCGGCTACCCAGCGCCACGACGAGGCGGTCGTATCCGTGCGTTTCTGATTTTCCGTTGCCCGAGACGGTGACAATGCGCGCAGCGGTGTTGATCGCACTTACGTCGGCGGCGATGTGCCCGACACCGACCGGGTCGAGCAGGCCGGCCAAGGGGATTCGGCACTCGCTCAGATCCGCTTCGTAGTTCCGGACCCGAATGTCGTGAAACGGCTGCCGACTGATCACCGTGGCATCCACGGAGTCCGCCGCATCGAGTTCATCGAGCCTGCGCGCAGCCCCCAGTGCGGCCCACAATCCAGCGAAGCCAGACCCGAGAACGAGGACACGCTTCGAAACGGTCACCTCTCCATCGTTCCAGGTCTCTTCTGTGAAGTCTTCTACGCATTCGCGACAAATACCTCGTACCGTTCAGATAAGGCAGCGTGATTGCCCGGCGCACCGATCGGTAAGCAACGACCGAACAGGAGAGACCATGTACGACATCGAAAGACGAACCAGCCCCCGTCGACTACGGCACATCCTGGTCGCTGGAATGGCTTCCGCGTCGCTCGTTCTCACCGGATGCGGCGCCGGTCAGGACACTCAGACCGCGTCGCAGGACGCGGCCGTCAACGGCGTCAACGTGGAAACCGACACGATTGCACTGCGGAACGTGTTCATCGCCGTGGAGCCGGATGAACCCGAGACGAAGCGAGCGGAACTGCACTTCTATGCGATCAATACGGGCAACGAAGAGGATCGGCTCGTGGCAATCGAATCCGATGCTGCGACCGTCACACTCGATGCAGATCCTGCGAAGCTCGTGATGCAGCCGGAGACAGCCCTTGCTGCCGGAGAGCCAATTCAGCAGTTGGAAGTTCCTATGGCACCGGACCAACCGATCACGGCCGCCGTCGAATTGACCGACGGAACGGTGGAATCCGGCCTGACCATGCCGTTCACCTTCGTTTTCGAGAACGCCGGTGAAGTGCCGGTCACGGTTCCCTTCGATGTGTGGGCTCCCGGTGAGGACGTCACGAAGGGACGCCCGCTGCCGCCAGGTGGGGGCTACTGACTGTTATGGCAGTTTGATCGGCAAGGTCAGACCGTCGTGTGATCGGCATGTGTCACACGGCTTTTGTGGTGCATCGGCGATCGCCGTGCGGACGAGGTCTTTCCATGGTTCGAGGTGTCGTTGCAGCTCGGCAAATGCGTCGACCGACCGCACCCCGGACCCAACCTCGATGCCCGCATCCACGTCGGTGACCAGAGCGATGGTGGCGTAACACATTTCGAGTTCCCGGGCGAGAACGGCCTCGGGGTGGCCGGTCATGTTCACCAGAGACCACCCCTGCCGCGCGAACCACTGACTTTCCGCCCGGGTGGAGAATCGTGGCCCTTCGATCACGACGAGAGTGCCACCGTCGTGCACACCGGTCTTCAGCGCCGACGCTCGTAGCTCCGGGCAGTACGGATCGGCGAAACTCACGTGCACTCCGCCGCCGTCGAAGTAGGTCTGAGTGCGGCCACTGGTGCGGTCGACCAGCTGATCCGGCACCACCATCGCCCCCGGACCGAGTTCGGGTGTCAGACCACCGGCCGCGCACGGGGCGAACACCTGACGAACCCCGAGCATCCGCAGCGCCCACAGGTTGGCGCGGTAGGGGATCGTGTGCGGTGCGAACTCGTGACCAGGACCGTGGCGGGGGAAGAAGGCGACCCGTCGCCCGGCAACGTCGCCGATCGTGATCGGCCCACTGGGCCGCCCATACGGGGTCTCGAGCGCGACCTCCTCGGCGTTCTCGAAGAACGAGTAGAAGCCGCTGCCGCCGATGACGGCGAGATCGGCTGTGGGTAGTGCCGATGCACTCATGTTCTACAGGTTACGGACCCTGCCGCCGTGTCTCCCGGCTTCGCGCATCGCATCGATCCACCCGTCGTCGCCGGGGGTGATGCCGGTGATGTCCGACGTCTGCTGGGTTTCGTAGGCGGAGCGGGCGGCATACCCCGCTTCCACCAGGGTGGCCGTGGACCCGTTTTCGGCCAGGTCGCGGCGGGCACGGGTCAGCAGGTCGAGGGCCTCGTCCATGGCGATGAGCAAGCCGTCGCGATTGCCCTCGCACATTGCGCGCACCAGTGCGGGCGCGCTCCCGGCCACCCTCGTGCCGTCGCGGAACGAACCCGCGGCCAGACCCAGCGCGAGCGGCCCACCGGCATCTCCGGTGATCGCGAGAGTCTCGGCAAGGATGTGCGGCAGGTGGGAAATACGTGCTGCTGCCCGGTCGTGTTCGGCGGACTCGGCCGGAACCACTTCCGAACCGCAGTCCAACGCCAACTGCGCAACCTGCGACCACACCGTCGGATCAGCGCCGTCATCGGTCGCCACCACCCATACCGCGCCACGGAACAGGTCGGCGTCACCCGCTGTCCACCCCGATTCGGAGGTGCCGGCCATCGGGTGCCCGCCGACGTATTGCGGCGCGAGCCCGTGGCGTGAGACGGCGGCAGCGATCTCGGCCTTCACGCTGACAACGTCGGTGAGTGGGCAGCCCGGCGCATGTTCGGCTATCGCCGACAGAACGGCGTCGACGGCCGGGACCGGCACGGCGATCACGATGAGTGCCTTGTCCGCTTCCGCACGCTTCAACGTCGCGATCAGGTCGCTGTCGGCGTCGAAACCGTCGGCCCGTGCTGCCTCAACGGTGTCGCTCGAGCGGTTGTATCCCCAGGCCACGCGCCCTCCGGCGACGGCGGCACGCAGCAGTGAACCACCGATCAAGCCCAGGCCGAGCACGCAAACAGGAACAGGTTGTCGAGTGTTGGACACCGAGACAGGTTTGCACATTTCGTCACAGACTTCATTCAGTGGCGCATTGCGGGCTACCGTTGCTCGCATGGGTGCACAGCGGGCAAGCGACAACCGCACGATAGACAGTAGGGCCTCCATGGACTCGGCGGAGGACCTGGAGGGTTTCGGCGTGGCGGTTGTACACGAGGACGGCCATTGGAAGGTCAAAGCTCTCGACCAGGCTTGCCTCACCAGTCTTCGCACGGCCGAGCAGGAATTGCGCGGGCTGCGGAGCCAAGGTGCACTGTTCGGTCTGCTCGATGTGGACGACGAGTTCTTCGTCGTGCTCCGCCCGTCGCCCTCGGGTACCCGGATGCTGCTCTCCGACGCCACCATGGCCGTCGACTACGACATCGCGGCTGACGTCCTCGAAGCACTCGACATCGAGGTCCCGGACATCGACCCGGACGACCTCGACGACGTCGAGCCGTGGGAGGAAGGCGACCTCGGTGTGTTGTCCGACCTCGGTCTGCCCGAGCCGATGATGGCCGTGATCACCGCGGAAACAGACCTGTACCCGGACGAGCAGTTGGGCATGATCGCGCAGCGTCTCGGATTCACTTCGGAACTGTCCGCCGTGATGGACAGGCTTCCTCGTTAGATGGGTCTGCCCGACGACGAGCGCATGATCCGGGCCGCTATCGAGGCGGCCGGCGACTCGAACAGCGCAGACGTGCCGGTGGGTGCAGTGGTGTTCGCGGCCGACGGAACCGAACTCGCACGCGCCGCCAACACCCGCGAGGCGACCGGCGATCCCACCGCCCACGCCGAGATCACGGCGCTGCGGGCAGCCGCCCGGGTACACGGTGACGGATGGCGACTCGAAGGCGCCACCCTGGCCGTCACGCTCGAACCGTGCACGATGTGCGCCGGTGCCCTCGTCCTCGCGCGGGTCGGACGGGTGATCTTCGGGGCCTGGGAACCGAAGACCGGCGCCGTCGGCTCGTTGTGGGACGTGGTGCGCGACCGTCGGCTCACTCATCGCCCACAGGTGCGTGGTGGTGTCCTCGAGTCCGAATGTGCTGCTCTACTCGACGAATTCTTCCGAACCCGCCGATAGCGGTGGCAGGAGTCCGGATTTCGTGTTTGGCTGGTGAACAGGTGCTTGATCGGCGCCTCGAGCCACGACGGGTGGCCCGTCCAGATTCGCCAAGGAGGACTCATGGGAATCGCAGACAAGTTCGACAACGCCAAGTAGGACGCTGCGGGCAAGGCGAAAGAAGCCGCCGGAAACGTCTCCGGTGACAACGACCTGGAGAACGAAGGCAAGGCCGACCAGCTCCAGTCCGCCGTGAAGGACGCCGGCGAAAAGGCCAAGGACGCCGCCTCCAACATCAAGGACAAGCTCACGTAAGCGCTTCACCAGCCGATTTCGGCTCAGGCGTCACCTCCGGTAATGTCTCCGGCGGTGGCGTGTCCGAGCGGCCGAAGGTGCAGCACTCGAAATGCTGTGTACGGTAACCCCGTACCGAGGGTTCAAATCCCTCCGCCACCGCCAAAAAGCCTCCCACCTGCGTTTATCGCAGGTGGGAGGCTTCTTTTGTGTCTCAGGAGTAGGTCGAACTCAGTTCGGGACCGCGTGAACCCGTCGCCGGCCCGTCCACTGTTCTCCGGCGCGCGCCGCCGACAGGAGTCGGTCCAGTGCGGCGCCGACGACGTGAGGCTTCTCGTCGATGACCATGTGCCCGCAGCCGGGGACGCGTACGAGTTCGGTGTCGGGTAGCGCGTCCGCGATCGAGACGGAGTGGTGGAACGGCGTGATCTTGTCTTTGGCCCCGCACACGACGACGGTCGGGATGCCAGCGAGCAACGGCAGCGCGGCGGTCTCGTCGTGGTCGGCCAGCGCGCTGAGAAAGCCCAGCATCGTGCGGGTTTTCGTGCCACGAATCGTGGCCGCGGTGCGGGCGGCGGCGGCTGGAGCATCGGAGAACTTCTTTCCGAATGCGTAATGCCGCACCGCGGTGTCGATGACCGGGTTGACGGCGCCACGTGCGACGTCGGCCAACGGGCCGATGCGCTGGGCTGCTGCCTGGACGGTCGGAACCAAGGGGCCGCGCAGCAATTGGGCGATTCCCGAGTGCTTCAGCTTGGCGGCCGCGGTGGACAGCAGGGCAGCACCGACGACGGTGGTGCCGATCCGCTCCTGGTGGCGGCGTGCCCACGCCAGGATCGTCATGGCTCCCATCGAGTGACCCACGAGGACGACCTTCGACCGTGGGGGAAGGGTGCGCAGCAGCGCCTCGAGGTCGTCGCCGAGTTGCGACACCCGGAACGTGTCGCGGTGCCCTTCGCCGGAACGGCCGTGCCCACGCTGGTCATAGGAGACGATCTGAATCTCGGAACCCCACACACGCTGCAGGTATTCCTTCTGGGCGCCCCAGCATTCCTTGCGCATGGTGAAGCCGTGAACGAAGACGACGGTGAGGGGTGCCTTGCGCGGACCGCAGGTTTCGACAGCGAGCGGCACCCCGTCGTCCGTGACGATCGTGGATCGTCGCGTGCGCGAGATGTCGGTCACGTTGGACATTTCGGTAGTTCTGTCGAAACCGGTCATGTCTTTAATCAACCATGGCAATTATGTGAGACACGTCTCAGTCTGAGACACTTGTGACATAGATCGAGGCGTAACGCTGTGACATGCAGTGGAAAGGTGGAACGTGGCCAAAAGTTCGTCTGCGCTGGCGATCCGGACCGCCCGCGAAGCCTTCATCGGTGGCGAAGATGCAGTTTTCGACGCAGTTCGGCGCCCCATTCTCGACTCGTGGAAGCGGTCCAAGGCGTGGCAGGTCGACGCCGACAGGCTGGAACTACGTTTCGTGCGTGAACCCAACCTGGAATCGCCGTTTGCGAGGGCGGCGCTTCCCGTCACCTCGCATCTCGTGGAGGATCTCGCAGGTCAATCGGTCGGTGTCATCCTCGCGACGGCCGACGGGATGGTGCTCGACCGCACGCGTGACGGGGCGATGTCTACAGCCTTCGACACGTTGGGGATCGAGACCGGCTACAGCTGTGCCGAGGAATTCGTCGGCACCAACGCCGTCGGTGCGGCCCTTGAGTCCCGGGAACCGGTAACCGTGCAGGGCAGCGAACACTATGTGGAGAATCTGTCATCGGTGTCGTGTGTCGGTGTACCGATCGTTCACCCCATTTCGGGCTCCCTCCTCGGTGCGCTCGACCTCACGTGCCCGGTGGCCGATTCGCGGCCGCTTCTGTCGGCACTGGCCCAATCGACCGTTCGGAGTATCGAGAGTCGCATTCTCGAGGGGGCGACCGTGCGTGAGCGTGCGTTGTTCGAGGTCTATCAGCGCACGTGCCGACGGACCACCAAGGGAGTACTGGCCGTCGGTGGCGACGTCGTGTTGGCGAACACCTATGTACAGAAGGAGCTGAGCAAGCACGACCAGGCGGTCCTCGTCGGGCACGCAGTCGACCTGTTGGTGTCGTCGATCGTGCAGCCGCTGACAGTGCGGGTGCCGAGCGGGCGGAGTTTCCGGCTGGTTCCCACGGACGCCGGAATCGCTGGCAGTGGCGCCGTGGTGTTCACCGTCGCGGCACACGAGCCGAAGACGGAACCGGCCCTGGCTGCAGTGGCTCCACCCAAATTGCCCGGTGTGGCGGGCTCGAGCACGTCGTGGCGCCGAAGTTGCGCCGAGGTCGTGAGCTTGGTGCGAACCGGACGTTGGGTGCTGGTCGAAGGGGAGGCCGGGGTCGGCCGCGGACACCTGCTCGGTGTGGCGGCCACCGAGAACCTTCCCGGCCGTGGGCCCACGATGATCGCGGTCACCGAGTACGACGACCACCATCGATTGCTCGCGGACGTCCTCGCGGCCACGGATTCGGACGAATTCAGGCTCGTACTGCGTGATCTCGACGCGTTGGACCCCGCCGTGGCCGAGGGGTTGAGTGTGCTGCTCGAGGAACGTCGGGCGAGCGGCTGGGTGGGCGGCACCGTCGGCGCGTTCGGGGGTACCGCGCCCTCGTCGTTGCTGGAGATTTTCGAGCGCGTGGTCCCCGTGACGGCACTGCGTCACCGAATCGGTGATCTCGACCAACTGGTCCCACATCTTCTTGCGCAGCTCACACAGGGGTCAGGGCCGATATTGTCCGTGGAGGCCGCGGCCCAGTTCGCGCGCTACGGCTGGCCCGGAAACGTTGCCCAGTTGCGACGGATACTGAGTCAGGTGGTGCACAAGCAGCGTTCCGGCACGATTTCCGTGGACGCGCTTCCTGCCGAGTGTCGAGCCGTGACGCGACGCCGGCTCACCCAGATCGAGGCTCTTCAGCGCGATGCCATCGTGGCGAGCTTGCACGACAATGCGGGTGACAAGAAGGCTGCTGCGGCTGCGCTGGGCATTTCGCGGGCCACCATCTACAGGCGGTTCAGGCAGTTCGGCATCAGCTGACCGACGTCGCACTTTTTCTACTCGAATGGTAGGAATTGGGCGTGCACATCACCGCCCGGGTCGACTACGCAGTCCGGACGCTGGTCGAACTCGCTGCGGCCACCCCTTCGCTGTGCAAAGCGGAGTTCCTGGCCACCACGCAGGCCATTCCGCACAAATTCCTCGAGGCGGTGCTCGCCGATCTCCGGCGCGGCGGCCTGGTCGACAGCAGGCGTGGACCCGACGGTGGATATTGGCTCGCGCGCGACGCCGCAGACATTTCGATCGCCGATGTCATCAGAACGGTCGAAGGGCCGCTGGCGTCGGTGCGGGGTGAGCGCCCGGAAGATGTCGACTACACCGGCCATGCGCAGGCGCTGAAGGACGTGTGGATCGGTGTCCGCGTCAGTCTGCGCGCAGTGCTCGAGAATGTGACCATCGCGGACGTCGCCGACGGTCCGTTACCTGGCTTCGTAAATGATCTGACGGCCGACCCGGGTGCGTGGCGCAGACGCTGACCGTCGTGACTCGCGCCACAGACCAATCGGTATGTGGCGAAACGCACCAAAGTTGCACCCCTCTGCAAATTTGCAGAGGTCTGCAAGTTCTGTACCGTCGAATGCGTGCCCGAATGCCAGAGTCTTCGCGACCGCAAGAAAGCGGCCACCCGTGCCGCGCTGAGTGACGCCGCGGCCAGGCTCGCGCGCGCCCTCGGAATCGAGTGTGTGACCGCAGACGCGATCGCCTCCGAAGCCGGGGTCTCGACCCGCACGTTTCACAACTACTTCGCCAACAAAGAAGAAGCTGTGCTCGCGCATTTCGAGTCGGCCGTACGGGACTGGGTCGACCTGCTGCGTGCCCGGCCGGCCGAGGAACCCATTCTCGATTCTCTCGAGCACCTGATGGTCGAGATCGTCCTCCACCCCGACCGGACGCTGGAAGAGACCTTCGAGCTCGTCGGTGTCGTCGAGGCCAGCCCCGCGCTGGTTGCCAAGAAGATGGAGATGCACGATCGCATCACCCGTCTGCTCGGGGCGGTGATCGCCGAACGCACCGGGACCGATCTCGAGAAGGATCTGTACCCCAGCTTGGTCCACATGATGGTCGGCGGTGCGTGCAAGGCCTCACTCGAGCTGTGGCTGAGTGGGAAATCGAACGCATCCGGCCCCGATGAGCTTGTGCGCGAAGCATTCCGGCAAATCCGTGCGGGCCTTCCCCAACCTCGATAGCCCGCGTCCATAACTGTCAGAAAACCGACAACTGAGGAGCCTTTCGTGGCCACCTATCTCTATCGGATCGGCAAATTCGCCTACCGGCGAAAAGGTGCCGTGCTATCCGCCTGGCTTGTCCTGCTGGTCCTCATGGGGGTCGGGGCGGCAACGCTGTCCGGGCCGACCAAGGACTCGTTCTCCATCCCTGGCACGCCGGCGCAGGAAGCCCAGGATCTGATGGCCGAACGCTTCCCCCAGGCGCCGGGTGAAGACCCGATGAACGCGCTCAAGGCGCGGTACGTGTTCGCCGCCCCGGAAGGACAGACCCTCGAGAGCGAGCAGAGCCAGGCGGCGATGGACGCCGTCCTGACCAAGGTTCGTGGAATCGACAAGGTCAAGGACGCCGCCCAAGCTGCACCGGGTGAGTCACCGCAGGCGCTGGCGAACCCCGTCGTGGCGGACGCCAAGCTCGCCGAGATGTCCAAAACCTCTGCGGCCGAGCAAGGGACGCCCGAAGACGTCGCGCTGGCAAACGCCGAAGCTCTCTCCCCACTGAACGACGACAAGACCGTCGGATACGTCGAAGTACCCTTCGAGGGCACTGCCGCCGACGTCAACGACGAACTGCGCGAGAAGATCACGTCCGCTGCCGACGCCGGACGCAATGCCGGACTGACCGTGGAAATCAGTGGCACTGCCGTCAGCGCGGCGGAGCCCCCGGGTGGCACCACCGAACTCATCGGACTGGGCGTGGCCGCCATCGTCCTCGCGCTGACCTTCGGATCACTGGTCGCGGCAGGTCTTCCGCTGATCACCGCAATCATCGGTATTGCGATCGGTAGCCTCGGTATCACCGTTGCCACCGGATTCATGGACCTCGGGTCGATGACCCCCACGTTGGCCATCATGATCGGCCTTGCTGTCGCCATCGACTACTCGCTGTTCATCGTCTCCCGATTCCGGCACGAACTGACCCAGACCGACGACCGCGCAGAGGCGGCCGGGCGTGCGGTAGGAACGGCTGGCTCCGCCGTGGTGTTCGCCGGACTCACGGTCATCATCGCCCTGGTAGCGCTTCGCGTCGTCGGTATCCCGTTCCTCTCGGACATGGGCGCCGCCGCAGCGTTCACGGTGTTCATCGCCGTGCTCATCGCGCTGACATTGCTGCCGGGCATGCTCGGCTTGTTCGGGCGCAAGGCATTTGCGGGCAAGATTCCCTTCCTCGCCAGCCGTGACCTCGAAGGTGACGAAGGCAAGCCGAGTATGGCGCTGCGCTACATCAGTGCCGTCGTCCGCCGCCCCGCGATTCCGCTGATCGCCGGTGTGGTGCTGCTCGGTGCGCTGGCAATCCCGGCATCCGGGCTGAGCTTGGCTCTTCCGAGCGAAGCGACCGCCGACCCGGCGACGACTACCCGCCAGGCGTACGACCTCGTGGACGAGGGCTTCGGGCCCGGCAAGAACGGTCCATTGCTGGTGGTCGCGGATGCCCAGAACGCCAGCGTGCCGGCGTCGGAGGCTTTCGATGAAGTGGTTGCCACCATCGCCGACCAGGACGGCGTGGTCAACGCGCAGGTCGTAGGTATGAACAAGGCCGGTGACACCGCGCAGATCCTGGTGACCCCCTCCACGGGGCCGAGCGATGCCGCGACGATGGATCTGGTCGACACCATTCGCGGTGCAGAGTCTGCGCTGAACGATTCCATCGGTGTCGAATACGGCGTCACCGGACAGACCGCGCTCGAAGGCGATATCTCCGAGACGTTGCAGGACGCGTTGATTCCCTACCTCGCGGTGGTCGTGGGTCTGGCGTTCATCCTGCTGCTGCTCGTGTTCCGATCGATCCTCGTGCCGTTGACCGCAACCCTCGGCTTCCTGCTCAGCGTCGCGGCCACCTTCGGTGCCACCGTCGCGGTGTTCCAGGAAGGCTGGGGAGGCATCATCTCCAACCCGGCGCCGATCGTCAGTTTCATGCCGATCTTCCTGATCGGTGTCGTGTTCGGTCTCGCGATGGACTACCAGGTATTCCTGGTGACTCGTATGCGTGAGGAATACGTCCACGGGGCGACTGCGAAGCAGGCCGTCACCATCGGCTTCAACCACGGAGCGCGAGTGGTCAGCGCCGCTGCGGTCATCATGATCTCGGTGTTCGCGGCGTTCATCGCCGAACCGAACTCCTTCATCAAGTCGATAGGTTTCGCCCTGGCGGCCGCGGTGTTCTTCGACGCTTTCGTTGTCCGCATGGTGATCATCCCGTCGGTGATGGCACTGCTCGGCGACAAGGCGTGGTGGCTGCCGAAGTGGCTGG
>JAAZAD010000090.1 GCA_012514505.1 Rhodococcus sp. (in: high G+C Gram-positive bacteria) | reverse complement strand
GGAAAGACCTTGGTCAGCAGCCCTACCGACACCACATCCGACAACCGTCGATCCGAGGTCGGCTTCACCCATCCGCTTCGAGGCACGCCTCATTATAGACTATGAACCCACTAACTGAACGGTATTGTGTTTAGCCCTGGAGAAACTCCGGGGGCGGAGTGCGCACTAGGTGACAAGCTGGACTTCCTGACCAGTGGTTCACGTGGCTGGGCAAAATACTACGCGGATGACGGAGGGCTGTTCCTTCGCATCCAGAATGTCGGATATGACGAGCTGCGGCTCAATGATGTCGCCTATGTGAAAGCCCCCGAAACAGCGGAGGCCCGACGGACGAAGGTGATGGCTGGTGATGTGCTTTTGAGCATTACGGCAGACCTGGGCCGTACCGCCGTCGTCGGCCACCACGCAGCAGGTGGCTATATCAATCAGCACCTGGCGATTCTTCGAACGAGTAAGTACGATCCGGCGTATCTGTCTCGGTATCTTTCGAGCCCAGCTGGGCAGCAGCAGATTTCAGCCAAGAGTCGCGGCGGAACGAAGGCAGGATTGAACTTCGATGATGTCCGCAGCCTTCGGGTTCCGTGTCCCCCGATCGAATCGCAACGCGAGTATGCCAGACGCGCGCAAGCAGTCGAAGGACTCAAGTCGCTTCAATGCACCGCCCTAAGCGAACTCGACGCCCTCTTCTCCTCCCTCCAAGCCCGCGCCTTCCGGGGCGAGCTGTGACTGCGCCGGGGCCGGTGTCGGCGATGCCGGTGTGGTCCGGATTCCTCACTCCGGTTCTGGAGATCCTCGCCGACGGCGCAACATGGCGGAAGCGGGAGTTACACGAGGCAGTCGCAGATCATGTCGGCCTCACGGTCGAGCAGCGGGCTGAGGCGCTGGCGTCCGGACAGAGACGCTTCGACAACAGGATCGGATGGACCCTGAGCGGACTCTTCCGTGCGCAACTCGTCGACAAACCGGCACGCGCCACGTTCACCATCACCGACGCCGGCCGCGCCCTGCTCGCGCAGCACCCAGACGGAATCACCGAGAAAACGCTGAAAGCTATTCCTGCGTACCAGGACTACGTTCCCGTCGTCCGGAGTACATCGGAAACCGAACCCGGCCAGATCAGTACTGCCGCACAGGACGAGAGTGAAGCTGACCCTCTCGAACAGATCGAGAGTGGCGTCACTCGGTTGCATTCGGAGGTCGCGACAGACTTGCTGACACGGCTGCGCGGGCAGCATCCCGACTTCCTGGAGCAGTCCGTGCTCGATGTGCTCGTCGCCATGGGCTACGGCGGCACCGAGGGTAAGGCCGCCAGGATCGGTGGTTCCGGTGACGGCGGTGTGGACGGTGTCATCGATCAGGACCCGCTCGGACTCGAACGCATCTACGTGCAGGCCAAGCGCTACGCCGCCGACAACACCGTCGGCCGACCCGAAATTCAGGCGTTCGTCGGTGCCCTGCACGGCGTCGGTGCCGCCCGCGGTGTATTCATCACCACCAGCTCCTTCACCTCCGGTGCCCGCGAGTACGCGCAGAACATCGGCACCCGCATCATCCTCATCG
>JAAZAD010000089.1 GCA_012514505.1 Rhodococcus sp. (in: high G+C Gram-positive bacteria) | reverse complement strand
GCGGGGTCGACACATCACGCGCAGGACAGTCTCACGACGTCAGTGACATTGCGAGTCAGACCCCCACCGCACCGAACACATCCAGTATCAACCGGACCACCCCACACTCACAGTGACATTGGTCGGGTTCGAGGGAATCAAATGTGGTGCCGAGCTGTTGCCCATGACGTCCCCTCCCAACGAAAGGCTGGCATCGCCGTGGCTGTCCCCCTCTCCATTCTCGACCTTGCGCTCATCGGTCCCGGCGAAACGGCACGGGAAAGCTTCGACGCCTCGGTCGAGACCGCCCAGCACGCCGAGGAGTGGGGCTACCAGCGAATTTGGTACGCAGAACACCACAACATGTCGTCCATCGCGTCGTCGGCGACGAGCGTTCTGATCGCGCATGTCGCTGCCCACACGGAGAAGATCCGACTCGGCGCCGGCGGCATCATGCTCCCCAACCACGCACCACTGACGATCGCCGAACAGTTCGGCACACTCGAAACACTGCATCCGGGTCGTATCGACCTCGGCCTTGGGCGCGCCCCAGGCAGTGATCAGAAGACGATGCGCGCACTGCGCCGTGACCCCGCGTCCGCCGACAGCTTCCCGCAGGACGTACTCGAACTGCAGGCCTACCTGGCCGGCAAATCACGCATCCCGGGCATCGACGCGATCCCCGGCAAGGGCACGAACGTGCCGCTGTACATCCTCGGTTCCTCTTTGTTCGGCGCGAAGCTTGCCGCGATGCTCGGCCTTCCGTACGCGTTCGCCTCCCATTTCGCGCCGAACGCACTCGAAGACGCAGTCGCCATCTACCGACGTGAGTTCCAGCCGTCGGAGCAGCTTGCCGAACCGCACGTCATCGCCGGACTCAACGTGATCGCCGCGGACACCACCGACGAAGCGCTCACCGCATTCCAGGAAGCGAAGCGCCAGCGCGTCAACCTT
Organism: Rhodococcus sp. (in: high G+C Gram-positive bacteria); assembly: GCA_012514505.1. Taxonomy (GTDB): domain Bacteria; phylum Actinomycetota; class Actinomycetes; order Mycobacteriales; family Mycobacteriaceae; genus Rhodococcus_F. The sequence goes on along the minus strand of JAAZAD010000089.1, from coordinate 17,885 downwards.
CTACTGGCCCGCGACCGTAAGTTCACCGACGAAGAAGCGGACATGGTTCTCGAAAGCCCGGCGGGGCAACAGGTCTTGCAGATGACGAAGTACTCCGCGGTCGGTACTGCGACCGAGGTGAAGGACTACGTCGAACGATTCGCGAAACATGCCGATGCCGACGAGCTGATCGTCGCATCCTCCGCACCTCGCCGCGAGGGACGACTTCGGTCCCTGCAATTGCTTGCGGAGGCAACAGACCTCGTCTCCGTATAGCCCACGATCGAAAACAACCCACGACCGAAAGGAATGCACATGTCGAAGATTGCCATCATCGGAGGCCACGGCAAGATCGCCCTACACCTGGCACGCATCCTCAGTGGGCAGGGCCACGAGGTGAGTTCACTCGTCCGCAACCCCGATCACGAACCCGACGTACGTGAAGCGGGTGGAACTCCCGTCGTCGCCGACGTCGAGAATCTGAGCACAAAGGAAATCGCGGACAAGATTCGCGGCCACGACGCACTCGTGTGGTCGGCCGGTGCGGGTGGCGGCAACCCCGACCGCACCTACGCCGTCGACCGTGATGCGGCGATTCGGTCCGTCGACGCAGCGGAAGCAGCGAACGTGAAACGGTACGTGATGGTCTCGTACTTCGGCGCAAGCGTCGATCACGGCGTGCCGAGCGACAGTAGCTTCTTCCCGTATGCCGAAGCGAAGGCGGCAGCCGACAAGTACCTACGTGAATCGGGCCTCGACTGGACCATTCTCGGCCCCAGCACCCTTACTCTGGACGAACCGACCGGCAAGATCGCGCTCGGACCGGACACCGGCAAGGGCGAGGTGACGCGAGCGGACGTCGCGCAGGTCGCCGCCCACGTGCTCGATACTCCGGCCACCATCGGAAAGACCATCGAGTTCAACAACGGTGACACGCCAATCGCCGAGGCAATCAGTTAGCCACGGTGAAATGCCGTTGCTCCCACCCCTGAATCGGGGTCGTGACCCGAAGATGCCGACTTGCGGTGGAGTGCACTCCAGTCGTTAGCGTCCCTCGATATGGCTGGCAACACCGCACTGATAGAGATCGACTTCCAGCATTGGATCGTCGCACTGGCCCACGACCGCGCGGTTGTCGATCGGGCAGCGTCGGTGCGTGACCGGCTCCACACCCGAGGTGCATCGGTTGTGTGCACGCGGTACCTGAGCCGGGACCGTACCGATCCGATGCGCTCGGACCCGTCCGGCCACGGCGCGGCGTTTCACCCTGCGTTGGCGCCGGGCGAGGGTGATCTGGTGTTGACCAAGTACGACCGCGACGTGTTCACCAACCTCGACCTGCACGCGCACCTTCGTGGACGCGGCATCACCGAGGTCGTCATCACCGGCATCGCGACCGAATACGGCGTCGAACTCGCTGCGCGGTCGGCACACAGACTCGGGTACCGCGTATCCGTCGTGGCCGCGGCCTGCGCGGGCACGTCCATCGAGGCTCACCGGAGGGCGCTCGACGAACTGGCAGTGGACGGAATCACGGTGATCTGAGCCAGGAGTTGCGCTGGAGTGCACTCCAGCCCCTAGCGTCGGTACCCATGACGACCGCACTGGGCATCGCGCAGGTTTCCGAAGCAACCGGGCTGACCCATGACACGCTCCGCTGGTACGAACGTGAGGGTCTGATCCCACGCGTCGACCGGGGCAGCGACGGACGCCGACGATACGACGACGCATCACTTCGGATCATTCAGCTGATCGTTCGCCTGCGCCGTACCGGAATGCCGGTCGCGGACATCCGGTGGTTCCTCGCGCTCACTGAGGAGGGTGCTGCCAGTCACGGACGCCGGATGGCACTTCTACGCGGCCACCGCGAACGGGTACTCGCCCAACTCGATCAACTCAACCAAGACCTCGGAGCTATCGACGACAAGATCGAGCACTACCGCGGACTGATCGACCTCGGTTTGGACTGCGACAACTCGCCGATCGTCGACCGCACCACCCTCGAACGACAAGGAGACTCCGCATGAGTCAGGTATCGACCATCGAACTCGGCCACGGACTGCGGGTCAGCCGCATCGGCTTCGGCGGAATGGCGCTGAGTCATGTCTACGGGCCGACCGACCCCTCCGAGGCGCGCAGCACCCTCCACCACGCGCTCGATAGCGGTGTGACTTTCATCGACACCGCGGACGTGTACGGCCAGCCTCGACCGGGCACCACCGGGCCGGCCGGTACCAACGAAGAGTTGATCGCCGAGGTGCTGCGTACCCGTCGGGACGAGGTCCAGCTGGCGACCAAGTTCGGGATCACCGGCAAGATCGGCGACCAGCCCGGCGACACCCCTACTCGCGGTGATCGCGACTATGTGCGGGCCGCATGTGAGGCCTCGCTTCGGAGGCTCGGCACCGACGTCATCGACCTCTACTACCTGCACCGGCGTCAGCTCGACCAGCCGATCGAGGAGACCGTCGGCGCCATGGCCGAACTCGTTCACGAGGGCAAGGTGCGGCACCTCGGGTTGTCCGAGGTGACCGGTGACGAGCTGCGCGCTGCCGCAGCCGTACATCCGATCTCTGCCGTGCAGAGCGAATGGAGCATCTGGTCGCGTGACGTCGAGCGCCACGTCGTGCCTGCCGCGATCGAGGTCGGTTCGGGCTTCGTGCCCTACTCGCCACTCGGCCGCGGGTTTCTCACCGGCACACTGACCAAGGAGAGTGTGTTGAGCTCGATGCGCAAGGGACAGCCACGATTCGACGAGAATTTCGAGGCGAACGGCGCCGTTGTCGATGTGGTGCGCGCGGTGGCAGACCAGGTCGCTGTCTCCCCTGCACAGGTGGCTCTTGCGTGGCTGCTCGAACAAGGTAAGCGGATGGGTCTTCCGGTTGCACCGATTCCAGGCACACGCCGGCCCGCACGGGTCGACGAAAATGCGCGAGCGGACCGGTTGACGCTCACCGACGAACACATGTCGATGCTCGACCGTGCGGCCGATCTGGTGACCGGCGGCCGGAACCTGACCTTCAACGGACCGCAGTGGATCTCGGCGGGTCGAGAGTGACTTTCGTATCCTGAGAAGATGCCTGCTTCGAGTAGCGACCCCGCCAGCGCCCGCGTGGACAGCTGGTCGTGGTCGGTGCGCCTGTTCAAGACGCGCTCGCAGGCTGCGGCGTCGTGCAGGTCGGGGCACGTTCGGGTGAACGGCACCCCGGCCAAGGCGTCGCAGCCTGTCCGCATGGGCGACGAGGTGCGCATCCGCGGCGGCGGAACAGAGCGCATCGTCGTGGTCGTGCGGACAATCACCAAGCGCGTGGGCGCGCCCATCGCAGCCGAGTGCTACCGGGACGAAACACCGCCTCCCCCACCACGTGAGCTACTCGCGGCCGTCCCGAAACGCGACCGTGGAGCCGGCCGACCCACCAAGCGCGAACGCAGGGAGATCGACCGACTACGCAATATATGAGCCGGTCACCGACCGACTCCACGGCCTCTGACCAGCGTCAGGCCGGTTGGTGACTGAGGATGCGCAGGGCCTTCGGCACCGCCTCAATGGTGACCGGTAGCGGACCCACCTTGTCACCGTCCGCGTACGCCGTGATGCCCTCCGACCGGAGTACCACTTTCCGGCTGCGGAACGTCTGCACCTCGTCCAGATCCACGTGCGTCCCCTTGAACACGCGCGGGAAGAACCGAATGAGTCGCAACCTGCTGCCGTAATTGACGACGGTCAGGTCGAGCAGCCCGTCCGTCTTGTCGGCCTTCGGACAGATCTGCATGCCGCCGCCGTAAGAGCGCCCGTTACCGACAGCGACGAGGGTGACCTTCGCATCCAGCTTCTGATCATCCAACTCGATCGTGTAGTCGAGTGGCTTCAACTGCGCGAACTCGGCCAGAATCGCCAGGTTGTACCGCATCTTGCCCTTCGGCCAGGTCATGCGGTTTGCGCGCTCGGTGACAAGCGAGTCGAACCCGCTGGCGACGATCGTTCCGGCCCACACCACGGTGCCGTCCTCGAGCGTGATCTTCGCGAGGTCCGACTCCTGCACTTCACCGTCCACGATGACGTCGGCCGCGGCGGCGGGATCACCCACCGGGATGCCGAATTCGCGGGCGTGGTCGTTCCCTGTGCCTGCAGGAATAAGTCCGATGGGAGTGTCGGACTGCGCGGCGGCCTGGAGTGCGATGCTGATCGCACCGTCACCACCGACGACGACGAGCGCATCGGTACCCTCCTCGATCGCACGTGCGGCCGCCGCCTTGGCGTCGTCCGCGTCGGTACCGATGATCTCGGTGACACCGATTCCGCGTTCACGAAGTCTCGCGACCGCTTTGCGTCCCGCAATCGGTCCGTGGCCGTGCCCTGAGAGCGGATTGATGAGTACCGTTACTTTTTCGATCATGGAATCAGCTTCCCGGGGTTGAGGATTCCGGCCGGGTCGAGCGCGTCCTTGACTGCGCGCAGCGCTCGCACCCCGACATCGCCGATCTCGTCCTTCATCCACGGCTTGTGGTCGACACCGACCGCGTGGTGGTGGGTGATGGTACCGCCGGCCGCGATGATGGCGTCGCTTGCAGCAGTCTTCGCCTTGCCCCACTGCGCGATCGGGTCGTCGGCCTGGCCGCACACCACCGTGAAGTACAGGGATGCGCCGGTGAGATAGGTGTGCGAGATGTGGCACATCACCAGCGGCGGGGTGCCCTGGTCCGACAGTGCGGTCGTCAGCGCGGTGGTGACCGCCGCCTTGAGGTTGTCCAGGTTGCCCCAGTTGGTCGCCGTCTCGAGGGTCTCGCACAGCGCGCCTGCGTCCAGCAACGAATCGCGCAGGTAGGGAGCATCGAATCGGCCGTGCTCCCAGCCGTTGCCGGGCTCTTCACCCAGCGAGGTGCCGCCGTGTGCCTTCAGGACAGCACGCGCTTCCTCGGCTCGCTCCGCCGTGTATTCCGCTGATCCCTCGAACGTCGTGATGGACAGGCATCCACCGGTCACGGCGCTTTCACCGATCTTCTCGGTGGTGGCCAGATTGATGCCGGTCTCGGCCTCGTCGGACAAGCGCAGCACGGTCGGCACCGTGCCTGCCTGCACGAGTGCACGCAGCGCGGCGGCACCAGTGGCGAAATCGGGGAAGTTCCATCCTTCGCGCACAGTCGTTTCCGGGACAGGATGGACCCGCACCCGAACCTGAGTGATAACGCCGAGAGTGCCTTCGGAACCGACGAACAGCTCGCCCAGATCCGGTCCGGCTGCAGACGCCGGCGCCCGTCCGGTGTCGATGGAACCGGTGGGGGTCACGACACGCAGCCCCTGCACCATGTCCTCGAACCGGCCGTAACCGGCAGACGCCTGACCGGACGAGCGCGTCGCCGCGAATCCGCCGATCGTGGCGAACAGGAAGCTCTGCGGGAAGTGGCCGAGCGAGTAGCCCTGCTCACCGAGCAGTTCCTCGGCGCGGGGGCCGGTGAGGCCTGCCCCGAGCACCGCGATACCCGACTCGGTGTCGAGTTCCGACAGCGCGTCGAAGCGACGGAGGTCGAGCGAGATGACGGCGTCGAAGCGGTCGCGAACCGGATCGAGGCCACCGACGACGCTGGTGCCACCACCGAACGGGACGACCGCGATCGCGTTCTCGCTCGCGTAAGTGAGGACGCGGGCAACCTCGTCGTCGGTACCGGGGACCACGACGGCGTCAGGAGCGTTCTGCGCATCTGTGCTCCGGCGGCGCAGGAGGTCGAGCGTGCTCTTGCCGCCGGCGCGGAGCAGGCGGTCGTCGTGGGCGGTGCTGACGTTGTCGTCGCCGACGATGCCCGCCAGCCCGGCGAGCTGCTGGTCGGTCAGCGCGGAGGGGGTGAGCACCACGGCATCTGCCTCGATGTTGCCGCCCTCGTCGGGCACGACCCCGAGCGCTTGCTGCAAAAGCCCCTTCACGCCGTCCGAAAGGACTTTACGCTTGTCAGGGTCACCCCACCGGTCCCACTGCATCGGGGGTCGGTCTGCCAACTGGTCGCTCGTCATGCGTCATAGTGTTACACATTTACCGAAAGTGTAAAAGGGCTATGCCTCATCCGACGACGAGAAGAAGTGCCGCTGCGGTGAGCACCACCAACCCCACGATGTCCACGCGAACGATTCGCCGGATCTGAGGGGTAAGCACGCCACTCCGGGAAGCGAACGCGACGAAGGTCAGCATGCTCGCGCCGCCCACAACGAGCGCCGGAACGCGGAGATCCGGTACGAAAGCACCCGCGATCATCGCCACGCCTACCAACACGAGCAGCACTGCCCGATGCCGCAGAAGCAGCGCCAGATCACGGTTGCCGGCCTCGAGCCCGTAGGCGGAACGTGTCTTCTCCACGGATACGGCAACGACGCCCGGGACGACGTGAATCGCGCCGATCACGACGAACAAGCTCTGAACCACGAATTCCACCGACATCACTGCACCTTCCCTCGCCGGACCACTCGTGTCAGCATTGCGGACATGAGCCCTGCGGCACTTCCAGAAACAGGCTGTCCGCCGGAGCAGGCGACCTTGTGGTTATGGACGGGGCACGCCGCATACCTCGGTCTGTCATTACAGTTGAACGCCCACTCGGGCTCGGTCCAGTGCCTGGCTGTCGGCATCGACGCACCCTTCACACTCCGGGCCCACGAACTCGGTGAACGCGTGGTCCGCAGCGCGCTGATCTCACCGCGGGTCGTGCACCAAGTTGTGGCACACGGCGAGCGAATGCTGTTCTGCTACATCGATCCCAGCTCGTCGCGCGCGGAGCACTGCCGGGACCGAATGCTCGAGCAGGGCAAGCACATCAGCCTCGCCCACCAGGCCGAGGCGGCGATCATTCACCTCGCGCAGGAGCCCGACCCGGACCCTTCTCGCCTGATGGACCTTGTGAGCGACGCCGCCCACGAGCCCGTGGACGCCAGGATCGCCACCGCCATCGCGACGCTACGTGCCCATCCTGGGAGGAATCTGTCGGCCACAGAGTTGGCGGCCGAGGCACACCTGTCGACGTCGCGGTTCCTGCACCTGTTCTCCGCCCAAGCGGGCACCAGCTTTCGGCGTTACCGACTGTGGTCGCGAATGCTGCACGTCGGGGCATCCGTATCGAAGGGCCACGACCTCACCACCGCCTCGGCCGACGCCGGATTCGCAACGCCGTCCCATTTCAGTGATGCGTTCCATGCCATGTTCGGTCTTACTGCGGCACAGTTGCTTACCGTCGGCGCGCGAATAGACGTCCTCGACCAGTGACCGGCTCCGCCGCTCGAGCGGCCAGTGCCGCCATCTCGGCTCGGTCGACGATCTTGTCGCGGACTCGGTTCTGCTCGGCGCCGCGCCGCAATTCCGCCCGGTCGATCGCGTGCCATCCGGCGCGATCCACCACCGCCGGCTGCCGCTCCCGAACGACGCGCTTCAATGCTGACGCATCCGATGTAGGCGCCTGGAGCAAGCCCTCGTTGAAGTCGTCGACGAGTGCGTTGACCGTTTCCTGGGCGCACGACTTGTTGGTGCCGATATAGCCGGACGGACCACGTTTGATCCATCCTGCCGCGTACGTGCCTCGAACGGGTTCACCGTCCGGTCGGCTGCGAACTCGCCCGCCGACGTTGGGGAGAGTCCCTGTCGTGTCGTCGAAGGGCAGGTCGGCCACGGGCACTCCGCGATAGCCGATCGACGTCAGCACCAGCCCGGCGTCGAGGATTTCGGTTTGGTCGGTGATCTTGGCCCGCAGTGCACCGTCGTCATCCGGCACGAGGGAGTTCGCGGCAAGTTCGATGCCGGTGACGTGATCGTCGCCGATGATCCGCGTCGGAGTGGACAGGTACCGCAGCGTGATCTGCTTGCCGTCCGTGACCTCACGGTCATCCAGTTCTCGCAGCATGCGCACCTTCTGCGCGACCGAATGCTCCAATGCGCCGGCTCGTTCGCGGTCTCGGCTGGTGTCGTCGAGTTCGATGTCCTCGGGCGAGAGCGCCAGCCGCAGGTTGGGTTCGGCCAGCAGCCCGGCGAATTCAGGGACGGTGAATGCCGATTGCGCGATGCCGCGCCGTCCGACGATGACCACCTCTTCGATCCGGCTGCTCCGCAATGCTTTCAGTGCGGGAGCCGCAATGTCGGTACCGGCAAGTCGATCCGGGTCCGCAGTCAGAATCCGGGCCACGTCGAGTGCGACGTTGCCGTTGCCGATGATCACTGCACGGCGGTGCGACAGGTCGTACTCACGGTGTGCATGATCGGGGTGGCCGTTGTACCAGGCCACGAAGTCGGTAGCAGAGGCTGCGCCCGGCAGGTCTGCGCCGGGAACGTCCAGTCGCCTGTCCGAGGACGCACCGACTGCGTAGATCACAGCGTGGTGATGCTCGAGCAGCTCTTCGTGCGACAGATCTGTGCCGATCTCGACGCCCAGGTAGTACTCGAATCCCGGTTGGTCGGCAATGGTTTCGAACAATTCCCCGACCTGCTTGGTGCGCTGGTGATCCGGGGCCACACCCGCACGCACCAGGCCGTGCGGCGTGGGCAGTCGGTCGAAAACGTTCACCTGCACACCCGGCTGGGTGAGCAGTTCGTCCGCGGCATACATGGCGGCAGGACCGGAGCCGACGATCGCGACCCGCAGTGGAGCCACGTCCTGACGGGCGGACGGTGGCGGAGTCACGGGCGCAAGCAAAGGACGCCCACGCAAACCCGTGTCGGAGTCGGCCTTGTAGTAATCAGCGTTGATGCCGAGGTACCGCTGCTGCGTATCCGTCAGTTTGGCCTGCGGAACGATGGCATCGACGGGGCACGCCGACACGCAAGCACCACAGTCCACGCAGGACGCCGGGTCGATGTGCAGCATTTCGGCGGTCAGGAAGTCGGGTTCGTCCGGTGTCGGGTGAATACAGTTCACCGGGCACGCGTACACGCACGAGGCGTCGCTGCAGCACGACTGAGTGACGACGTGGGGCATTTGTGAATCCGTTCTTCGATTACGCCGCGTGCCGTGCCGGAATCCGGCTGGGCTCGCTGCGGAAGCGCGACGGTTTCCCGTCGATCTTCAGGGCCTTCCAGATGCGACGCGAGACCGGGTTCATCAGGCCGGTCTCCTGGGCCAGCATCCGAACGTCGGCGAAGTAATCACGCAGCGTCTGCCGCGACTGCGGTTCTCGCCAGAAGAGTTCCTTCTTCACCGACTTCGGGATGTCGAATTCGGACCAGAACGCGGGTGGCGGAATCACGATGACGTCGCACAGCACCCGCATGATGACGGGAAAGAGCAGCGAGACCGCGAACCGTCCGGGCCTGCTCATCCGCGGGATGTGCCGACGCAGGAACTCGTGCGCGAAGGAGATGTGGCGTGCTTCCTCGGCGACGTGAATCGACATCACATTCGACATGATCGGGTGGATGTCTGCCTGTGATCGCAGGATCGTCTTCTGAATGTGATCGATGGGCTCTTCGCCGGCCAAGATCCCGATGAAGAACACGATCGGGAAGGCCGTGCCCGCCAACGGCAGGAACGGTGCGATCATCCGAAACGCCTTCCGGCCGCCAGGCACGTCGACGCCGATCCGGTTCACCATCTCCTGAAACATCAGGGTGTGGTTGCACTCTTCGACCATCTCGTGGGTGCAGTACCGGAACTCGGGTGACCCGTTCGGCGCCCGGAACACATACTGCAGGACTCCGCCGATGAGGACGGACTCGAACTGCAGGCCGACCTTGGCGATGTTGGCCTGACGCCACATCCCTATCGCGATCTTCTTTTCGTCCGGAAGCGCCTTGTACCAGGGGTGCTCACCGAGCGGGTCGGCCTGGGGAAGGATCCAGCGCGGGTCGTTCTCCGTCACCGCGAGTTCGGGCGAGTCCCACGCGATGTCGACGTAGGGGTCGAAGTGCTTGTGTACCGACCCCTCGGACAGCAATCCGAGTGTTTCTGCATAAGTCACGTCGGACTCGTAGTTCGATCCGCGTGCTGCCGCATTCGACAACGTCATCGCTTCTCCCTGTGGTTCGAGTTCGGATCGCGCTGGCCGCGCCTGGTGGAGTTACCCGTAACTCTTGGTTACGTATAAAGAACCGTAACTCGAGGTTACGGATAACACCAGACCTCATGCGGACCTATTTGTTGCGCGCTCCCCGCTCGCGCCACACCTGACGCACCGGACGCAGGACGACGCCCATCTCCCGCCTCGCCTTGCCACGGGTCACGAGCACACCCGTGATCGCGAGAATCCAGATCGGGTACTGGACGAGCCACGCCATCCGGAACCCATCGAAGGTGTATCCGCCGGAAGCATCGAGAATCAGTCCGATCGCCTGGATCACCAGCAGTGATGCCAGGAATCCGCCGATGTTCACCATGCCCTGAGCAGTGCCGATGGACGTGATGGGATTGAACATCCGGGCGTAGTCGAATCCGATCATGGAACCGGGGCCGCCCACCGAAATCACCACGACGAGCAGCACCAACAGCCACAGGGGTGCGGGCCCGGGCAGCACCAACACCGCCGTCCACCCTGCGGCGTTGCTGATCATGATGGCCAGTACCAGGTATGAACGACGCATCGGAAAACGTCCACTGAGAATGCCGATGATCGGGCCGGCGACGACCGCCGAGATCACGACCAGCGTGAGAAGTGACCCCGCCTCACTCGCAGACAAACCCTGCGCGGACCGGAGGTACGGCACACCCCACAGCAGCGCGAACGACGTCACCGAGAACTGGGTACCCATGTGAGTGAAGAAGCCCAGCCGCGTACCGGGACGCTTCCACACAGTACGGATCTGCCGGCCCACCTCTTTCAAGCCGGCCGGCACCGCGACCACCTCGTGGCCGGGTGGAGAGTTCCGGATCACCGTCAGTGCCAGCACGAACGACAGAACCCCGATGGCCGCGGCAGAACCGTAGGCGAAACTCCAGCCCGGCCCACTCAGCAGCAGCAGGAACGGCAGGGCGGACAGAATCTGACCGAACTGACCGCAGAGACCGGTCAACTGGGTCACCACCGGCACCCGACGGGGCTCGAACCATTGCGGCACGAGCCGGAGCACCGAAATGAAGGTCATGGCGTCGCCGACACCGACGAACACGCGGGCGGCAATCGCCACCGGCAGCGACTCGGTCAGCGCGAGCGTCAACTGCGCCGCAGCCATGACCAACGCCCCGGTCGCGATCATCCGCCTCGACCCGAACCGATCCAGCAGCACACCGGAAGGAATCTGCATTCCTGCGTAGACCACGAGCTGCAACACCACGAACGACGACAGAACACTCGCGGGGATCGAGAACCGTTCCGTGGCGACGAGACCGGAAACACCGAACGAAGTTCTATGAAGAACGGCGACCAGATACGCGAATACGCCGACTCCCCATACGATCCACGCCCGCTTACTGGGGATCGTTGTCGTCGAATCCGGTGACGCCTCCACAGAGTTCATCGTGCCCGATAACACCCACGTCGGCGCACCGAACGAATGTGTCGGACCCCTCTGTCATTCTGTACGGCTCCTCGTCGGAGCGACGCGCGCCATACGGCTCGCAGTCTAGGCAGCGAACTCTGAGGAGCGAGGGAAAGTTTCATGGGCACCATGAATTTCGGCCCCAACCACGGGCAGATCAACGTCTACCAGAACAACGTCTACCAGGGGCGCGGACGGCGCCCGCGCCGCAACGGCCATCCGATCCTCACAGGAATCGGAATCCTGATCGTGATCGGACTCCTCATCGAATTCTGGTGGGTGGTGCTTATGGTGCTTGCCGTGTGGCTGGGAGTGAAGGGTTTCCAGCAGTGGCAGAAACGTCAGCAGCTCGCCGCACAAGAACGCGCCCAGGTCGCGGCCCGTGCCGAGGCACAGAACCAGGCCTTCCTGGCCGGCGATCCCTACGGAATCTACGGATACCCGCCGAACAACCATCCCTGAAGACGGAAGGCGGTGGCATCGGGCCACCGCCTGCCCCGCGGGGTACGCCCTGAATGACGGGAATCGACTAAACAAAATTAAACGAATTAAACGCAATTAAAACAGCTGGTAGAGTCAGCCTGTGAGAAAGAATCCCTTCACTCCTTCGTTTGGGGTAGCTCCACCACTACTCGTTGGGCGCACCGACCTCATCGAAGACTTCGGCATCGCCCTGGATGAAGGGCCCGGAGCCCCCGGACGAGCCACGATCTACACCGGCGCGCGTGGGGTCGGAAAAACGGTGATGCTCAACGAAGCGGAAGAGCAAGCCCGCAGCCGTGGCTGGCTCGTAATCTCCGAGACGGCAACCCCCGGGTTGATCTCACGACTGACCCTCAATCACCTGCCGCAACTGATCGACGCACACGTACGAACACCAACGAAACGTCGCCTCACCGGAATCAAGTTGAACGGACTCGTTGGCGTAAATTGGGAAACGACCGACGCCTCTACCCTGCAACCTGCTCTGCGCCAACAAATCTCCGAGCTCACCGACGCTCTCGCAGAGCATGAGACCGGCCTACTCATCACCGTCGATGAAATCCATCGCTACCTCACCGACGAACTCCGCGAACTCGGCACCATCGTGCAGCATATGTTCCGAGAAGGCCGGGAACTAGCCTTCGCCGCTGCCGGACTCCCCTCCTCGATCAACGACCTCCTCAACGATGACGTGCTCACGTTCCTCCGCCGCGCCGATCGGCATGCACTCGGCGCCGTACAGCTGGGGCACGTGGCCGAAGCGATCCGAAATCCCATCGAACGAACTGGCCGCAGCATCAGCGATGATGCCTGCAGTGCTGCAGCGGACGCCACCAGCGGATACCCCTTCCTGATACAACTCGTCGGCTACCACATATGGCGCCAAAGTCCGACAACCACTGCGATCAGCGACGACGATGTTGCGACCGGAATTGCTGCAGCCAGAAGGAGAGTGGGTTCTCTAGTGCTCGAACCCAGCCTCGCAGACATCTCGGACGTGGACCGCAGCTTCCTCGTCGCCATGTCACATGATGATGGGCCCAGCAAGACCAGTGAAATCGCCCAACGCCTCGGTGTGAGCACCACCTATGCAGGCCAATACCGCCTTCGGCTGATCAGCGCCGACCTCATCACTCCCGCAGGATTTGGCAAACTCACGTTCACGATGCCCTACCTCCGCGAGTATCTCCGCGGACACGCAGCCGCTATGGGACTCCCCCAACAAGGCCCGAAAGAATTGAGCTGAACCTGACCGCTCGGTCAGGTTCAGCTCAACTCTTCCGGCCAGCTCACAGCTCTGAAACGGAGGTTTGTCGGAGTCTGATGCCCCTATAGGCAGCGGAGCCGCTCAGGTGAGGCGGTCGGGCTACTCGCGTCCTTGCGACACCCACTGCGGATCGGCGGATCGGGCACCGACTGTGATGTCGGCGAGCAGGTCCAACCGAGCTACCTGTTCGGCTGTGAGAGACAGATCCAGTGCACCCGCATTCTCGGTGACCCGCGAGGCGTAGCGAGTGCCGGGGATGGCCACCGAAGGCAGACCGAACTCACGAGCCTTCGCGTCCAGCCAGGCCAACGACACCTGCGCAGGAGTCGCGTCCACCTCGGATGCCACCTCGCGAATCGTCTCGAGGACTTTCTGATTGGCCGGCAATGCGTCGTCGAAGAATCGTGGGAACCGTCGCCGCAAGTCTTTGTCGCCCAGCACCTCAGGGTCGTAAGTTCCGGTCAGGAAACCGCGTCCCACCGGTGAGTACGGCACGAATCCGATACCGAGTTCGGCAGCGGTAGGAACCACCTTGTTTTCGACGTCGCGGGACCAGATGCTCCATTCGCTCTGGATCGCAGCAATAGGGTGAACACCGTGCGCCCGGCGCAGTTCGTCGCCGGTGGCCTCGGACAAGCCGAGGTGCCGCACCTTCCCCGCCTTCACCTGCGCTGCCATGGCACCGACGGTGTCCTCGATCGGAACCTCCGGGTCGACCCGGTGCAGGTAGTAGAGGTCGACGCTGTCGACACCCAACCGCGCCAACGACTCGTCCAGTGCCTGCCCCACATGTTCGGGCTTGCCGTTGATCGAGCGTTGGCCTTTGGCGATGTTGCCGACCAGTCCGAACTTGGTGGCCAGCTGCACCTCGTCGCGCCGATCCTTCAGGATCTGCCCCACCGCAAGTTCGCTGGCGCCCTCGCCGTACACATTGGCGGTGTCGATGAATGTCACCCCGATGTCGACGGCGTGATTGAGCGTCGACAACGCCTCAGCCGTATCGACAGGGCCGTACACGGGTGCGACGGACATCGCCCCGTAGCCCTGGGCGCTGACTGTCAGGCCCGGCGCGAGTTCGACGGTAGGGATGGGCATGCGTTCTCCAATACCTCGACGTAGGTGTCTGCACCCATCCTGTCCCCCATCGCCGACGCGCGCACCTGTTGGCGAGATCGTGTCCTCACAGCCCGTACTTGACGCGCGCCTCGTCGGTGACCGGCGTGAACAGATTGATCAGATTTCCGTCGGGGTCGCGGAACAGCAGCGCACGGTTGCCCCACGGCATAGTCGTAGGTTCGGTCACCACCTCGCCGATATTCCCACGGAGCCTCTCGTATTCGGCGTCCACGTCGTCGACGAGAAACTCGATGATGGCGGTTCGGTTGGCTGCCGGCTCGGCAGATCCCGGCCCGAACAGCGCGACCGTCTTGTCGCTGCCAACGGCAAGCGTGCCGACCGGCGTCGGGATCTCCGCAAACAGTTCATTCCCCCATATCGCAGATGTCTCGGTAACCATCTCGTAGAAGGCAACGGCCTTCTCCACATCTGCGGTGATGATGCGGGTCGATACGAATTTCACCAGGTCTCCATCGGTAGGTTGTCGCGCCACCCCTGCAGCGCTCGTTCACGAACACTAGGTAGCCGCACCGACAATCCTGGCGAGCATCGACGCCTCATCAACTTTGCCGATTACTGACCAACACATCCCTATTATTACCTATCCTTCCCCACATAGGGAGTGATACGGTAGTTTCATGCAGCAGGATTGGTACAGCGCAGACGAGGTCGCCGAGCGGCTCGGCCTACACGTCCGCACGGTGCGTGGCTACGTGCGCGACGGGCGACTCGCGGCGGTGCGGATCGGGAAGCAATACCGCATTGCCCGCGAGGATCTCGAGGCCTTCGTCGGCCGGCCGGCGCCGTCGACCATTCAGGAATCGACGACCCGACAGCGGGTGGTCGAGGTGTCGAGTGCGGTGGAGATCAGCGCCGTCGACCGGCGGACCGTCGACCGGATCAGCACGTTGCTGACCTCCGCGAATGCTCACCAGCGCGCAGGCGACGACCGACTACGCATCCAGGCGATCTACGACGAGGAACGCGCACATCTGAAGGTCGTCGTGTTCGGCAGCCTCATCACGAGTGCCAACGTCTTCGAAATGATCGAGGCGATCCTGGACGACGGGAACGCAGCGGAGTCGGACTCATGAGCGCCTACCGAACGGACGAAGGCGCCCGCGTGCTCCGTGAGGCGCAGACGAGGACACTCGAGCATTGGCCCGTACCAAACGAGCAGCAGTATGTTCCCACTCCGGAAGGCGACACGTTCGTCGTCGTCTCCGGACGTATGGACGCGCCGCCGCTCGTCCTGATCCATGGTTCAGGGAGCAGCTCTGCGCACTGGATGGACCGAATACCGTTCCTGGCAGAGCACTTTCGGGTCTACGCCGTCGACGTGATCGGCGAGCCCGGCCTCAGCGCCGCGTCGCGCCCGCCCCTCGCCTCCGACACATACGCCCGGTGGCTCGACGCCGTGCTCGACCACTTCGAACTGGCGGACGCTCAGTTCATGGGCTATTCGTTCGGAGGGTGGCTCACCCTGGACTACGCCATACGACGCCCGCATCGGGTGAGCCGGATGTCGCTGTTCTGCCCGATGGGCGTCGGCAAGCAGAAGAGCGGATTCCTGTTGGCGACGATTCTGCTGACCCCGTTCGGCAAGTGGGGTCAGCGGAAAGCCCTCTCGAGAACGCTCGGGTCAGAGTTGTCGAGAATGCCCGCGGACCGATTCACAGCGACGAGCGATCAGATACGCCTCGTCTCGAAGCACTTTCGCTACCGCACCGGGTTTCCGATCTTCACCGACGAGAACCTTCGCGGATTGACCATGCCGATACAGGTGGTGGTCGGTGACGAAGACGCGATGGTCGACTCCGCCGAGACGGCGTCGCGACTGACCTCGGCCACGCCGCACGCAGAGGTGCAGGTCTTGCCGAGGATCGGTCACCTGCTGCCCAGCAGACCAGAACACGAACTCGAGTTCCTGACCAGAGAGGAACAACCATGACCGACAACATCACCGACATCCACGGCAAGAAGGTGTTCCACTTCCCTCCCGACGGCTACTCGATCGCGTCCGAACGAGAGGCAACCGATGTCATCGGCGAGGTGTGGGTGGATTGGCCGGACGTAGCAGCGATACCCATCGAGCGATTCCCGGAAGACTTCTTCCGTCTGGAAACCACAGTGGCCGGTGCCATCACGCAGAAGTTCGCGAACTACGGACTTCATGTGGCGCTGGTCGGCGACATCTCCGAGCACACCTCACGCAGCTCGGCCCTGGCAAGTTACGTGCACG
The DNA here is from genome assembly GCA_012514505.1 of Rhodococcus sp. (in: high G+C Gram-positive bacteria). Classification (GTDB taxonomy): domain Bacteria; phylum Actinomycetota; class Actinomycetes; order Mycobacteriales; family Mycobacteriaceae; genus Rhodococcus_F. The sequence goes on along the minus strand of JAAZAD010000089.1, from coordinate 1,360 downwards.
AGTCCAATCGTGGCAGGCACGTGTGGTTCGTGGACGACCTCGACGAACTGGCGCAACGTCTACGTCCGAGGCCTTGACGGTCCGTACGCTGGACCTGTGACCTTCGATTGGATCGAACTCCAACGCACCGCCCATCGCGAATTCGGGGACCGGGTAGAAGCGGTCGTCGACTGGTCGGCGCCCACCCCCGACACCGAATGGAACGTAACCCAGCTGATCCGGCACGTCATCGTCGAACAGCAGTGGATTCCGGCGTTGCTGTCCGGAAAGTCGCTGACGGAAGCGGAGGCGGACGTGGTTCCGCTGCACGGTGACATGCGTGCCGAGTGGCGGCGATACTCCGACGCGGCGACGGAGGCGTGGGCGAAGGCCGATCCGAAGGCGCCGGTTCAGCTGTCGTTCGGGACGGTCGACACCGAGTTCTATCTACGACAGCAGACCACCGACGTCGCAATACACACCTGGGATCTGGCACGAGCTACGGGTACGGACGAAAAGCTGGACACCACGCTCGTCGAGGCCGTCTGGGCAGACCTGAATGGGCAACGCGACATGCTCGCCGCCAGCGGTCTGTTCGCGGCGCCGGTGGCCGTCCCGGAGGACGCGTCGCTGCAGGACAAACTGATCGCACTCACCGGACGAGACCCCGGGCCCGTCCAATAATCCGGTGCCCGTTTGCATGCGGGCCTACTCTGAACAACATGAGCCCAGACGCACCGGACATCAAACCCCGCAGTCGCGACGTCACCGACGGACTCGAGAAGACAGCCGCACGTGGCATGTTGCGCGCAGTCGGTATGGGCGACGACGACTGGGTGAAACCGCAGATCGGTGTCGGTTCGTCGTGGAACGAAATCACGCCGTGCAACCTGTCGCTCGATCGTCTCGCGAAGGCCGTCAAGGAAGGTGTGCACGCGGCGAGCGGGTACCCGCTCGAGTTCGGCACCATCTCCGTGTCCGACGGCATCTCTATGGGACACGAGGGCATGCATTTCTCTCTGGTCTCCCGTGAGGTGATCGCGGACAGCGTCGAGACCGTGATGCAGGCCGAACGCCTCGACGGTTCGGTGCTGCTCGCCGGTTGCGACAAGTCGTTGCCGGGGATGCTGATGGCAGCCGCCCGCCTCGACCTCGCAAGCGTGTTCCTCTACGCCGGCTCCACGCTTCCCGGCATGGCCAAGCTGTCGGATGGCACCGAACGCGAGGTCACCATCATCGACGCCTTCGAGGCGGTCGGCGCCTGCTCCCGTGGCCTCATGAGCCGTGAAGATGTCGACACCATCGAACGCTCCATCTGCCCGGGCGAAGGTGCGTGCGGTGGCATGTACACCGCCAACACGATGGCCAGCGCCGCCGAGGC